>CAXTCO010000084.1:0-8895 GCA_964242255.1 uncultured Caulobacteraceae bacterium | reverse complement strand
TCTTCAGCGAAGTTATCGTTCGCAGTTACAAAACGGGACGATCGCGGAGTCCCACACCGAGAGAAAGCTTCACCTTTAGACGTCCGTCGATGCTGATCGGCCCCGCAAACCGCCCGCCGATGACGCGGGAGGTGTCTGGTGGAGCCGCCGGGAATCGCACCCGGGTCCGGTCCGCTTATTACGTGGGCGTTTATCCCCATATCCCCACCGTCGCGGGGCGATGCCGATATAGGCCCCCGACGCCTCCAGCGGAAGTGTCAGGCGCCGTAGATGACGCTCAGCGTCTCGGCCACGCAGGCGGGGCGCTCCTCGCCCTCGATCTCGATGGTGCAGACGTTGGTGATCTGCAGGCCGCCCGAGCGCGCCTCCACGCCGACCAGCGTCTGGCGCATGCGCACCCGCTTGCCGACCCGCACCATGCCGGTGAACCGCACCTTGTTGCAGCCGTAGTTGATGCCGCGGGTGACGCCCTCCACCCGCAGGATCTGCGCGCCGAGCATGGGGATCAGCGAGAGGGTCAGGAAGCCGTGGGCGATGGGGCCGCCGATCTCGCGGGTGGCGCGCTCCACGTCCACGTGGATCCACTGGTGGTCGCCCGTCGCTTCGGCGAACAGGTTCACCTTCTCCTGCGTCACCTCGAACCAGTCGGAGACGCCGATCTCCTGCCCCACGAAACTCTGGATGTCGGAATAAGGGACGGTGCGGACGGGCATGGCGGTCTCCAGGTGAGGCGCGCTGTTTAGGGCGCCGGGCGCGTGAGGAAAGAGGCTTGCCGCCTGTCTCGGGTCGACGCATCTTACTTACGTCTTACCGGAGGTCCGCCGTGGCCGCCCCGAAGCCGCTCACCACCACCTTGTCCACCAAGGGCCAGCTGATCCTTCCCAAGGCGGTCCGCGACCGCCACGGCTGGTCCAGCGGCGATCGGCTTTTGGTCGAGGAGCGGCCGGAGGGTGTGCTGCTGCGTCGTGAGCCGTCCCGCACGGCGACCCGGCTGGAGGACGTGGCCGGCATGTTGCACGATCCCGGCCGGCGGCCGCTCACGCCGGAGCAGGAGGACGCCGGCATGGCCGAGGGGTTCAGGCTCGCTTGGCGGCGGTTCGAGCAGACCGGCTCCGACTACGAAGACTGACCGGTGCTTGCGCTCCACGCCAACGTCCTGGCGCGCTTCGTCTTGGCCGACGACGACGCGCAGCATGCGGCCGCCTGCTCCGCCATGGCCGCGCCTTCGCTGTTCATCGCCGTCACCGTCCTTCTGGAGCTGTCGTGGCTCCTGCTGAACACCTACGCTTACCCGAGGCGGCGGGTGCTGGACGTGCTGGACGCCCTGCTCGGGTTGCTGAACGTCACCGTGGACCGGCGCGCCCAAGGGCAGCAGGCGCTGGCGTGGACGGGAGAGGGGATGGACTTCGCCGACGCGCTGCACCTCGCGGCGGCTCAGGCGTGTGAGGCGCTCCTCTCGTTCGACCGCGACTTCAGCCGGCGCGCTCATGCACTCAGCACTTCGCCCCCGGTGCGCGCGCCGTGAGCCGGCTGGACGAACGCTTCCTTGACGAGTTGAAGGGCCGCCTGCGCCTGTCGGAGGTGATCGGCCGCGCCGTGACCCTGAAGCGGCAGGGGCGCGAGTGGGTGGGGCTGTCTCCTTTCGCCAAGGAGAAGACGCCGTCGTTTTTCGTGAACGACGACAAGGGTTTCTGGCACGACTTCTCATCCGGCAAGCACGGCGACCTGATCGGCTTCCTGCAGGAGAACGAGCGCCTCACCTTCCGTGAGGCCGTGGAGCGGCTGGCGGGAGAGGCGGGGCTGGCTCTGCCCGCCGACGATCCGCGCCAAGCCGCCGTCGAGGCTCGCAGCGCGGGTCTGCGCGACTGGCTGGAGGAGGCGGCGCGCTGGTACGGGGCGCAGCTGCGCCGCCCTCCCGGGGAGGCGGCGCGCGCCTACCTCGACCGGCGCGGGCTCGGCGCGGAGGACCAGGCGCGCTTCGGCCTGGGCTACGCGCCCGCCGGGCGCACGGCGCTGAAGGACCACCTCGTCGCCAGGGGCGCGCGGCCCGGCGACCTGGTGGACGCGGGCCTCCTGATCGCGCCGCAGGACGGGGCGGCGCCCTACGACCGCTTCCGCGACCGGGTGATGTTCCCCATCACGGACGGGCGTGGGCAGGTGGTCAGCTTCGGCGGCCGCGCCCTGGACCCGAACGCCCGCGCCAAATACCTGAACGGCCCGGAGACGGCGCTCTTCCACAAGGGGCGCACCCTCTACGGCGTCCCCGAGGCGCGCCGGCTGATCCACCAGGCGGAAGTGGAGAAGCGCCCCGCCTCCCTGGTGGTGGTCGAGGGCTACATGGACGCCATCGCCTGCGCCCGCGCCGGCATCGCGGCCGTGGCCGGGCAGGGCACGGCGCTCACCGAGGAGCAGATGGAGGCCCTGTGGCGCCTCCACCCCGAGCCGACCCTGTGCTTCGACGGCGACGCCGCGGGCCGCCGGGCCGCCGACCGCGCCGTCGACCGGGCGCTGCCGCTGCTCAAGCCCGGCCGCTCCTTCCGCTTCGCGGTCGTGGAGGGCGGCAAGGACCCGGACGAGGTGCTGCGCGAGCAGGGCGCGGAGGCGCTGCGTGGGCAGCTCGAGAAGACCGAGCCGTTCGTCGCGCGCCTGTTCGGCCGCGAGCGCGACGCCGAGCCGCTCGGCACGCCGGAAAGCTACGCCGGCCTGAAGGTGAGGCTGCGCAAGCTCGCCGGCCTCGTCGCCGACCGCGACCTGGCGCAGATGTACAAGGAGGCGCTGCTCGACAGCTTCGAGCAGCTCCGCGCCCTCACGCGCCCGGCCGCGACGGCCAGCGACGCCGGACGCGCGCTGGCCGGGTTCCGCAGGGGCAAGCGCGCCGGCGGAGCGCAGGACCTGTCGCTCGAAGGTGCGACGCCGGGAAGCGCGGAGGCGATCCACAGGCTCCGCGCCGAGCCGCACTTCCTCGCGGCGGCGGTCGCCCAGGCCGCTCTGCGGCGGCCCGAGCTCATCTACGAGCACGCGGAGCTTCTGGACGTGCAGGGCTTCGGCGAGGAGGAGCTGCGGCAGGTCGCGCACGACATGGTCGCCGTGTGGATGCTGGGCGAGGCGGTGGACGCCGACGCCCTCGAACGACATCTTGCGGGCCATGGCCACCAGGCCAAGCTGCACGACATCGCGCGCGCCGCCCGCAAGGCCCAGGCGCCGTTCCTGGAGCCCGAGACGGCGCCCGAGGTGGTTCGTGCGCTTTGGTCGCAGGCGCTCAGGGTGCTGATCGACCTATCTGCGCTGGAGCGCGCGGTGGCGAGTGCGGTTGCGGACTTTGAACGGGACCCCGACGTCCCCACCTTATGGCGCTTGAAGGCGGACCGCGACGCGATGAGGCGGGCGGTGCGCGACGGAACGGTTTGGGCCCCGGCCGAGTCCCCTCAGTAGGAGGGCCGGTCGAGCCCCTGTAGATGACACCGGCGCCGCGCCTCCCCGCGCGCCCGGCGGAGAGCGGAATGAGCACCCAGACGGCCGAAGCGGAAGCCCCCGAGACCACGACGACGGCCCCCGACGGCCCGCTGCTCGACCTCACGGACGCCGGGGTCAAGAAGTTCATCAAGCAGGCCAAGGCCCGCGGCTACGTCACCATGGACGAGCTGAACAAGGTGCTGCCCTCCGAGGAGGTCAACTCCGAGCAGATCGAGGACACCCTCGCCATGCTCAGCGAGATGGGCGTCAACGTCGTCGAGGCCGAGGAGGACGCGGAGAAGGAGGGCGGCGAGGTCGCCGTCCGCGAGGAGACCGCCGTCGCCGAGACGCCCAAGGAGGCGGCCTACGACCGCACCGACGACCCGGTGCGCATGTACCTGCGCGAGATGGGCTCGGTGGAGCTGCTCAGCCGCGAGGGCGAGATCGCCATCGCCAAGCGCATCGAGGCCGGACGCGACACCATGATCCGCGGCCTGTGCGAGAGCGCCCTGACGTTCGAGGCCATCATGGTCTGGCGCGAGGAGCTGCAGAACGGCCGCATCCTGCTGCGCGAGATCATCGACCTGGAGCAGACCTACGGCGGCCAGAACGGCGCGTCCGCCGACGGCGCCGAGGCCGCCCCGCCCATCCCCGCCGAAGCGGCGGAGGAGGCCGGCGAGGCGCAGGCCGCCGCCGAGGGGGCCGACGAGGACGACTTCGACGACGGGGCCGGCCCCACCGTCTCGGCCATGGAGTCCGAGCTGCGCGAAGGCGTCATGGCCACCTTGGACGCGGTGGCGGCCGAGTTCGACGGCTTCCGCCTCCTGCAGGAGAAGCTGGTGGACTCGCGCCTGAACGGCCGCGACCTGGGCGACAAGGACCGCAACAGCTACGCCGAGCTGTCGGGCCGCATCATCGGCCACCTGAAGAGCCTCAAGCTCAACAACAACCGCATCGAGGCGCTGGTCGAGCAGCTCTACGCCATCAACAAGCGCCTGATCGGGCTGGAGGGCCGGCTGCTTCGCCTGGCCGACAGCTACGGCATCTCGCGGCCCGAGTTCCTGAAAGCCTACTTCGGCGCCGAGCTCTCGCCCGACTGGGCGGAGACCATGAAGGGCTCCGGAGTCCGCTGGACCAAGTTCGTGGACAAGGACGGCCACCAGATCGCCGACATCCGCCAGGACATCGCCGCCCTCGCCACCGAGACGGGCGTGCCGATCGACGACTACCGCCGCATCGTCCAGACCGTGCAGAAGGGCGAGCGCGAGGCGCGCCAAGCCAAGAAGGAGATGGTGGAGGCCAACCTGCGCCTCGTGATCTCCATCGCCAAGAAGTACACCAACCGCGGCCTGCAGTTCCTGGACCTGATCCAGGAGGGCAACATCGGCCTGATGAAGGCGGTGGACAAGTTCGAATACCGCCGCGGCTACAAGTTCTCCACCTACGCCACCTGGTGGATCCGCCAGGCGATCACCCGCTCCATCGCCGACCAGGCGCGCACCATCCGCATCCCGGTGCACATGATCGAGACGATCAACAAGATCGTGCGCACCAGCCGCCAGATGCTGCACGAGATCGGCCGCGAGCCCACGCCCGAGGAGCTGGCCGAGAAGCTCGCCATGCCGCTCGAGAAGGTGCGCAAGGTGCTCAAGATCGCCAAGGAGCCGATCAGCCTCGAGACGCCCATCGGCGACGAGGAGGACAGCCACCTCGGCGACTTCATCGAGGACAAGAACGCCGTCCTGCCCATCGACGCGGCCATCCAGTCGAACCTGCGCGAGACGACCACGCGCGTGCTGGCCTCGCTGACCCCGCGCGAGGAGCGCGTGCTGCGGATGCGCTTCGGCATCGGCATGAACACCGACCACACGCTTGAAGAGGTCGGACAGCAGTTCAGCGTGACCCGCGAACGCATCCGCCAGATCGAAGCCAAGGCCCTGCGCAAGCTGAAGCATCCCAGCCGCTCGCGGAAGCTTCGCAGCTTCCTGGACAGCTGAGGTCGCCGTGCGCCTCGAGGTCGAGCGGGAGGAGGACGGCCGCTGGCTGGCCAAGGCCGTCGACCTCCCGGGCGTCACCGCCTACGGCGGCTCGCGCGCCGAGGCGATCGCGCGGGTGGAGGCTTTGAGCCTGCGCGTGCTCGCCGATCGCCTTGACCACGGCGAGCGCGCGCCGGAGCTCGACCGGCTGTTCGTCGCCGCTTGAGCGTCTGGCCGCCGGTCAAAGCCAAGCGGCTGCCGGCCGCACTCCTTGCGCTCGGTGGAGGGAGAAGCGTCGCTCCGCCTCGCACCGCACCCTGAAGCGCGAGGGCTGGCCCGACGTGGTCTTCGCCTTCCACGACGGCGAGGAGATCGGGCCCAAGATGCTTGCCCGCGTCGCAAAGCAGACCGGCCTGCAGCCGCGGGACCTCTGACGAAGGCCGCCGACGCTGGCGCGCCCGGGGGCGGCTCCCTATACCCCGCCCACCATGGCCAGCCTGTCCGATATCCGCAGCCGCTTCCTCAGCCACTTCGAGCGCGCCGGTCACGCCGTCACGCCCTCTGCGCCGCTGGTGCCGCAGAACGACCCCAGCCTGCTGTTCGTCAACGCCGGCATGGTGCCGTTCAAGAACACCTTCACCGGCGCGGAGACGCCCGCCTCGCCGCGGGCCACGTCCAGCCAGAAGTGCGTGCGCGCCGGCGGCAAGCACAACGACCTCGACAATGTCGGATACACCGCCCGCCACCACACCTTCTTCGAGATGCTGGGCAACTTCAGCTTCGGCGACTACTTCAAGGAGCAGGCGATCACGCTGGCGTGGGACCTGATCACCCGCGACTACGGCCTGCCCGCCTCGAAGCTCCTGGTCACCGTCTACGCCGAGGACGACGAGGCGCACGGCCTGTGGCGCAAGATCGCCGGCCTGCCTGACCACCGCATCGTGCGCATCGCCACGGCCGACAACTTCTGGAGCATGGGCGACACCGGCCCCTGCGGCCCGTGCTCCGAGATCTTTTACGACCACGGCGAGACCGTCCCCGGCGGTCCGCCCGGTTCCGCGGACGCAGACGGCGACCGCTGGGTGGAGATCTGGAACCTCGTCTTCATGCAGTTCGAGCAGTTCGCCGACGGGCGGCGCACGGCCCTGCCCAAGCCCTCCATCGACACGGGCATGGGGCTGGAGCGCCTCGCCGCCGTGATGCAGGGAGTCACCTCGAACTACGACACAGACCTGTTCCGCACGCTGGTCGCCGCCTCCGTCGAGCTGACGGGCGTGCCGGCCGTGGGCGACCAGGCGCCCAGCCACCGCGTGCTGGCCGACCACCTGCGCGCGTCGTCGTTCCTGATCGCGGACGGGGTGTCGCCTTCCAACGAGGGCCGCGGCTACGTGCTGCGCCGCATCATGCGCCGCGCCATGCGCCACGCGCACCTGCTGGGCGCGGCCGACCCGCTGATGCACAGGCTGGTCCCGACGTTGACCGGCGAGATGGGCGCGGCCTATCCCGAGCTGGTGCGCGCGCAGCCGCTGATCACCGAGACCCTGCGGCAGGAGGAGGAGCGCTTCCGCGTCACTCTGGGCCGCGGCATGGGCCTGCTCGACGACGCCGTGGCCGCCCTCGACGAGGGCGGCGTGCTGCCGGGCGAGACCGCCTTCAAGCTCTACGACACCTACGGCTTCCCGCTCGACCTCACGCAGGACGCGGTGCGCGCCAAGGGGCTCACCGTCGACTTGGAGGCGTTCGACACGGCCATGGCGCACCAGCGCACCCTGGCCAAGGCGGCGTGGAAGGGATCGGGCGACCGCGCCGCCACGACCGAGTGGTTCACCCTGCGCGACCGTCTCGGGCCGACGGACTTCATCGGCTATGACACCGCCGAGACCACCGCCGAGGTGATCGCGTTGGTGCGCGACGCCGTCGAGGTGGAGGCTGTCGAGCCGGCCGACGCCGACGGCGTCACCGCAGAGGTGCTGTTCGACCGCACGCCCTTCTATGCGGAGAGCGGCGGCCAGACCTCCGACCGCGGCGAGATCGAGTGGCCGGGCGGGGAGGGAACGCTGGTCGCCGTCGCCAAGGCGGCCGGCGACCTCTTCGTCCACACCGTCCACGTGCGCTCGGGCGTGCTCAAGGCGGGCGACCGGTTGCGGCTGGCCATCGACGACGCGGCGCGCACGCGCACGCGCGCCAACCACTCGGCCGCCCACCTGGCGCACCGGGCGCTGAAGAACGTGCTCGGCGGCCACGTGGCGCAGAAGGGCCAGCTGGTGGACAGCGAGCGCATGCGCTTCGACTTCAGCCACGGCAAGGCGCTCACCGCCGCCGAGCTCGACGCGGTCGAGGCCGAGGTCAACGCCGTGATCCGTCAGAACCTGCCGGCGCGCACGGAGAGCATGGCTCCCGCCGACGCCATCGCCGCGGGCGCCGTGGCCCTGTTCGGCGAGAAGTACGGCGACGTCGTGCGCGTCCTGACACTCGGCCGCGAGCCCCAGCCCGATGGACGGGCGAGCGACCGGCCCTATTCGGTGGAGCTGTGCGGCGGCACCCACGTGGCGCGCACGGGCGACGTCGCCCTGTTCCGCATCACGTCGGAGACGGGCGTCGCGGCGGGCGTGCGCCGGCTGGAGGCGCTCACGGGCGAGGCCGCCCGCCGCCACCTGCTGGAGCAGGCCGCGCCGGGGATCGCGCTCGGCGAGCAGTTCAAGGCGCCCCTGTCCGAGGTGCTCGCTCGCGTCGATGCGCTCACGGCCGACCGCAGGCGGCTGGAGCGCGAGCTGGCCGACGCCAAGCGCAAGCTGGCCCTCGCGGGGCCGGGCGGCGACGGGGCGGCGGCCGGGCTGGAGGAGGTGGGCGGCGTCGCCTTCATCGGCCGCGTGCTGGACGGCGTGGACGGCCGCGGCCTGCGCCCGGTGATCGAGGACTTCCGCAAGCAGGTCCCCGCGGGCGTGGTGGCGCTGGTGGGCGTGAGCGAAGGCAAGGCCGCAGTGGCCGTGGCCAGCGGCGTCGCCGCCCGCAGCGCCAGCGACCTCGTCAAGGCGGCGGTGGCGGCCATGGGCGGCCAGGGCGGCGGCGGCAAGCCGGACTTCGCCCAGGGCGGCGCTCCCGACGGCGCCCGCGCCCAGGCCGGTGTGGACGCGGTGCGCGCCGCCCTGGCGGGGTAGGGCCGCCCCGCGTCAGGCCTGGGTGCTCCCCCGGAGCTTGGCGGATCGCGTTCGGCCGACCGGGAGCCCCCTGGGGCGGCTCGCGCCGAAGGGCGCGGCGCGGAACCCGTCGGCGGGGAGAAGCCGTTGAGCGGAGGCGCCGTCCGGCGCGCCCCGAGCATGTCGGAGCCCTTCCATGCGCCTGCCGTCCGTCCTTCTCGCCGCCCTCGCCGGCGCGGTCCTCGCGGGCGCGGCCGCCGCGCAGGAGACGGAGACGCCCTCGTCCAGGCCGGCGCCGTCGCCGGGCGGGCCGTCGCCCTCCACCGCCG
>CAXTCO010000083.1:0-8928 GCA_964242255.1 uncultured Caulobacteraceae bacterium | reverse complement strand
GGTTGAAGAACAGCTTCTTCTGCGCCGCCGTGGTGCCCATCTTCACGAGGCTCCAGGAGCGCAAGATGTACTCCTGGATCGAGGCGCGGATCCACCACATGGCGTAGGTCGCCAGGCGGAAGCCCTTGTCGGGCTCGAACTTCTTCACGGCCTGCATCAGGCCGACGTTGCCCTCGCTGATCACCTCGCCGATCGGCAGGCCGTAGCCGCGATAGCCCATGGCGATCTTGGCCACGAGGCGCAGGTGGCTGGTGACGAGGCGGTGGGCGGCCTCGGGGTCCTCGTGCTCGCGCCAGCGCTTGGCGAGCATGAACTCCTCGTCCTTGGTCAGCATCGGGAACTTGCGGATCTCGGTCAGGTAGCGGCTGAGCCCGCCTTCCGGCGAGATCATCGCGAGCGCGTTCACGGCCATATGGCGATCCCCTTGCGACCGAACCTTGGGCCGCCCACTTCGATGTCGTCGCTCGGGTCGGCCTCGGACGTCCGCGCAGAGCCAGGCGCGGGCGAGGGGGGTCGTGGGAGGGCGGCGGCCTGTCGGAAGGCGTTGGTCCGTCAACCGCGGAAGATAGGCGCGGGTTGCGGCTGATTTAAGACCCGCCGCGGTTGCAATTCGGTCGGATCAGTCGAAACCGGCGTCCAGCGCCCGCCCCAGGCGCTGCATGTCGCCCGGCGGCGGCGCCTCGAAGCGCAGGCGTCCGCCCGTGACGGGGTGGACGAAGCCGAGCACCTGCGCGTGCAGCGCTTGGCGCGCCAAGCCGCTCTCCTCCATCGCCCGGCGCACGGCGGCGGCCGGCGCGCCGGAGCCGTAGACGGGGTCGCCCAGGCACGGCGCGCCCTTGTGGGCCATGTGCACGCGGATCTGGTGCGTGCGGCCGGTCTCGAGTTCACACAGAACCCGCGACGCCGCCGGCCGCTCCGCCGGGCCCCACGCCTGCTGGATGCGGTAGTGGGTCACCGCCTCGCGGCCGCCCGCGCGCAGCACCGCCATCTTCTGCCGGTCGTGGGGCGAGCGGCCGAGGCGCGTCGCCACCGTCCCGCGCGCCGGCTGGGGCGCGCCGCGCACGAGGGCGGTGTAGCGCCGTTCGATGTCGTGGGCGGCGAACAGGGCGGAGAGGCCGGCGTGGGCCCGGTCGCTCTTGGCGGCCACCATGACGCCGGAGGTGTCCTTGTCCAGCCGGTGCACGATCCCCGGCCGCAGCACCCCGCCGATCCCCGACAGGCTGGCCCCGCACCGATGCAGCAGGGCGTTGACCAGGGTGCCGTCGGGCGTGCCGGGGGCCGGGTGGGCGGCCATCCCCGCCGGCTTGTCGACGACGATCAGGTCGGCGTCCTCCCACAGCACGGTCAGCGGCAGGTCCTGCGGCTGCGGGAGGGCCTCCACCGGCGGCGGCACGGCGATGCGGTGCAGGCCGGCCCGGGCGGGGGACGCCGGCGTGAGCGCCGCCCCGTCCGCGCGCGTCACCGCGCCCAGCGCCATCAGCGCCTTGAGCCGTTCGCGGGACAGGTCGGCCGCCTGGACGAGCGGGTGCGCCGCCAGGGCGCGGTCCAGCCGGCCGGCGGCGGAGGCGTCAAGCTCGACCTCCAGCAGGAGCCCGCCTGTCGCGGCCCCCGCCTCCCCGTCCGCCTCGTCCTGGGGGTCGGCGCTCACCGGTCCGCAGCCGGGCGCAGGCGGCCCTCGGCGTCGACCACGCGGTAGAAGCAGGAGCGCGCGCCCGTGTGGCAGGCGCCGCCGTCGCCGCGGGGGCGCACGCGCAGCCACACGGCGTCCTGGTCGCAGTCCACGCGCAGCTCGGCCACGTCCTGCACCTGGCCGCTGGTGTCGCCCTTGCGCCAGAGCGACCGGCGCGAGCGGCTCCAATAGTGCGCCACGCGCGTCTCCACCGTGAGGCGCAGGGCCTCCGCGTTCATCCACGCCAGCATCAGGACCTCGCCCGTGTCGGCGTGGGTGGCGACGGCGGCCACCAGCCCGGCCGCGTCGAAGCGGGGGCTGAGCACGTCGCCGTGCTCCAGGGCGTGCGCGTCGGCGGGCGGAGCCGGGAACGGGGCGGGGAAGGCGTCGGCCATGCCGCTCAGCTAGGGGGAGTTCCCGCCCCTGTCACGAGACGACGGTGCGACGGGCGGGGGTGACGGCCCTCGCCAACGGGCGCTAGACCGGCGGGGCGATGCCGCTCCTGCTCCACGACACGCTCTCGCGCACCAAGCGGGAGTTCATCCCCCGCGAGGGGCGGCCGGTGACGCTCTATGTGTGCGGACCGACGGTCTACTCGTACGCCCACGTCGGCAACGCCCGGCCGGTGGTGGTGTTCGACGTGCTCCACCGCCTGTTGCGCCGGCTCCACGGCGAGGCGAACGTCATCTACGCCCGCAACGTCACGGATGTGGACGACAAGATCAACGCGGCCGCCCTCGCCGAGGGCGTGCCGATCTCGGTGATCACCGAGCGCTACCTGGCCGTCTACGAGGCGGACATGGCGGCGCTGGGCGCCCTGCCGCCGACGCTGCAGCCGCGCGCCACGGCGCACATCCCCGAGATGCTCGACCAGATCGGCCGGCTGGTGGAGGCGGGAGCCGCCTACGCCGCGCAGGGCCACGTGCTCTTCAGCGTGTCTCAATTCGACCGCTACGGCGAGCTCAGCGGCCGCTCGCTCGACGACATGATCGCCGGCGCGCGGGTGGAGGTGGCCCCCTACAAGCGGGACGCGGCCGACTTCGTCCTTTGGAAGCCGTCCAAGCCGGGAGAACCGGAGTGGCCGTCGCCCTGGGGAGCGGGCCGTCCGGGATGGCATATCGAGTGCTCGGCCATGATCGAGAGCGTGCTGGGTCTGCCCGTCGACATCCACGGCGGCGGCCACGACCTGATCTTCCCCCACCACAGCAACGAGATCGCCCAAGGCTGCCGCGCCTGCGGCTCGCAGGAGCCCACCGACTACGCCCGATACTGGATGCACAACGGCTTCCTGACGCTCGACCGGGAGAAGATGTCAAAGAGCGCCGGCGGGACGCTGCTGGTCCACGACCTGGTGAAGCGCGCGCCCGGCGAGGCCCTGCGCTGGGCGCTGCTGAGCGCCCACTATCGCGCGCCGCTGGACTGGACGGACGAGCTCGTGGCGCAGAGCCGCCGCGCGCTCGACCGCCTCTACGGCGCCCTGCAGCGGGCGGCGGACGTGGCGGCCGACGCCGATGCGGTCCCGCCGGCCGATTTCATGGAGGCGATGCAGGACGACTTGGCCACGCCCCGCGCCCTGGCGGAGCTGTTCACCCTGGCCCGCGCGCTGGAGGCGGCGGAGGGCGACGCAGCCCGTCGTCGCGCCAAGGCCGAGCTCCTGGTCGCAGGCGAGCTCCTCGGCCTCCTGCAGGCCGACCCGGAGGCGTGGTTCGCCGGCGGGGCGGACGACGACCTGAAGACGCAGGTCGAAGCCCTGCTCGCCGCCCGGACGGCCGCCCGCAAGGCGAAGGACTGGCCCGCCGCCGACCGCATCCGTGGCGAGATCGCCGCGCTTGGCGTGGAGGTGCTGGACGGCCCCGGCGGGACGGTCAGCTGGCGGATAAGCGATTGACGGGTCCGTCAGCCCGCCGGCGCAGGCTTGGAGACGGAGACCAGCTCGATCTTGAACGCCAGGGGGCTGTCCGGCGGGATGCGCCCCTTGCCGGCGTGGCCGTAAGCCAGGACGGCCGGCAGCCACAGCATCCAGACGTCGCCCGGGCGCATCAGGGGCAGGGCCTCCTGCCAGCCGGGGATCAGCTTGCCGAGGGGAAAGGCGACGGCTCCCGCCCCGGCGTCGGGCGAAGTGTCGAACACGCGCCCGTCCAGGAACCGGCCTTCGTAGCGTACGGTGACCTCGTCCGTGCGCGCCGGATGCGCGCCGTCGCCCGGACCCCGGTGCAGCACCTTGTACTGCAGGCCGGGCAGCGCCGTGACGCCCGGCTCCGCCGCGTTCCGGGCCAGGAAGGCGGCCTCGTCCCCGGCCGCGGGAGCCTGCGCCCGCGCCGCGGGGCCGAGCAGCAGGGCCGCCGCAAGCGCCGCGGCCGCCGCTCCCGTGAACACCCGTCCCGCCATGTTCGTCCTCCTGCAGGCGGAGGTTGGGGAGCCCGGGCCGGCCTGTCACGCCGGGTCAAGCTTCCGTCGCCTCCGGCTCCGCGTCCACCGTCTCCGGGTCGATCTCGTAGCGGCGCGAGCAGTACTCGCACGTCACCACGATCCGGCCGTCCTCCAGCATATCGGCGCGGTCGTCGGGTGGGAAGGTGCGGAGCATGCCCAGGATGCGGCCCTCGTCGCAGCGGCAGCGGGCGGCGAGCGGCTTGGCGGGGAACAGGCGCACGCCGTCCTCGTGGAACAGGCGGTGGAGCAGGGTCTCGGGCGGGACCGCCGGATCGACCAGCTCGTCCTCGCCCAGGGTGTCGAACAGGGCGCGCACGTGCTCCCACGCCTCCGTCGTGTCGCCGCGGGCGTCGTCGCCGGCGATGTTCTGCAGGATGGCGCCGCCCGCGCGCCAGGAGCGGCCGCCCGGCGCGGGGGACGCGTCCTGCAGCTCGGCGACGGCCAGGCGCACGCGGGTGGGCGTCTGCTCCGACTGGCTGAAGTACTGCTCGGCGCACAGGGCCAGGGTCTCGCCCTCGATGGACACGACGCCCTGCTGGCGCTCCTTCAGGTCGGCGGGGTCGAGGGTCATCACGAACAGCCCCTCGCCCAGCAGCGTGCGCGCGCCCGGCCGGGCGAAGCCGCCGGAGACCTGCGCCACCCGGTCCGCGTCGAAGCGGCAGTAGCCGCGCAGCGCGCCGGAGGTGTCGTAGTCGGCCACCACGTACCGCACCGGGCCGTTCCCCTGCGCCTGCACGATCAGCCGGCCCTCGAACTTCAGGCTGGCCCCCACCAGGGCGGCCAGGACGCAGGCCTCGCCCAGGAGGTCGGCCACCGGCTCGGGATAGGCGTGGCGGGAGAGGATCTCGTCCACCACCGCCCCCAGCCGCACGACGCGGCCGCGGGCGGGGTGGTCCTCGACGGAGAAGGCGGCGACGAGGTCGTCTCGGGGAGTCGGCGCGGGCTGGCTCATGAGGGGGCTCCCGTCCGCGGCGCCGCCCGGCGGAAAGCGGGGGCGCGACGGCGGCGAAGAGGGGGGGTGTCCGGGGTCCGGTCCCATGTGGGCGCCGCCGCCCGCGCCGCCAAGCGGGCCGCCTTGCCGCCCCGCCGGGCCGGGTCTAGACGGCCGGCCGTTCCCCGCCTCCCCAGCCGAACCCGGAGTTCCGCCCCATGCCCCGCGCCACCATCGCCCTCGTGGGGGCCGGCATGATCGGCGGCACGCTCGCCCACGTCTGCGCGCGCGAGGCGCTGGGCGACGTGGTGCTGTTCGACATCGCGGAGGGCGTGCCCCAGGGCAAGGCGCTGGACATCGCCCAGGCCACCACCGTGTTCGGCGCCGATGTGAGGCTGAAGGGCGCCAACGCCTACGAGGACATCGCCGGGGCCGACGTGGTGATCGTCACCGCCGGCGTGCCGCGCAAGCCCGGCATGAGCCGCGACGACCTGCTCGGCATCAACCTCAAGGTGATGAAGGCCGTGGGCGAGGGCCTCAAGGCGCACGCGCCCGACGCCTTCGTGATCTGCATCACCAACCCGCTGGACGCCATGGTGTGGGCCCTGCGCGAGTTCTCCGGCCTCAAGCCCGAGAAGGTGGTCGGCATGGCCGGCGTGCTCGACAGCGCGCGCTTCGCCCTGTTCCTCTCCGAGCGCCTGGGCGTTTCGGTCCAGGACGTTCACGCCTGGACGCTGGGCGGCCACGGCGACGACATGGTCCCCATGACCCGCCACTCCACCGCGGGCGGCCTGCCGCTGAACGTGCTGGTGGAGCAGGGCGCCCTCGGCCAGGACGAGCTGGACGCCATCGTCAGGCGCACCCGCGGCGGCGGCGGCGAGATCGTCGCCCTGCTGAAGACCGGCTCCGCCTTCTACGCGCCGGCCGAGAGCGCGGTCGCCATGGCCAAGAGCTTCCTGTATGACCAGAAGCGCGTGCTGCCCTGCGCCGCCCATCTGGACGGGCAGTACGGCGTTCAATCCATGTACGTAGGCGTGCCGGCGGTGATCGGCGCCTCAGGCGTCGAGCGCATCGTCGAGTTCCCGATGGACGAGACGGAGACGGCCATGTTCGCCAAGTCGGTGGAGTCCGTGCGCGGGCTCGTGGAGGCCTGCAAGGGCATCGATCCCTCCTTGGCCGCCGCCTGATGGACGGCGAGGGCGCCCCTTCCGTCCGCCGCGAGGTGCGCCTTGCGGACGGCGCGGGCTGCGGGATGGGCGCCCTCGCCACCGCCCTGGAGCCGATCCTGGTGGAGGCGGCCGGTCCGGGCGTCTCCTGCGTGTCGGTCTCGCTGGAGCTGGCCGAACCGCCCCACGACCAGCGCGTGCTGCAGGTGGAGGCGTGGGTGGAGCGCGCCACCCGCACCCTGGTGTTCGCCGCCGCCCGCGTGCAGGTGGACGGCAAGTCCGTCGCCGCCGCCAGCGCCATCTTCAGCCGGAACGACTGAAGGGCCGGGCGTTAGCCCGCCGTTTGCAGGTCCGGGGCCAAGTCTCCCGTTCCCGGACAGCGCCATGCCCTCCCACCTGCGCCAGCTGACCTCCTTCCGCTTCTTCGCCGCGGTGTGGGTGGTCCTGTTCTCCTTCCTGCCGCTGCTGCGGCCCGAGGCGGCGTTCGGCCCGCTCCCGCCCTTGCTGGCCAAGGGCTACCTGGGGGTGGAGCTGTTCTTCACCCTGTCGGGCTTCATCCTGAGCCACGTCTACGCCCAGGCTTGGGGCGAGGGCCGCTTCCGCTACGGCGCGTTCGTGTGGGCCCGGCTGTCGCGCATCTATCCGCTGCACCTGGCGACCCTGGCCGCCATGGGGCTGATGGCCGCCGCCGCCGCCGCCGCGGGGATCGCGCCGGAGCACGACGTGGCCTCCCTCGCCTCGCTGCCCGCCAACCTGACCCTGACCCAGGCCTGGGGGCTCGCGCCCACCGCCTCCTGGAACCACCCCTCCTGGTCGATCTCGGCGGAGTGGGCGGCCTACCTCGCCTTTCCCGCCTTCGCCGCGCTCTCCTGGCGCGTGCGCCGCCGCCCGGCCCTGGCGCTGGCGGGGGCCGTGGCGACGCTGTTCGCGGCGGACGCCCTGTTCGAGCGCCTCGCCGGCTTCCGGCTGACCCAGGCCACCATCGCCTGGGGCGCCCTGCGGATCGTCCCGCCCTTCCTGCTCGGCTGCGCCCTGCACCTGGCGTGGCGCGCCCGGCCGGCGCCGCCCCCGCGCGAGTCGGCCCTGGCCGCCGCCCTGTTCACCGCCATGCTCGCCCTCTCCGCCCAGCTGGGCGCGCCGGACGCGGTGACGGTGGCGGCGGGCGGCGGCCTGATCCTGAGCCTGGCGGGGCTGGCCGGCGCCGGCTCGCGGGCGCTCGCCGGCCCGGCGTGGGTGTGGCTGGGGGAGGTCAGCTTCGCCCTCTACATGGTCAAGGCGCCCTGGGAGCTTCTCGGCGGCAACCTCATCAAGCACGCCCTGCACCTGGAGGACGGGGCGCCCTGGCCCGTCCTGCCCTGGCTCGCCTTCGTGCTGGCCACCCTGCCCGTGGCGGCCCTGGCGCACCACCTCGTCGAGCGGCCCGCCCGCGTGGGGATGCGGCGCCTGGCCGAGCTGCGCCCCGCCCGCCCGCGCGAGGAGGCGGCGCCCTCCGCCTAGGGGGGTTCGCGGTTCGCTGGACGCGACGAAACATCGCGTGATGGGACGTGATTACCGAATGTTCACAGGGCCGGGCCGAAGCTAGCTTGTCCGCGCAGGTGAACGAGTAGGGCTTCCCTTCATGCGTCAGCGTCTGATCGCCGCGACGGCCGCCGCCATGACCCTGGCGCTGGCCGGCTCCCGCGCCGCCTGCGCCGCGACCGTCTCCGACCTGCCCTCCGCCGCCGACGCCTGGGGCGCGGTGTCCCGCTCGGTGAACTCCGGCTGGCAGTGCGCCCAGTTCGCCCGCCTGTTCAGCGGCATCAACATCGTCGGCGACGCCTGGACGTGGTGGGACAAGGCGAGCGGCCGCTACGCCAAGGGGTTCAAGCCCCAGGAAGGCTCCGTGCTGGTGTTCCGGCCCAACGGCGCCATGCACCTGGGCCATGTGGCGGTCGTCAGCCAGGTGCTGACCGACCGCATCATCCAGGTGACCCACGCCAACTGGAGCCTGATCGGCGGCAAGCGCGGCCAGGTGGAGAAGGACGTCACCGTGGTGGACGTGTCCGACGCGGGCGACTGGTCGCGGGTGAAGGTGTGGTTCGACCCGACCGGCGCCCTGGGCACCACGAGCTACCCGACCTACGGCTTCATCTACAGGGCGCTGGACTCCCTGAACCGCGTCGCCAGCGTGGTGGGCGGCGGCGCTTCGGCGCGCTGACGCGCCGGCCGCAAGGCCGCTCGGCTCAGTCCGCCGCCGCTTCGATCCGCCCGTCGGGGTGGAGCGCCGCGCGCTTCATGCCGCTGGAGCGGTGCGGCGTGGCGACGCGGCCGGCGGCGTCCACGGCGATCAGCCCGCCGTCGCCGCCGCGGCCCGCGATCTCCGCCAGCACGGCGTCCGCCGCCTCGACGAGGGTCTCGCCGCCGAAACGCATGCGGAAGGCGAGCTGGGCGGCGGCGGCCACGCGCAGGAAGACCTCGCCCTGGCCCGTGCAGCTGACCGCGGCGCGCGCGTCGGCCCAGACGCCCGCGCCGGGGACCGGGCTGTCGCCCACGCGCCCCTCCAGCTTGCCGAAGACGCCCGCCGTGGAGGTCGCCGCCGCCAGCCGGCCCTCGCCGTCGCGCACGACGCAGCCCACCGTGCCGTGCGCCAGATCGCCCGGCGCGTGGTTGCGCTCGCCGCCCCCGGCGCGTGTGAACCAGGCGGCCGGGTCGCCCACCGGCTGGCGCTCGACCACCCCGACGCCGTCGAGCGG
>CAXTCO010000082.1:0-8969 GCA_964242255.1 uncultured Caulobacteraceae bacterium | reverse complement strand
GGGCAGCACCTCGGCCGCGCGCCGGGCGGCCAGGTCGCGCGCCGGCCCGGGCGGGGGCGCCGCCGGGTGCGGCGCATAGGCGTACTCCGGCGCGATGCCGTGCTTGACGCCCCACAGGTACCAGTTGTCGACGGCCGTGCCGGTGAGCAGGATGCCGATCCCGCCCGTCAGCGTGGTCAGGGTGGCGAACCAGAACAGCCAGCGGTGGATCGACTCGTAGGTGGAGTTGAAGCCCATGGTCCAGCGCCAGAACAGCGAGGCGCGCTCCTGCGCGGTGGAGCGGTCTACGATGTCGTGGCTCTCCCGCTCGCCGCCGAACTTGGAGACGGCCAGGATGGTGCCCGCGTGCATGCAGAACAGCATCGTCGATCCGTAGAGGAACACGATGCTGAGCATGTGGAACGGGTTGTAGAACAGGTTACCGTAGCGCACGGAGAACGACGCCGTCCAGTTCAGATGGCTGATCACGCCGAACGGCACCGCCTCGCACCAGCAGCCCATCAGCAGCGGCCGGATGAATCCCAGCACGAGGTAGAGCCAGATCGCCGAGGCGAAGCACCAGGCCACGTGCGTGCCCATGCCGAGCGCGCGGGCGCGGGTGTACATGCGCGTCCACCACAGGAAGATCGCGGCAGTGAGGAAGAAGCCGGCCGCCAGCCACCAGCCGCCGTGGTTCAGGGGCGGCAGGTTGAGCCCGTACTCGGCCGAGGGCGGCTCCAGCGAGAGGAACGGCAGCATCTTGGCGAAGCGCAGCAGGTTCCAGTCGACCTGCGCCAGCATGTTCAGCCCGATGATCTCGACGGCGATGAAGCCGCACGCGAGCGAGGCGATCCCGTACCAGCCGAGGTAGGTCGGCAGCACCTGCGCCTCGCCGATGCGCCCCATGAGCACGGAGTGGAGCGGCCGGCCGACGCGCGGCAGGGTGCGGGGCGGCAGGGGCGGCCCCTCCTCGTCGGGCCCGAGCACCACCACGGCGTTGTAGAGGGTGTGGAAGCGCGCCATCGCCGCCTCAGAGCCCGCGCCAGACGGGCAGGCTGAGCCACCAGTCCCACCAGTAGGGCCAGCCCCGCGTCCAGAACGGGCCGGAGATCAGGATGCACACCGCGCTCCAGATCCCGGCGTTCAGCGCCAAGAAGAAGCCGAGCCGGTGGATGCCGATCTCGCCGATGGAGTAGGTGATGGTGTCGCGGAAGTAGACGCTCTCGTGCTCTCCCGCCTTGGCGGTCTCGCCCTTCTTCGGGTTCACCGCCGACAGGATCTCGCCGCCGTGCATCCCCAGCGCGAGGGTCGTGGTGAAGAAGCACGTCACCGCGACCATGTGCGCGGGGTTGTAGTGGAAGTGGAGATACTGGTAGCCGGTGTTCGACACCCAGTCCAAATGGCTCATGATGCCGTAGGGAAAGCCGTAGCCCCATGCGCCGAGCATGATCGGGCGGATCACCACCAGGCTGGCGTAGGCGAAGATCGCCGCCGAGAAGCCGAGCGGCACGTGCAGGTCCATGCCGAGCTTGCGCGCGATCTCCACCTGCCGAAGCGCCCAGGAGGTGAAGGCCGCCAGCGCGCAGATCGTGATCAGCTGCCACAGCCCCCCTTCGCGCAGGGGCGCGAAGCGCAGGCCGTAGGAGATCGGCGGCGGGTCGATGCTGATGCGGAACAACGCCCAGGTCGGCCCGATCGCCGCCCCGTAGACGATCAGCAGGGTTCCCAGCAGCGAGAAGAACACGGCGCTGACGCCGAAGGCGCCGACGTAGAAAGGACCCACCCAGAAGTCGAACAGGTCTCCGCCGATCAGCGTGCCGCCCCTGACGCGATATTTCTGCTCATAGCTGAGCATCGGCATGATCGGCGTCCCGAGCCGCGAGGGCGCGAACCCTCGGCGCTCCCTCACGAAACGTCCATAGCTATGGACGCTGAGATCTGTCAATGCAGGCGTACGCTTAGCGGGTGAGGATCCATGCCGTCAGCCGGTCTGAGGACGCGGGCCGCACCCGGAGCCGCCGCCCTGCTCTTCGCCCTCGCCGTCGGCGCGCAGGGGGCGGAGGCGCAGCCCCGCGCCGCCGCGGTCACTTGGTCCACCTACCTGCGGGCCGGCGCCGCCCAGACCTCGGAGGCGCTGGACGAGGTGGAGCACGGAGACCGCGTGCGGGTGCTCGGCTGCTCCGACCGGTGGTGCGAAGTCGTCGACGACGGCCTGAGGGGCTTCGTCGACCGCGACGCCCTGGACCTGCCGCGCCTTCCCCGCCCCGGCGAGCCCCCGCCCCGCCCGACCGCGGCTGCGTCGCCCGTCGCCGCTCCGGGCGGCCCGGCCTAGGCTCGGCTTTTGCGCGCGACGTAGATCGAGACCACCAGCACGGCGGTCAGCCCCGCCAGCACGCCGAGCTCGATCATGCTGTGCGCGAAGTTCGGCTCGACCGCGCCCTTGCCCGCGGCGGCGTTGGACGTCTCGAGGGTGACCAGCAGGATCCGGCGCACGGTCGCGATCAGGCCCACGATCAGGAAGGGCTCGGCCTTGAGCTCCCGCGCCTCGATGGCCTGGCGCACCGTGTGCAGGATCTCCACCAGCACCAGCACCAGCAGCAGGTGGTCGACCACGATGACGATCAGGCCGGCGTCGAGCCCGTCGTGGACCAGCCCCTGCACCAGCCGCACGACGGCCACGCCCAGCCCCAGCAGCGCCGCAAAGACGAGCACGCCGGAGATGGCGATGGAGATCCAGCGCTCCGCCACGACCACCAGGGCCGGCGCGCGCCGGGCGAGGTCCTCCGCGTGCTTCTCGGCCGCCGGAACATGCTCGCTCATCCGCATCCCCCGCTTCCCCGGCCAAGCTGCGCCCGCAGGCGCGGCGGATCAATGCGCGGCCGTCGCTCGCGGAGCGGCCGCCGGACGCCGGCGCGCGCAGCCTTGGACCTGATCGGGCCTCCCCGTGACGGCCCGCCGAGACGCGGCCGTGCGGGCGACCTCACCCGGGCGACGGCGGCGCGCCCGCCGCCAGCCACGCGAGCACCTCGTCGACGGCGGCGTCAAGCGGCCCATCCCCGGCGAGGCGCAGGGCGCGCTCGGCCGCGCCGGGCCGCTCGAGGGCGGCCAGTTGGCTGTCGAGCAGGCTCGGCGCCATGAAGTGGCCGGTGCGCGCGGCGAGGCGGCGCTCCAGCTCACGCCGCGGCGGGTCGAGCAGGATGAAGCCGGGCGGGGCGGGCAACCCCTCTCGGAGCCGCTCGCGGTGGCGCCGCTTCAGCGCCGAGCAGCTGACGACCCCGCCCGCGCCGCAGCCGCGCAGCCACGCGTTCACGCGGTCCAGCCAGGGGGCGCGGTCGCGGTCGTCCAGCGGCTCGCCCCGGCTCATCTTCGCCACGTTGGCGGCGGGGTGGAGCGCATCCCCCTCGCGGAACGGGACGCCGAGGCGCGGAGCCAGGGCCGCGGCGAGCGTGCTCTTGCCCGACCCGGCCACCCCCATGACCACCAGCAGCGGCCTCGCCGCGACGGCCCGCGGCGGCCCTGCGTCGACCGCCCAGGGTGGAAGGCGGCGGCCGAGCGGCTCATCCTCCATGTTCGTGCTCTCAGTCACGACAGGGGATGCGCGGCCCCCGCCCCCTCCCTGACGCGTTCCCCGGCCGTCACTCCGAAGCCTGCATCGTGTCCGACGCCGGCCGCGTGCGATCGAGCAGCTCGCGAAGGCGGCGCGCCAGCATCGGCATGCTGAAGGGCTTCGCGAGAAGCTGCACGCCCTCCGCCAGCCGGCCCTGCGCCACGATCGCGTCACGGGCGTAGCCGGAGGTGAAGAGCACCGGCAGCAGGGGACGCAGCCGCCTCGCCTCGTCCGCGACGTCGCGCCCGTTCATGGGTCCCGCCAGGACGACGTCGGTGAACAGGAGGTCCAGCCGAGATCGCTCAGCGAGCACCTCCAGGGCCGCAGGGCCGTCCGACACGGCCCTGACGCCGTAGCCCAGCTCGGCCAACACCTCGCAGGTGTGGGATCGCACGTCGGCGTCGTCCTCGACGACGAGCACGGTCTCGCCCGCGACCGCCGCGGGACAGTCCCGGCACTCGGGCGATGCTTCGGCGAGGCCCTCGCCCGTGTAGCGGGGGAGGTAGATGGTGACGGTCGTCCCCCGCCCGAGGCTGCTCTCGATGCGCAGGTGACCGCCCGACTGCCGGGCGAAGCCGTAGGCCATCGACAATCCGAGCCCGGTCCCCTTGCCCACCTCCTTGGTGGTGAAGAACGGCTCCAACACTCGCGACAACGTCGCCTCCGACATGCCGGCGCCCGTGTCGCAGACGGCCAGCGACACGTACTGCCCCGGAGCGGCGTCCTCCGCGGCGTCGGTCTCCGCCACGACGGCGTTGGCGGTGGAGATGGTCAGCACGCCGCCGCCGCTCATGGCGTCGCGCGCGTTGACCGCGAGGTTGAGCAGCGCGTTCTCCAGCTGGTTGGCGTCGGCCTCCACGCGCCAGAGATCGTCCGCGAGGTTCAATTTGATGTCCACCGGCTCGCCCAGCGCGCGGTGCATGAGGTCGCTCATCCCCTCGACCAGGGCGTTGGGGAGGAGCGGCTTGGGTGCGAGCGGCTGGCGGCGTGCGAAGGCCAGGAGCCGCTGCGTCAGGGTCGCCGCGCGCTGTGCGCCCGACATGGCGTTGACCGCCGCCCGCTGCAGGCGGGGGTCGTCCGCAGGCAGCCGACGCAGCAGGACCTCGAGGTTCCCGGTGACCACCTGAAGCAGGTTGTTGAAGTCGTGAGCGACGCCGCCGGTCAACTGGCCGATGGCCTCCATCTTCTGCGACTGCCGAAGGGCGTCGTTCGCCGCTTGGCGGTCGAGCACCGCGGCGGCGATCCGCGCCTCGAGGTCGCCGTTGAGCCGGGAAAGCTCCGAGGCCTTCTCGTCCAGCTCGGCGTAGAGGGCGAGCACGCCGCGATTGGTGTTCTCCAGCTCGAGGTTGAGCCGCTCGGCCTCGGCCTGACGGGCGCCGAGGTCGGCCAGCGCCTGCATCAGCTCCTGGTTCTGCGTGCGCGCCTCGGCGAGGGGATCGGCGGCGCCGGTGGCCGCCAACGCCTTGCCGAGCGCGGCCAGGCGCGAGGAGGTCACGGCGCGGCCTCCCTGCGGCAGGCGCTTGCCGAGAACCACCTGGACGCCGGCGCCGGGCCGGCTCTCCAGCTCGAAGCGGTCCATCAGCCGCCGGGCGCCGGCGACGCCCATGCCCAGGCCGCCGACGCTCTTGAAGCGGCCCTCCAGCACCGCCTCCACGTCGGCGATGCCCGGCCCCGTGTCGCGCACGTGGACGAGGAAGCTCGCCGCCTCGCCGCTCTCCACGGAGAAGCTGACGCGACCGCCGCCGCCGTAGGTCGCGGCGTTGCGCGCGATCTCCGACACGGCCGTGGCGATGCGCGTCTGGTCCTGCGCCTCGAAGCCGAGCAGGCCGGCGATCTGACGGGCGCGCTGGCGGGCGGCGATGATGTCGCCCTCTTGGAGGAGCGCGACGGTGAGGATGGCGGCGGTCACGCTCCGCCGACCCTGGCGACGAGCACGGTGGCGTCGTCGCGTCCGCGGCTGAAGTCGCGCAGCAGCACGCCGGCGATCAGGGTCGGATGGCGTCGGGACAGGCCGGGGTAGGCGTCCAGGCGCCAGCTCGTGCCGATCCCGTCGGACGCCAGCACCAGCAGGGCGCCGGCCGCCACGGGATAGGTGAAGTCGCGGATGGTCCGCGCGATGTGGCCGACGGTGCCGTTGTGGGAGACCATGCGCCGCACGTCCGCCCCGGGACCGACGATGGTGGCGGCGATGTTGCCGACGCCGGAGAAGGTCACATGTCCGTCCTCCACCTTGGCGATGCCCACCGCCGCTCCCCGCGTCGGCCGCAGCGCGGCGTGCATGGCCGTCAGCATGGTGCTGGGCGTCGCCGCCTCCTGGGCGGCCCTGAAGGAGCGCGTCGCCGCATGGGCCGCGTCCGAGGCGGAGGGGCCGTGGCCCAAGCCGTCCGCCACCATCAGGGTGAAGCTCTCCCGCCCTTGGCGGCGGCACCAGGCGTCGCCGCAGGCGTCCTCTCCCGCCATGGGCACGCTCACGCCGCCGTAGTCGCTGAGCGCGCCCCGCCGCGCCTCCCTGGGCCGCTCGGCCTCCAACCGGGCCAGGATCGCCGTTCCCAGCCCGGGGGCGGAGTAGACGTCCATCGTCTGCGAGCCGCGGGCCACGGCGCCGAGGCCGGTGCCCGCGCTCCCCGCGGTGGAGTGGCCGTCGCGCATGGACGCGCCGACGTCGGCCATGCCGCCGCCCTTGTCCAGCGCCACGCACTCCACGCCGGCCCCCGTGGCGTCGTCGTAGCCGCCGACCAGCAGCACGCCCCCGTCGCCGTGCTTGAGCATGTTGGTGGCCAGCTCGGTGGCGACGATGGCGACCCGCCCGGCCGCCTCTTCGTCGAAGCCGTGCGCCTGCGCGAGGGTCACCGCCGCGCGGCGCGCTTCCGCCACCTGCGAGGCGTCACGGACGGCGATGCACAGCACCTAGCGCCAACGCGCGATCATGACGCGGGTCCCCTCTCCCACCGTCGAGCGGAGGTCGAACTCGTTGCAGAGCCTCCGGGCGCCGCTCAAGCCCAAGCCGAGGCCCCCGCCGGTCGTGAAGCCGTCCGTGAGGGCCCGCTCGATGTCGGGGATGCCAGGCCCCCGATCCTCGAAGGTCAGGCGCACGCCGCGCCGCACGCCCTCCGTGAACGTCTCGACGCGCGCGGTTCCGCCGCCCCCGTAGTCCAGCGTGTTCCGGGCCAGTTCGCTGGCCGCCGTCACCATCTTGGTCTGGTCGACCAAGCTCAGGCCCGCCGCGACCGCTTGCGCCCGCACCGCCTGGCGCACCCGCACGACGTCGTCCGAGTCGCGGATCGGAAGGACCTCATCCCAGGACGAGATCATCGCCGCCCTCCGCGGCGACGTGGCCGCCGGCCTCGGCGAAGCGGGCGTCTCCGATCAGGGCCATGCCGCGCTCCACGTTCAGCGCGGTCTTCACGCCCGTGAGCGACAGGCCCAGCTCGACCAGGGTGATCGCCACCGCCGGGCGCATGCCCACCACCACCGTGTCCGCGTCCAGGAGGCGCGAGACGGCGGCGATGTTGTCCAGCATGCGGCCCATGAAGCTGTCGACGATCTCCAGGCCCGAGATGTCGATCATCACGCCGCGGGCGCCGGTCGCCACGATCCGCTCGGAAAGGTCCGCCTCCAGCGCCGTCGCCAGTCGATCGTGGATGTCGACCTGGATGCTGACCAGCAGCGCCGGGCCGAGCTTGAGGATGGGGATGCGCTCCACCGGCTCAGGCCTTGGCCGGGGCCTTGCGGACGACCGCGCGGCCGGTGCGCTGCAGGGCGAGCGCCAGGGCGTCGGCCAGCGTCGCCTTGGAGACCACGTCCAGCTCGACGCCGAGATGCACCATGGTCTGCGCGATCTGCGGCCGGATGCCGGAGATGATGCAGTCCGCCCCCATCAGCCGGGCGGCCGCGATGGTCTTCAGGAGGTGCTGGGCGACCAGCGTGTCCACCGTGGGCACGCCGGTGATGTCGATGATCGCGAGATCGGCGCTCTGATCGACGATGGCCTGCAGCAGGTTCTCCATCACCACCTGGGTGCGCGAGGAGTCGAGCGTGCCGATCAGGGGCAGGGCCAGGATGCCCTCCCACAGCTTCACCACGGGCGTGGACAGCTCCGCGATCTCGTCCTGCTGGCGGCGGACGACCTCTTCGCGGCTGCGTTGATAGACCTCCATGGTGTGGAGGCCGAGCTGGTCGAGCAGCTGGGTCATGCGCCATCCGGCGTCGGCCACCAGCGCCGCGTCGTCGGGGTGGCGCCTCCGGACCTGTTCGAAGAGCGGCTCCTTCAGGGAGAACACGAAGGTCGCCGTCTCCGAAGGCGTGAAGCCTTGGTTGGCCCGCGACCGCGAGACCTCGCCCAGCAGTTCGCGAGCCGAGGCGAAACCCTCGTCCGACGCCGATGCGGCCCCCGCGCTCAGGCCTTGCGCGAGGGCGCCCAGAAAGTCGCGGCACTGCTTCTGCAGTTCGGCGTCCTTGATGCGGCCGCCGCCGCCGCCGGTGGCCGTCAGCAGCTCACGCCAGCGCGCCAGGACCTCGTCTTGTCTCTCGAGCACCAGGGAGGCCAAAGCCTCCCGACTCGCTTCGCGCGCCATGACCCGCCCCCACGTGGACGGCCCCCTTAACCCGCCCTCGTCTCACGGCCAAACCGCCGGCGCGGCCCGCCCGGCGCCTCGGCCGCGGGCCGCTCAGGCCGCGGCGCGGCCCAGCCACTCGCGGGCGGCGCGCTGGGCTTCGGCGACGCTTTCGCGGTCCATCTCGCCGGAGAGCTCCTTGCGGTAGCGCTTGGCCTCGTCCGACCCGCGCATAGCCGCCAGGTTGAACAGCATGTGGGCGCTGACGAGGTCCAGCGGCGCACCGCCCTGGCCCGTGGAGTAGAGCAGGCCGATCCGCAGCAGGTCTTCGCCCGTGCAGTCGGCGGTGGGGAGCGGGATCTCCGGCCCGCTGAGGTCTGCGGAGGCGTCCATGACCCGTGTCATCCTTCCGATGGACGGCCGCGTTCGACGGCCGCGCGACGGCTGATCGCACGCCGAGGCAAGCACGCCCGACTTGAAGACAAGGTTAAGGCCGCCGACAGCATGAACACGGCCCGGATCGTCTCGCGCGACACTGGACGGCTCCGCCCCGCCGGACTCCGAGCGGCGTCGCCGACATCAGCGCCGGCCGGACGCCACCTCGCCCGTTCAGCGCGGGTTCAGCCGGCAGGGCGCGTCGTACGTCGAACGGCGGACCGCATCCGGCGCGCCTTCGGACAACAGCCATGAGACATCCCCTTCTTCTCGGCGCCGCGACCCTGACCCTGCTCGCCGCCGCCCACGGCGCCGCGTCCGCGCAGGAGCACGAGCACGAGCACGGCGAGCCCCGCGCCGCCGCGCCCGCGCGTCCGTCCGCGCCGCCGTCAGCC
>CAXTCO010000081.1:0-9088 GCA_964242255.1 uncultured Caulobacteraceae bacterium | reverse complement strand
GGCGCCGCCGCGCCGGGCCGGGCGGCGGCCGGCGGCGGGACGGGCGCGTCGTGGGTCCAGGCCTCGATCTGCGCGGCGGTGGAGAGCTCGTCTCCGCGGGCGCCGGCGGTGGCCACCGGTTGGGCGCGCGCCACGCCCGCGGCGGACGCCCCTGCGCCCACGACGAGGGCGGCGGCGAAGAGGGCGGCGAAGCGGAAAGGCACGGCGGAGACTCCCATACGCGAAGCAGGCTGCGGGCGCATCACGGCGTTCATGGGGCGCTCGCCGTGTCCAGAACGGAAACGTCCTGCGGCGAAAGCGTCAGCCGGGCCGCGGCCGTCAGGTCGCGCAGCTGGTCCAGGCTGGTGGCGCTGACGATGGCGGCGGTCACGGCGGGCTTGGCCATCACCCAGGCCAGCGCCACCTGCGCCGGCGCGACGCCGTGGCCGCGGGCGACGGCCTCCACCGCGTCCAGCACCTTGAAGCCGTGCTCGGTCATGTGCCGCGCCACCGTGCCCTCGCGCGCCTTGCCGACCCTGTCCGCCTCCGCGCGGTACTTGCCCGACAGGAAGCCGCCCGCCAGCGCCCGGTAGACGATCGCGCCGATCCCGTTCTCCCGGCAGCAGGCCGCCTGGTCCTGTTCGAAGCCGCGGCTCAGGAGGCCGTACTCCGGCTCCAGCACCTCGTAGCGCGGCAGGCCGCGCTCCACGGCGAGGCCGTTCGCCTCCGCCAACCGGCCCGCGCTGTAGTTGGAGGCGCCGATCGCGCGCACCTTGCCCGCCCTCACCAGCCGCGCGAACGCCTCCAGCGTCTCGTCCAGCGGCGTGTCGGCGTCGTCCATGTGGGCGAGGTAGAGGTCGACGTGGTCGGTGCGCAGCCGCCGCAGCGAGCCCTCCACCGCTTCGGCGATGCGCGTGGCGGACAGGCCCTTGCCGCCGCCCGGCATCGGCGCGCCGACCTTGGTGACGATGTGGACCCGGTCGCGGCGGCCACGGCGGCCGAGCCATTCGCCGATCACCGTCTCGCTCTCGCCGCCGTGGAGGCCGGGCGCCCAGGCGGCGTAGACCTCGGCGGTGTCGATCAGGTCGAAGCCCTCGTCGACGAAGGCGTCCAACAGCTCGAAGCTGCGCTCACGGTCCGCCGTCCAGCCCAACACGTTGCCGCCGAAGGCGAGCGGATAGGTGGAGAGGCCGGTCTGGCCGAGCGGGCGCTTGTCCATCCCCCTGCAACGCACGAGCCGTCCGGCGGGGGGCGCCTCAGAAGGTGAAGCGGGCCACCGCCCGCGCCGCGCCTTCCTTGTAGCTGGAGCGCTCCTCGCCCGACGCCTCCACGTCGAAGTCGAAGCCGCGGCCCGCCACCGAGAGCTTCACCTTGGCCAGGGTGTTGACGCCCTTCAGGCTGAGCGGCGACAGGGTGAAGGCGGTCGGGCCCGTCGCGCCGCCGAAGCCGGCGGTGAGGGCGCCCGTGTCGCCGTCGACCACGTCGCGCACGCCCACCTCCACGCTGGGCCGCCAGGTCAGCGCGTCGGGCGAGCCCAGCTTGGCGCCGAACTCCACCGAACCGACGCCGCTGGTCATGGAGCCCGTGCGCGAGGCCACCGACAGGTCCACGCCCGAGCCGCCGCCGCTCTCCGTGTAACCGTCCTCGTTCAGGTGGAAGTAGTCCAGGTGCGCCTGCGGCCGCACCCAGAAGCGGCCCAGGTCGAGCTGGTAGCTGCCGCCCACGCGGCCGGAGAGCTCGTAGCCGTTGCGGTCGCTCTTGCTGGTGGAGCTGAAGGCGGACGAGGTGTCGGTGGCCGTGATGGCCACGCTGCGGTCGCCGTTGAGCCACAGGTAGCCGCCGCCGCCCCGCGCCTCCAGCCGCAAGCCGCCCAGGCGCGCGCGCCAATAGACGCCGCCCTCCAGGTCGGTGACGTCCACGTTGACGCTGGCGGGGCGGCTTTTGTCCTCGGTCTTGCCGATGGCGAACATGCCGGTGACGCCGAACGCGCCGAACGGCCCCTGGTCGGTCTGGAAGCCGCCGGCCGCGCCGTAGCCGGCCGCCTGCGCCTTCTCGCGCGTCGAGTCCGCGTCCTGCTGGAAGCCGAGCACCAGCTGCTGCACCCAGGCGTGGCCGGCGTCGGCGAAGTCGTCGGCCTCGGCCGTGGCCTCGCCCACTTGGCGGGTCGCCTGCTCGGCGAAGCGCATCAGCCCCTCGCCCCGGTCGGGCAGCAGCTGGCGGAAGGTGGAGGCGAAGCCGGACTGCGTGGTCTGGCCCAGCAGGGCGGCGGCCAGCGCCGGGCGCGTGTTCACGCCGTTGGACACGCCGTCGAGCGCGGGCGCCTCGCTGGAGGTGAGCCCCAGCTCCGCGGCGGTGCGGCGCCGGATGGTGACCTGCAGGGCGGTGGGCGTCGAACTCAGGCTGGCTGACACCAGGTAGGGCAGCGAGGCGATCAGGCTCTGGTCCACCGTCCCCAGGCTGAGCTGGCTGGACGACACCAGCGTCAGCGTCTCGGCCGTGGGCGAGGTGGTGAGGACGTTCAGCCCGATCTTCGCCCCGGAGGCGATGACCGCCGGGCCGGACACGGTCAGCGTCGAGGCCGTCCCGGCCGCCGCGTCCACCGCGAAGCGCACCGCGGCCGCGGAGCCTATGGTGAGGCTGGAGAGGTTCAGCTTGTTGGCGGCGGTGAGGCTCAGGGTGCTGTTGGCGCCGTTGACATTCACGGCCAGCCCCGCGCCGCCGTAGGTGAGCGCACCCGTGTAGACGGCGCCGTTCCCGATCGTGAGCGAGCCCGTGGCCGCCGCGCCGAGGGACAGGGCGCCCGTCACCGCGCCGCCCTCGAAGTCCACCGTGTTCGGCCCGGAGCCCAGCAGGACGTCGCCGAGGATGGAGGGCGTGCTCCCGCTCGTGTTCACCGACTGCGTCAGCGTCACGCCGGTGGTGTTGGCCGACAGGTCTATGGCCGTGCGCGAGCCGGTGGTCGCGTCCGTGATCGTGCCGGTGGTGCTCCCCGTCAGGCTGGTGGAGATCACGCCCGTGTTGTTGACGTTGGTCAGCGTGCCGGATCGGTCCACCAGGGCCGCCACGCTGGCCTTGTCGCCGATGGCCGTGCCGTTGATCGTGCCCGAGTTGGCCAGGGCCGGCACGACCGCGCCCTGCTCGATCAGCAGGCCCCGGGCGGTCACCGCGTCGGTGGAGGCCACGATGCTGCCCGCGATCGAGCCCTCGTTGGCGATGCCGCCGAGGGTCGAGCCGGACAGGATGTGCACCGCTGTGGCGTCGGCGTCGAAGGTCCCCGCCGTGATGATCCCCACGTTGCGCAGGCCGCCGGAGAGGGAGACCGGGCCGCCGCCCGTCACGCCGATCTGCAGGCCGGTGGCGGTGACCCCGTCGAACACGCCCTGGCCGGAGATCGAGCCGCGCACGATCAGGCCGAAGGCGTTGAGCGCCGCGCCGGAGGCGGGGTCCACCGTGTTGTCGTAGTTGGACAGGGTGACCGACTTGCCGACCGCGCCCACCACCACCGCCGGCGCGGAGCCGTAGGTGAGGACGGCGGCCGTGCCCTCCCCGTTGTCGATCGTGCCGTCGCCGTCCGCGTCGGTGGCCGTCGTGCCCAGGGCGCCCAGGAACACGCCCCCCGCCATGTTTCCGCCTATCACCAGGGCCGAGCCGCCCTGCTGCACGTCGGCCGGCGTCTTCTCCACGTCCTGCAGGCCGAGCGTGGTGGTCGGGCGCGTGGTGGTGGCGTAGCCGGTGGTGGTCAGGGACGCGTAGATCCCCACCCGGCCGCCCACGTCGCCGTTCAGCACCACGCCGCCGCTGGCGCCCTGCCCGTTGGGGCCCTGCTGGCCGGTGACCGAGACGGCGCCGCCGATGGTGACCCCGCCGGTGACGCCCGCGACCTCGCGCACGCCCGCGCCGCCGTCGCCCGTCACCGTCACCGGCGCGAGCACATTGAGATTGCCCTGCAACTGCGACTCCAGGAGCACGCCGTAGGAGCCGACGCCCTTGATGGTGATGGCGCCCGTGTTGTGGTCGATGTCGCCGACGAAGGCCGGCCCGCCGGACAGCAGGTGGATGCCGTAGCGGTTGGTCCCCTGCGCGAACGGCGCCTCCGCGATCCCGTCGGAGTTGGCGGAATCGGCCGCGGCGAAGTCTTCCGTCAGGGTGATCGCGCCCGTGTTGACGATCGTGCCGGCGTGGCCGGGCTGCAGCAGGATTCCCGTCGCGTTGCTGACGTTGTTGGCTGAGATCGTCCCCGCGTTGCTGACGTTGTTGTTGCTGTCCACCGTGATCGCCGCGCCGGAGGACGGCAGCGTCAGCGCGCCGCCGGCCGCGACCGTGACGTCGCCCGCCGACGAGGTCGAGAGCGGCGTCGAGGTGGAGGTGGAGACGGTGGTCTGGGCGGAGACGGGCGCGGCGGCCAGGGCCAGCGGCGCGGCGGCGGCCGCGGCCAGCAGAACGGAACGCATAGGAGATCCCCTTGTGGGAGTCGGCTGTCGAGAGCGCGCCTTGCCTCGCCGTCCCGTCTGACCCTTTCGTGGCCCTGGGCCGCCCTTGTGTTTCAATCTTGTCAGAAGAAGGGTGGCGGCGGCGACATCTGCGCGGAGCGACGCCCCGTCCGCAAAGGCCTCCGCTCCCGCCGCCTGCGCCACGGCGTCGCAGGCGGGCGCCTCAACGGTAGGGCGTCATCGAGTAAGGGCGCGCCGCCGGCGGCGTCTCGCGCGTGTCCGGCCGGGCGGCCATGGTGAAGCGCAGCTCGCCGCCCGCCAGGATCTGGTCGTGGGTGATGAAGGCCGCGTCGAGAGGGCGCCCGTTCAGGGTCGTGCGCGCCACATAGGGACGGGCGTCCGACAGGCCGTCCGCCACCACGGTGAAGGTGCGCCCGTTCGGCAGGGCGATCTGCGCCCGCTCCACGAAGGGGCGGCCGAGCACGTACTCCCCGGACGCGGGGGCGACGGGGTAGAAGCCGAAGGCGGTGAACAGCAGCCACGCCGACATCTGCCCGAGGTCGTCGTTGCCGACGAGGCCGTCGGGGGCGGGGCGGTACTGGCTGTCCACGATCTCTTTCAGCCGCGCCTGGGTGCGCCAGGGCGCGCCCGCATAGGCGTAGAGGTAGGCCATGTGGTGGCTGGGCTCGTTGCCGTGCACGTACTGGCCGATCAGGCCGGCCATGTCCTCCACGGCGCCGTAGGTCTTGGGATCGACCTTGGCGTCGAAGGTGGCGTCGAGCTTGGCGACGAGCTTGGCGTCGCCGCCCAGGCCGCGGATCAGGCCGCCCACGTCCTGCGGCTCGTACTCGGTGTACTGCCAGCTGTCGCCCTCGGTGAAGCCGCTGGCCTCGCCGGCGCGGGCCGGATCGAAGGGCTCGCGCCAGGCGCCCGACGCCAGCCTGGGCCGCGCCCAGCCGGTGGCGGGGTCGAACACGTTGCGCCAGTTCGCCGCCCGCCGCTCGAAGCGCTCGGCCACGTCGACGCGGCCCAGCTTGCGGGCGGCGCGGGCGATGGACCAGTCGTCGAAGGCGTACTCCAGCGTCTTGGAGACCGCCTCCCCGTCCCCGTCGACGGCCACGTAGCCCTTGTCGATGTACTGGCCGAGGTGGCCGTAGGGACGGTAGTCGGCGCTGGCCACCATGGCGTCGAGGGCGGCGTTCGGGTCGAAGCCGCCCATGCCCTTGACGATGGCGTCCGCGAGCTCCGGCACGGCGTGGTAGCCGATCATGCACCAGGTCTCGAGCCCGGCGAACTGCCAGACGGGCAGGACGCCGTAGGGGCTCTCCTGCTGGGAATCGATCAGCGAGTTCATCACCGCCGCCGTCCGGGCCGCCGGCTGGATCAGCGTCATGAGCGGCTGCTCGGCGCGGTAGGTGTCCCACAGGCTGAACGACGAGACGAAGTCGAAGCCGTTCGACTGGTGGAGCGCGTTGTCGGGCCCGCGGTGGTTGCGGTCGGCGTCGCCGGCGACGCTGGGCGCCAGGAGCGCGTGGTACAGGGCGGTGTAGAGGCTCCGGCGCATGGGCGCCGGCGCCTGCATCCGCACGCGGGACAGCTCCGCGGTCCACGCGGCCTCCGCCTTGGACCGCACCGCGTCGAAATCGAAGCCGGCGACCTCCTCGTCCATGTTCGACACGGCCGCCTGCTCGCTGGAGGGCGACAGGGCCACCTTCACCGTCAGGGGGCCGGCCAGCGCGCCGAAGTCGAACACGCCCACGAGGCCGCGGCCCTGGATGAACGGGACGTCGCGCGGGCCTGTCCCCGGGCCGGCGAAGCCCTTGTAGGGCGCCTCGGCGGGCTCGCGGTCGTAGAGGGCGTGGCCGGTGGCGGGGGCGGAGAAGCGGAGGGCGAAGTAGAGCTTGCGGCCGGGCGCCCAGCCCCGCGTCTCGCGCATCCCGGTGATCGTGCCGTCCGGCCGGATGCGCAGTTGCGACCACAGCACCTTGCCGGGGTAGTCGTAGATCGCGTGCCGCAGGTCGATCAGCACGTGCGCCGGCGCGCCCGCCGGGAAGCTGTAGCGGTGCACGCCCACCCGCGTCGTGGCCGTGAGCTCCGCCTTCACGCCGGAGTCGGGAAGGCTCACCGCGTAGTAGCCGGGGCTCGCCCGCTCGCCTGCGTGGGTGAAGCGCTGGCGGTAGCCGGAGCCGGGCTTGCCCGCCTCGCCGGGATCGAGCTTCACCTCGTCGCCGACGATCGGCATCAGCGACACGTCGCCGAGGTCGGAGTGGCCGGCGCCCGAGAAGTGGGTGTGGCTGAACCCCTGGATGGAGGAGTCCTCGTACCGGTAGCCCGCGGCGTGGGTGTAGGAGGCGGCCCGCTGGCGGAAGTCGCCGATGTAGGTGTCTGGGCTGAGCTGGACCATGCCGAAGGGCACGGCCGCGCCGGGGAAGGTGTGGCCGTCAGCCCCCGTGCCGATGAAGGGGTCCACCTGCGCCAGCAGGTCGGAGGGCGGCGGCGGCGCGGCGGCAGAGGCCGGGAGGGCGGCGAAGGCCAGCGCGGCGACGGAGGCGGCAAGGAGGAGCGGGCGGATCATGGCTCCGTGCTTAGCTCAAGCCGGGCGGCCGCTCACCCGTTCATGCGGTGGGGGGCCGAAGCGGTTGAAACGCCGCTCGCCCGGCCACAGGGCGAGCGCCGCGACGCAGCCGGCGGCGGTGACGAGGGCCGTGGCCTGCGCGGCGGTGGTGGGCGCTTCGCCGTCCACCGCCACGGCGACCAGCGCCACAGGTCCCGCCGACCACCAGCCCGCCAGCGACAGGTCGTGCAGCCGCTTGCTCAGCAACGTGCAGGCCGTGATGAGCGCGAGGAACCACAACGCCCAGGACACGGCGCCCTGCGTCCCCGCGGCCAGCCGGGCGACGAGGCACACCGGGAGCAGGGCGGCGGCGAAGGCGACGCGCCCGAGGCGGCCGGCGCCGTTGAGGAACAGCTGGACGAGGTCGAGCCCGCTCCCGCGCGGCCGCGCGGGAGCGGCGGCGCCCGCCGTCACGCGAACTCCACCAGCACCTCGTCGGCGGCGACGCTGTCGCCGGGCTTGGCGCCGACGCTCTTCACCACGCCGTCGCGCTCGGCCTTGAGGATGTTCTGCATCTTCATGGCCTCGATCACCATCAGGGTCTCGCCCGCCTTCACCTCACGGCCGGGCTCCACCTCCACGGACACGATCAGGCCCGGCATGGGCGAGACGATGCGCTTGGAGGTGTCGGCCGGCGCGCGCCTGGGCAGCTTGGCGTGCAACTCGGCGGAGAGCGGCGTCAGCACCAGCACGCGGGCTCGGGCGGCGCGATGGCGCACGTCGAAGCCCTCCGCGGCGGGGGCGAGGCTGGCGGTGAACGGCCGGTCGTTCAGCACGCCGCGGAAAAGGGTGCGGCCGGGCCGCCACTCCACGCCCTTGAGCCGCAGGTCGCCCTCGCCGGTGACGAGCGTCAGGCCGCCGTCCTGCGCGACCACGCGCACGTCGCGGCGCTCGCCGACACCCTCGACCACCCAGTCCGCGCGGGGGGCGGAGCCGGCGCGCCGGGCGGCGAGCTGCTGGGCGTAGACGGCCGCGACCGTCAGCACGTCGCGGCCGAAGCCCTGCGGCTCCAAGCCGTGGAAGCCGTCGGGGAACTCGTCCTTGATGTAGCTCGTCGACAGGGCGCCGGAGCGGAAGCGCGCCTGGTCCATGACCGCGGAGAGGAAGGGCGTGTTGTGGCCCAGGCCCTCCAGCTCCAGGTCCTCCAGGGCGCGGGCCATGCCGTCGACGGCCGCCTCGCGCGTGGCGCCCCAGGTGCACAGCTTGGCGATCATGGGGTCGTAGAACATGGAGATCTCGTCGCCCTCGCGGACGCCCGAGTCGTTGCGAACCCTGTAGCTCCCGCGCTCGCCCTCGGCGGGCGGGGCGTAGCGCACCAGCCGGCCGATGGAGGGCAGGAAGCCGCGGTAGGGATCCTCGGCGTAGATGCGGCTCTCCACCGCCCAGCCGTCGATCTTCAGGTCGCCCTGCCCGAACGCCAGCGGCTCGCCGGCGGCGACGCGGATCATCTGCTCCACGAGGTCGAGCCCGGTGATCAGCTCGGTGACGGGGTGCTCCACCTGCAGGCGGGTGTTCATCTCGAGGAAGAAGAACGAACGGTCCTGCCCCGCCACGAACTCCACCGTGCCGGCGCTGTCGTAGTTCACCGCCTTGGCGAGGGCGACGGCCTGGGCGCCCATGGCGGCGCGGGTCGCCTCGTCCAGGAGCGGGCTCGGCGCCTCCTCGATCACCTTCTGGTTGCGGCGCTGGATCGAGCACTCGCGCTCGAACAGATGGACGACGTTCCCGTGCTTGTCGCCCAAGACCTGGATCTCGACGTGGCGGGGCGAGACGATGAACTTCTCGATGAAGGTGCGGTCGTCGCCGAAGCTGGCCATGGCCTCCGCCTTCACGGCGGGGAAGCCCTCCACCACCTCGGCGCGGTCATGGGCGACGCGGATGCCCTTGCCGCCCCCGCCGGCCGACGCCTTGATCATCACCGGGTAGCCGACCTCCTCCGACACGCGGACGGCGGCGGCGACGTCGTCGATCTCGCCCTCGTGGCCGGGCACCGTCGAGACGCCCGCCTTCGCGGCGAAGATCTTGGACTGGATCTTGTCGCCCATGGCGTCGATCGCGTCCGGGT
>CAXTCO010000080.1:0-9132 GCA_964242255.1 uncultured Caulobacteraceae bacterium | reverse complement strand
AGAAGACCTACCAGATGGACCCCGGCAACACGGAGGAGGCCCTGCGCGAGGTGGCGCTCGACATCGCCGAGGGCGCCGACATGGTCATGGTCAAGCCCGGCATGCCCTACCTCGACATCGTGCGCCGCGTGGTGGAGGCCTTCGCGCTCCCCACCTTCGCCTTCCAGGTCTCCGGCGAGTACGCGATGATCATGGCGGCCGCGAAGAACGGCTGGATCGCTGAGGAGCGCGCCATCCTGGAGAGCCTCCACGCCTTCAAGCGCGCCGGCTGCGCGGGCGTGATCACCTACTTCGCCCCGCGCGCCGCGAAGATGCTCGGCGCCTGACCTCGTCCTCCCTGCCGCGCAGCGGTGGGGAGGTGGCGGCGAAGCCGACGGAGGGGCCGCGCGCGAGCGCGGAAGTCCACCGCCGCTTCCGTCCGGCTTCGCCGGCCGGCCCCCTCCCGGCCTTCGGCCGTACTCCCCCACTGCGTGGGGGAGAGGAGCGCCCGCCTCAGTCGGCCACCCCGGGCAGCCCCTTGGGATAGGGACTTGGCCCGCCCTCGGCGATGAAGCGGTCCACCCGCGCCTCCAGCACCGGGATGGGCACGGATCCCAGCTTCAGCACCGTGTCGTGGAAGCGCCGGATGTCGAACTTCGGCCCTAGCTGGGCCTCCGCCTTTGCGCGTGCCCGGCGGATGGCGTCCTCGCCCAGGTAGTAGCTGAGCGCCTGGCCCGGCCAGGAGATGTAGCGGTCCACCTCCGTCTCGACCTCGTGGTCGGAGAGCGCGGTGTTCTCGCGCAGGTAGGCCTGCGCCTGCGCGCGGGTCCAGCCCATGGCGTGGACGCCCGTGTCCACCACCAGCCGCGCCGTGCGCCACGCCTGGTAGCTGAGCATGCCGAAGCGCTCGTAGGGCGTGTGGTACATGCCCATCTCGTCGCCCAGCCGCTCGCAGTAGACCGCCCAGCCCTCGCCGTAGGCCGAGATGTAGCTGCGCGAGCGGAACTCGGGCAGATCCGTCTGTTCGGCGGCGATCGGCAGCTGCATGGCGTGTCCGGGCGCGCTCTCGTGCAGGGTCAGCGCGGGCAGCGCGTAGAGGGCGCGGCTCGGCAGGTCGTAGGTGTTGACCAGATACCTCCCGAGGCCGCCGCGGCCGGCGGTGTAGAAGGGCGCGATGTCCGGCGGGACCGGGACGATGGCGAAGCGCCGCCGCGGCAGGTAGCCGAACCAGCGGTCGGCCTTGCCGTCGAACTCCTTGGCGATGAAGGCGGCGTCCTTCAGCTCCTCCTCCGCCGTCTTGGGGTGGAACTGGGGGTCGGTCTTGAGGAAGTGCAGGAAGGAGGGGAAGTCGCCCTTCCACCCGGCGTCGTGCATGGCCTGCAGCATCTCGGCGTGGATCTTCGCCGTCTCCGACACGCCGAAGGCGTGGATCTGCTCGGGCGTCATCGTGGTGGTGGTGTATTCGAGGATCAGCGACTGGTAATAGGCGCGCCCGTCCGGCAGGCGGGTGGCCGCCAGCTCGGTGCGCGCGCCGGGAAGGTACTCCGTCGTCCAGAAGGCCAGCAGCCGGCGGTAGGCGGGCTGCACCTCCTCGCGGATCAATCGCTCGCCCTCGCGGCGCAGGCGCGCCTGCTCGGCGGACGCGACGCCGGACGGGAACGCTTTGAACGGCCCCCACCAGACGGTGTCCTGCGGAGTCGCAGCCTCCGCGACGGAGCGGATGCCGGTGTCGCGGCCCTCCAGCGTCACGCGGGGCGGGGTGAAGCCGCGCTTCAGCCCCGCGCGCATGTCGGCGATCTCCTCGTCGAAGTAACGCGGCAGGTCGTGCAGCTGGCTGAGATAGGCGGCGTAGTCGTCGGGGCGGCGGAAGGGCTGGCGCGCCACGTCCGTCCTGTCCGACCAGAAGGCGCTGTCGCCGGTGAGCGGCTTCTCCCACTCGCGGAACGCCTGCTGGTCGATGAGCACTTGGATCTGCGCGCGGTAGACGGCGTAGTTCTCCGCCTCGGCCGGGGAGAGGGCCTTGGGGTCGATGCGCCCGAGGGCGCCCATCACGCCCCTCCAATAGGCCAGGCGCGCGGCCTGGGTGGCGGGATCGACCTTCGGCAGCAGCGGGCGGACGCGGCCGGAATCGTCGTCCTCGCCCACTTCGCCCCGCTGCGCCTGCCGCCACGCCCACTCGCGCCGGTAGAGCGCCTGGAAGCGCGCGTCGGCGGCGGACCGCGGCGCGGCCGCGTGGACGGGCGCGAGGGGGACGGCCGCCGACAGGAGGAGGGCGGCCAGGAGCGCGGGGCGGGGCATGCGCGAGACCATGCCCGACGCCACCGCCGCGGCCAAGCTGGCGTCGTGCGGGCCGCGCAGGCCCGGCGCCGCCGGGTCAGTCGGCCCGGGCGCGTCCGATCAGCACGGAGTTGAGGCCGCCGAAGGCGAAGGAGGCGCTGACCAGCGTGTCCAAGGCGATGGGCGTCGGCGTCCAGGCGACGGGGACGGGGCACTCCGGATCGGGAGCGACCGCGTTCAGCACGGCCGGGGCCAGCCCGTGCTCCAGGGCGAGCAGGCCGACGAGGAACTCCAAGGCGCCGCCCGCGCCGATCAGGTGGCCGTGGGCGCTCTTGGTGGCGATCACGAGCGAGCCCCCGTCGAGCGCGCCGCCGTAGACGGCGCGCAGGGCGGCGGCCTCCGTGCGGTCGTTGAGCACCGTGCCGGTGCCGTGGGCGGAGTAGAGCACGGGGGTGTCGAGCGGCACGCCCGCGTCGGCGTGGGCGAGGCGGATCGCGCGCTCCGCCCCCTCCCCGCTCGGCGCGGTGATGTGGTGGGCGTCGCTCGTGGCGCCCTCCCCCGACACCTCGCCGAGGAGCGGTGCGCCGCGGGCCAGGGCGTGCTCCAAGTCCTCCAGCACCAGGGTGGCGGCCCCTTCGCCGAGCACCATGCCGCGCCGCTCGGTGGAGAACGGGCGGCAGGTGTCGGGCGCCATGGCCCGGAGCGCCTGCCAGCCCGCCCAGGAGCCGTAGGTGATGCACGCCTCCGCCCCGCCCGCGACCACCACCTTGGAGCGGCCCGCGCGGATGCGGTGCAGCCCCTCCCCGATCGCGTGGGCGGAGGAGGCGCAGGCCGACGCCAGAGCCATCACCGGCCCGCGGATCCCGAAGCGCATGGAGAGTTCGCCGGCGGGCGCGCTCAGCATCTGCCGGGGGATGGCGGTGGGGTGGACCGTCCCGCGGCGGCCGTGGAGCAGGCGCACGTAGCCCTCCTCCAGCGTGGTCACGCCGCCCGCGCCGGAGCCGTAGATCACCGCCGTGTCCTGGGCGAGCGCCGGGTGCGCGAAGGCTTGCGGGCCGACGAGGCCGGCCTCCTCCAACGCCTCCGCCGTGGCGGCGAGGGCGTAGGCGGCGAGCGGGTCGAGGCCGGCGAACGGCTTGGGGCCGAAGCGGGCGGTCAGCGGCGCGGGATCGAGCGTCCCGATGAAGGCGGCGGGACCTTCGTAGGCGTGGGCCGGGTCGTCGGCGGCGCGGCGCGACAGGGGGCGGATCGCCCCGCGGCCGGCGGCCAGCGCCTCCCAGGTCGCCCCGACGCCCTGGCCGAGGCCGCTGACGCAGCCGCGGCCGGTGACGACGACCCGGCGGCGGCCCCGGCCGTCGAGGTGGCGCCCGTCGCGGAGGGCGCGCGCGCTCAGGCGGCCGCCTTCTCGTGCACCTTGGCCAGGAACTCGCCGAGGGTGGAGACGCCCTCCAGGTCCTCCGTCTGCACCACCACGCCGTAGCGGTCCTCGAGGGTGAACAGGCTGGACATGACGTCGATGGAGGCCACGCCCAGGCTCTCCAGGGTGGCGTCGTCGCGCAGGGTGGCGGGGTCCACGCGGGCCTCCTCGGCCAGGATCGCCTTCACCTCGTCGTCCGTCACCGCCGCCATCGCACGCTCCGCCCTGAGCGTCCCACCCTAGCGGTCGGCTGGAGGAGCGGGAAGCGGCAGGCCACCGCCTGCTCTTCCCCCCTCCATTCCGCCGGGACGGGGCGGTGGAGCTGGAGGGCCTACACCGGGTCGAGGGCGGGGCGGCGCGCGCCGGGCGGCGTCAGCGCGGGCGAGGCGAGGCTGGGCGGATCGCCGATCAGGCGCGCCATGGCCGCCTCCGCCTCGCGCACGTCGCCCCCGGCCACCGCGGCGGCGAGGTCGCGGTGCAGGCGCACGTCGGCCAGCTGCTCGGCCGGGTCCTGCCGGGCCATGGCGAACACCCACCAGCGCGCGGCCGTGTCGTGCACCTGCACCAGCCAGCGGGCGAGGAGCGCGTTGTGCGTGGCGGCGGCCACGGCGCGGTGGAAGGCGCGGTCCATCTCCACGAGCGCGCGCAGGTCCCGGCGGGCGATCGCCGCCTCCGCGCCGTCGAAGGCGGCGTCAAGGGCGCGGACGTCGGCGGTCGTGGCGTGGCGGGCGGCGAGGCCGGCGGCGCGGGCGTCCAGCAGGCGGCGCACCTCGAACGCCTCCTCGATCTCGCGCACGTCCAGCGGGGCGACGGTGGCGCCCACGCGGGGGCGGCGCACGACAAGGCCCTCGACGGCGAGGCGCCCCAGGGCCTCGCGCACGCCGGCCACGCCCCAGCCGCGGCGGGCGGCGAGCGCGCGCTCGACCAGCACCGCGCCGGGCGGCAGGTCGCCGAGGACGATGTCGGTGAGCAGGGCCTCGTAGACGCGCGTCTTCTGCAGGTCGGGCGCCCAGGTCGCGGGGTCGGCGCCGGCGGCGGAGGTGGAGGAGAACATGCGGGCGAGCATGGCGCCGCGGCCGGAAACTGTCATCCCGGCGTTGAAGCCGGCGACACTCCGCGGACCGGGCGCGGCGGCGTCCCTCCCCTGAACACCTCCACACTTCGGGGTGAGGGTGAGCCCTTCATCTCATGAAGGCCATGACGGCGGAGGCGCAAAGAGATCAAGGGCTCTCTCCCGCACCGCAGCTGCGGAAATGTTCTGGGGAGGGCTGCCGCACACTCCCGCTTAACTGCAATGCCGCCTGACATTTCAGCATCGGTGAACTGATCTGCCGTTGAGCTTGGCGGAAGCTGCTTCTACAGCGCCGCCATGCTTCTCGCCGCGGCAGCGCTGCTCCAGGCCGCCGCGGCCGTGTCCGCCGGCGCGGCGCCGGCCGCGCAGGCGTCCCCCGCCCCGACAGCCGCCGCCGCTCCACCGCCGGCCGTCGCCGAGGTCGTCGTCACCGCCGACCCCGCCGGCCTGCTGGAGCGCCGCCCCACCGGCGCCGTGTTCGGCCTGCCGATCCCGCTGTTGGAGACGCCCCGCTCCGCCACCTTCGTCGGCGCGCAGACGCTGGACCGCTACGGCGCGCGCACGGTGGACGACCTCGTCGCCGTCGCGCCGGGCGCGTTCACCGACAGCTACTACGGCGTGCCCGGCGCCCTGAACGTGCGCGGCACCCTGGCGGAGACCTACTTCGACGGCTTCAAGCGCATCGAGAACCGCGGCACCTACTCCACCCTGCTGGGCTCGGCGCAGGAGGTGCAGGTGGTGCGCGGGCCGCCCACGCCCGTGTTCGGCCCCGGCAAGGTCGGCGGCCTCCTCGACCTCGTGCCGCACTCCGCCCGCGACCCGGACCGCGGATGGCCCGACGCGCCCACCGGCTACGCCGAGGCGGGCGGCGGCTCCTACGGCTACGGCGTGTTCGACGGCGAGGCGTCCCTGCCCGTCCACCTGGGCGCCCTGCCCGGCGGCGCCTTCCTCTACGTCGAGGCCGAGACCGGGCCGGGTTACCACCGGGGGATCGACCCGCAGCACCTCCTCCTGCAGGGCTCGCTGGGCTTCGACCTCGCGCCGGGCTGGCGGCTGGCGGTGCAGGCGGAGGCCGGCCGCTACGAAGGCGCGGTGCAGACGCCCGGCTGGAACCGGCTCACCCAGGCGCTGGTCGACCACGGCGCCTACCTCACCGGCCGCGACGCCACGCTGAAGGACGTGAACGGCGACGGCCGCCTGCAGCCGGGCGAGATCGGCCCCGGCGGGCTGATCACCGGTTACTTCGGCGCGACCCCCGCGCCCGACCCGCGCTTCACCCTAGACACCGGCGTGGGCGCGGCGCAGCTGAGCCGACGCACGGTGTTCGTCTCCGACCGCGACTTCAACGACACCGACACGCGCACGCTCAAGATCGACCTGCTGCGCACGCTGGACAACGGCGACCGGATCGCCCTGCAGGCCTTCTACGACGACCTCTACGACCGCCGCTTCGTCTCCTACGGCTTCCCCGCCGCCTACGACGCCCGCGTGCTGGAGGGCCGCCTGAGCTGGACGGGCGCGCGCGACCTCGGCCCCGTCAAGCTGGAGCTGCTCGCGGGGGCGGACGCCCGCCGCTACTCCGGCCGCCAGCGGGAGAGCTCCAACGGCGGCGACATCGCGCTGGACCGCCGCGACCTCGTGAACGGCCCCACCGCCACCGACATCCTGGACGACCCGTTCAGCGTGGACGGGGGCCTGACCTGGGAGACCGACGTCACCAGCCGCTACACCGACGCCGGCCTGTTCGGCCAGGCGGACGCCCGGTGGGCCGGCTTCGACCTCCTGGCCGGCCTGCGCGGCGACCGCTTCGACCTCGCCAGCCGCGACGACGGCGCGCTGGTGTTCGGCGCCACGCCCGGGCGCACCTACCAGGCCGTCGACCACGGCTGGAGCGGCTCGCTGTCGCTCTCCTACGCCGCGCCCTTCGGCCTGCGCCCCTACACCACCGTGGCGCGCACCCAGGCGCTGGAGCTCAGCCAGGCCGGCGGCGTCCCGCCCTCGCTGGTCGCGGAGGGCGCGGAGCTGTCGCAGAGCTACCTGGAGGAGGCCGGGCTGAAGCTGCGCCTGCTCCACGACCGGATCACAGGAGCGTTCAGCCTCTACCGCCAGACGCGCACGCAGCTCGGCGAACGCAACGCCGTGGTGGGGATCCGCGGCGAGGGGGCGGAGGTGGAGCTGCGCGCCCTGTTCACCCGCCGCTGGAGCGCGACGTTCGCCGCCAACCTGCAGCGCACCACCGTGCGCGGGCCGGACCCGAGCTTCATCGTCGTGCCGCCCTCCGCGGTCGGCGTGGCGCCGCAGGACGGTTACGGCGGCAGCTACGCCGTGTTCGCCGTGAGCCAGCTGCGGCCCGGCGACTACACGGACACCCTGATCCCCCGCTACGTGGCCAGCCCCTTCCTCACCTGGACGGGCGACCGCCACGGCTGGGGGCGGCTGGGCGCGACCGCAGGCTTCAGCGCGGTCGGGCGCACGGCGGGAATCTCGCCGGGTGCGGTGCGCCTGCCGGCCTACGTCACCGCCAACGCTTCAGGCTTCTGGGACCTCGGACCGTGGCGGGTGACGGTGAACGTCGACAACCTGGCCGACACGCTCGCCTTCACCCCGGTGGCGGACGTCTACGCCGAGGTCGCCGCCTTGCCGGTCCAGGGACGCACCTGGCGCGCCCGCCTGCGTTGCGCGTTCTGACGCCGTGACACCCTCCCGTCGCCCCTGGATCGCTCTCGCCGCCCTGTCGGCGCTGTTCTTCCAGATCACCGCGGCGACCTTCACCTCGCTGGGCGTCGTGCTGCCCGCCATGGTGGCCGAGCTCCGCTGGGGATGGGGCGACGCGGGGCTGGGCTTCACCCTCCTGGCCGTGGCCTGCGGGCTGGCCAGCCTCGCGCCCGCCGCCGTGATGCGGACGCTCGGCGTGCGCGCCACGCTGGCGGGGGGGGGCGCGGTGTTGGCGGGCGGCCTCGCGCTCATCGCCACCGCCCATGCACCGGGGCGTTACCTGGCCGGCGCGGCGCTGGCGGGCGTGGGCTTCGCCCTGGCCGCCATCATCCCGGGCGCCTTCGTGATCGCGCGGAGCTTCGCCCGGCCGTCCTGGCCGATGGGGCTCTACTTCACCGCGGGCGGGCTCGGCGGGGCGGCGGGGCCGCTCCTGGGGCGGCTCGGCGTGGAGCACGCCTGGCGCGGCTACTGGTGGGCCATGGCGGCGGCGAGCCTCGTGCTCGCCGTGTCGGCGTCTCTGGCGGTGGACCCGCGCTGGACCCGCGACCGCCCCGACGAGGGGGGCGCGGGCGGCGCGCCCGCCGCGGAGGGTTGGACGGTGCGCGCCGCCCTCGCGCACCCCGCCTTCTGGGTGATCACGGCCGCCTACACCGTCTACCTGCTGTGCGGGGTGACGGTGAACTTCGCCGCGGTGCGCCACCTGGGCGAGCGCGGCGTGACGGCGGGGGCCGCCGCGGGGCTGCTGGCGGCGGAGAACCTCGTCAACGCCGGGGCGCGGGCGGCGGGCGGAGCGCTGGGCCAGCGCGTCGACCCGCGCCCCCTCGTGCTGGGGGCCCTCGGGCTGCTGATCGTTGGCATGGCGGCGCTGGCGACCACGCCCGGCGGCTGGACGACGTGGCTCTACGCGGCGGGCGTGGGGGCGGGCTACGGGCTGAGCTACCTCGCCACGGCCGTGCTGCTGCTGCGCTGGTTCGGGCCACGGCGGAATCTGGAGCTGTTCAGCCTGATGGCGCTGGTCTCCACCCTGGCGGCGGTGGGGCCGTGGGCGGCGGGGGTGGTGCACGACCGAACCGGGAGCTTCACGCCCGCCCTCTGGGCCGGGGCCGCCCTGGCCGCCGTCGCCCTCGCGGCCGTGGCCGTCGTGCGCGCGCCGGGCGCGCCCTCCCCTACGCGGCTGAAACCCGCCGGCCTGGCCGAGGCGCCCCGCCCGCAGCCTTGACGGCGCGCGCGGCGGACGCGAGCGGACGATCCCATGCCCGCCGTGCCGCCCCGCCTCCTGCCGATCCTGCTGCTGATCGGCTCCAACCTGTTCATGACGACGGCCTGGTACGGCCACCTGAAGTTCAGGTCGGCGCCGCTGGCGCTGGTGGTGGTCGCGAGCTGGGGGATCGCCTTCTTCGAGTACTGGCTGGCCGTGCCCGCCAACCGCTACGGCGCCGCCGTCTACTCCGCCGCGCAGCTGAAGGGGATGCAGGAGGTGATCACCCTGACGGTGTTCGCCGGCTTCTCCGTGTTCTACCTGGGGCAGAGGATCACCTGGAACCACGCGGCCGGCTTCGCCCTGATCGCGGCCGGCGCCTTCTTCCTGTTCCGCAGCGGCCCGGCGGCCTGGAGCGGCTAGGGTGTGGACTCAACAAGGTAGCTGGCGCGCAGGGCGGTGAGCTGGACGGTG
>CAXTCO010000079.1:0-9622 GCA_964242255.1 uncultured Caulobacteraceae bacterium | reverse complement strand
GCCCCACGAAACCAAGCGCTCGCCGCCTCACCAACGCGTTCTCACACAGCCGCGGTGGACGGCAGGCGTCGGCAGGCTTTGCTCGATGCGCCACCGTGAGCAGATGACGATCCTGCGCGCCCTCTTCGCTTGCGCCGCACCCGCGTTGAGCGCTTGCTTTTACAATCCGGCCATCGGTGAGGAGATCGCCGGGAAGTGCAGCATCTCCGTTGCGGGTACGAGAAGGCGGACCGGGACTTGAGCGTTGCTCAAACTGGTGCGTCGGTGCACGCTGGGCGTTGCCGTCTTACCCGGATCCAAGGACGTGATCGAGGGCATGGTCGAAAGCCGACGGTGAGCATCCGCTCGGAGGTCCGCTCAAGGTCGGGAGCTGCCTCCCCCATCGCTCCGGCAACCGGATGTTCGTTCGCGTCGGCTGAATGTCGCCTCTTCGGAGCGAACCCAAGTTCCGCTCGCGGCGCCCAGACGCCTTGGCGGCGCTCGCTGGATGGGGCGGGCCTCAGTCGGCGACGCTCGCCTGCAGCGCCGCGAGCGTCGCGCGGGCGAGCCGCCGGAGCTCGAAGCTGTCGACCCGACGATTGAGCACCGCCAGGCTCCAGTAAAGGGGGGCGGCGACGAAGTCGGCGGCGAGCTCGCGATCAAGGTCGGGCGGGAGTTCGCCGTGCGCCACGGCGCGATCAATCATCCCGCCCACCCGTGCGCGGCGCGCGTCTTGGAAAGGCCGGACAGCACGCGCGAGGGCGGCGTCTCGAAGCCGCGCTGGAGCCCCTTCCCGGCGCCCCTCAGGGCTGACCGCCTCACCTGATCGAGGCGGTCGCACACCAGCTCCTCCGTGACAGCCTTTCGGTTGTCGGCGGGTCCGAGTCGAAGTCGGCGTAGCCGCGGTCGGTCGTCAGAGCCTTCCGGACCTGAAGCGCTTCTCCAGATTCTTCGAAGCCCCGATCGGACGCCGGCCTCGCGCCCGCGGCCTCAGATCAGGTCGCGCAGCCGCAGCTCCGCGCGGCGGGGTCGGCCGGCGCCTTCGAGGGTGAAGACGACCTGCGCGACGCCGGCGTCGCGCAGGCGCGCCCGGAGGTCGGCGAGCGACAGCGTGCTTGCGGCGCGCCCGTCCACCTCGGTGATCTGGTCTCCGACCTTGACGCCGGCCTGCGCCGCCGGGCCGCCGGGCGTGACGTCCACGACCTCGAAGCCTCCCGCGGACTTGTTGATCCAGGCCCCCGAGCGGTCGGCGACGCCGGTGTCGGCGACCGGCCCCGGCAGGGCCTTTAGGTAGATGCGCCGGTGGGCGTAGTCAAAGGTCACCACGTAGCGCTTGAGCAGCTGCGTGCCCACGACGCCTTGGAGATAGGGGTCGGCGAACCCGCCTTTGGTCTGGGTTGCGAAGCCGGCCACGAGGTTGCGCACCTCGACGGGTCCGAGGGTGAGGTTTCGCGCGCGGGTGACGTAGTCGATCACGCGACCCCCCGCGCCCCAACCGTCCACGGCCACCACGCCCTTGGGGTGGCTTTCGCGAAGGTGGTACGCGTCGGCGAAGGGCTTGGTGATCGTCATCTCGGGGCCTGAACCCGTGTCGATGAGAAACGCGCCGGGCACGCCCTCGAAAGAGCCCGCCGCCATCGGGAAATTGTCATAGAACCGGAGCGGCATGCCCACGCCGGCCTGGGTGGGGTCGAACCGCGCCGGGTCGATGAAGGTCAGGGTCTCCGCCCCGTAGTCCACCACCACGACGAAGCGGCGGAACAGATCGAAACCCAGCACGCCCTGATCTTCGACGCCCAGGATCGCGGTGGGGAAAGGCGGCGAGACGCCGACGGTCTGGTCCCGAAGGACGAGGTCGCCGACCTGGAAGGTGACGTGCCGGGCGAAACCCGTGTCCACGGTGTTCTCGCCCGCGCCCACGCCCACCGCGTGGCCCTCGACGCGGACCCCCAGCGCCTTGACGGTGCTCGTGACCAGCGTGTCGTCGTCGCCCGTGCTGAACATCATCAAGAAGGGGCCCGCGCCGTTGATCCTGACCTCGGCGAGGACGTGGTTGCCGATCAGTTGGAAGGGCACGGTGGTACGTCCCGCGCCGTTCCGGATGACGGCGTCGTCCGCCGCCCACCGGGGCGCCGCGTAGGCGGTGAGCGGCCGCGCCGTCGTGACCTCGCCCTGCGTCAGGGTCTGGGTCTGCACGCCTCCGGATCCCTCGTCGGGATCGATCACCACCTTGGCCGCCACGCGCGTGCGGCCCACGGGACGATAGTCGGTGTATCGGGTGGTGACGGTGAGCGGCCCCTGCGGCTCGACGGTGCGCGACAGGAGGTGCGTGCCGGCGTCGAACCAAGCCTCGAACCGCTCGCCTCCGGCGGGGGTCACGGCCAGCCCGTCGCAGGCGGCTCCGTCGAACGGCTTGCGGCCGAGGGACGCGACGGCCGCGCCGCCGCGGTCCGGGCGCCACCAGGCTTGCGCGCGACGGTAGGCCGCGTTCACGGCCAGCCGCCGCTTGTCGCCCCCGTCCTGCAGAGTGACCGCTCCGGTCAGGTTGCGGGCCCACGCCGCGCGGCCGTCGAAGCCGTCGGCCCCGCGCGTCGGCCCCGCCTCGGTGCTGTCCACGAAGGCGCCGGTGCGGGCGTCGTAGGAGGTGCGCGCCGTCCCGGTGAGGCCCTGGCCGGCGTAGGCGTAGAACAGCCTGACCTGCCCCGCCGGGACGCGGCCGGTCGCGGCCCGGTTGTCGGCCAGCACCTGATCGGGGGTTCGGTCCTGAGCCTGCGCGATCGAAGCGCATGCGAGGAGCGGCAGGGCTGCGACGAGGACGGAACGCATGGGACATCCAAGAGGACCCCGCTTCCTAACCGGCCCGCGCAGCCTGGTCGAGTTGGCCTTCGAGCATCCGCAACCCCCGCGGACGTGGACGGCCGCTCCTGGCGCGACGGGACCGCGGCCCGGCGCCTAGCCGCCTTCCACGTAGACGTACTCGTGCTGACCGTCGCGCGTCGTCAGCGTCCGCTTCCCGTCCCGCTCACCCATGACGAATTCGAAACCCATCACGGCCGGGTCGACCGTGATGAATGAGAGGGTGCCGTCGTCGTTCTTGTGCGAGGCCACCGCGCTGTTCCATACGCCGAAGTCGAAACGCACGGCGCCGCCCGTCCGGCGGACCTGGATCACGCCGAGGTCTGGGTTCCGGTAGCGGACGGCGAGCTTGCCGGCTGAAGCGGCCTCGGGCGGGACCGTCAGGCGCAGCCGCTCGGCGGCGTACGCCGCGCGGACGCTGGCGGCGGCGGCTGTGACGTCGCCCGCGGCCTCGGGCGCGCCGTCGTACAGCACCTCCAGCAGCCGCCGCATGAAGGGGCGCAGGAGCAGCTGGCCTTCGTCCGAGTTGGTCAGGATCACCGCGCCGACCTGGGCGTCGGGGACGAGCATGATGTCGGACTTGTACCCGGCCAAGCTGCCCCCGTGGTGAACCACCGTCACGCCCCAGGCGGCGTCGGTCTCCAGTCCCATGCCGTAGAAAGCGTCCTCGCCCATGGGAACGTTCGGCGCGCGGCGCTGCAGCAGGTTGGCGGCCGACACCAGCCTGGCGCCGTCCGGCAGCACGCCCTGCGTGATCTCGTCCTGTACGTACTTGATCATGTCGTGGGCCGACGACCACGCGCCGCCGGCGGGGCGGAAAGGCGCCACGATGTCGTCGTCGGTCTTTCCAGCCCGGGCGGGGTGGCCCTCGAGATCCAGGTCGTGCGGGCTGGCGTGGTCGGCCGCGAGCGCCCTGGACATGCTGAAGGTGGTCTCCTTCATGCCCAGCGGGTCGAAGACCTCGGTCTGCATGGCCTTGTCGTAGGCCGCGCCCAGCTCGAGCTTCGGATAGACGAGATGGGCCGCGATGTAGCCCGCCGCCGAAGCCATGAGGTTGTTGTATTGGAACACCTCGCCGAACTCGCTGGTCGGCTCCGTTTGCGCGAGCTGGTCGAAGGTCGCCGTGGCTTGGGTTTCGGGCGTCGTGCCGAAGATGAACTCCAGATCCTTCCGGGGAAGGCCCGTGCAGGCGCATACGAGGTGACGAACCAGCACCTTGCGGGTGGTCGCGTCGCTGCCGAGGCGGAAGGCGGGGTAGACGTCGGTGACCGGCTCGTCCCACCGCACCCGGCCGGCGTCGACCTGCTTGGCCAGCAGGAGCGTGGACATGCCTTTGGTGTTGGACGCCACCATGAACAGGGTGCGCGCGTCGACGGGCGCGGGTTCGCCGAGCTTACGAACGCCGACGCCGCCTTCGTAGACCACTTGGCCGTGGTCGATCAGGGCGAAGGCCGCGCCGGGGATCCCCAGCTCTGCCATCGAGGTCCGGACGAAGTCCTGCATCGCCTGCACCCGCGTCGCGTCCAGCGCGTGCGGCGTCCGACCCAGGAAGCTCTCGCGGGTGTAGCCCTGCGGACGCAGGCTGCGCAAGATCAGGCGCATGGCCGCGCCGCGCTTCTCGTCTGTCGCCTCGCTGGAGTCCGTGATCAGCACCGTCCAGCGGGAGCCCTTGCGGAGCACGTCCGCGCCCAGCGCAAGCTTCTCGTTGGCCGAGGTCTCGTAGGCGACCGAGGCGCGCTCGTCCCAGCCGTTGCGCGGCGGAGCGGGAGACAGGACCTTGAACGGATGGGCGCGTCCCGGGTTGTAGAGCGCCCACGCCTTGGCTGCGGCCGCCTCGGCGTTGGCCGCCGCTCCGACGTCGACGAGGGCGAGATGCGCGTCGGACTCGGGGGGGCTCGCCAGCACGACGGCGCCTCGAGTCTGGACCGACCAGGCCTTCGGCAAGGTGAAGGTCGCGCCCGAGGGCGTCTTCTCGGGCGTGTCCGCGCTCACCGCTTGGGCGAGCGCGGCGGGGCCGCACGTCAGCGACAAGATGGCTGCAAGGACCCGGGACGACCGGCGCATGGAGAAGCTCATCAAAGCCGAGTTTAGCCGATCGCCTGTGCTGGCGCAATCACGCGCCGCTGGAGGACGGCCTGTCGATGAGGCGATGGCTATGGTCGGCAGCCCGTTCTCGTTCTGGAACGTGGTCCTGACGCAGGCCGCCTCACCCGAACGGCTGCGCACCGCTTGGCGGACGCCACGGCCGATCATGCTCTGCGCGCGGCGTCCGCAGCCACGGGGATGGAGCACACCGACTCCACGCCACGGAGGTGGGCGCCCCCGCGTCGGCGACACGCCCGCCATGGTCCTCAGGGCGCTGCAGCCCCGGACATGACAGCGCCGAGGTGCTGTCGCGAAAATCGCTTCGCCGCCAGCGTTGCACGTCGTAGCGGCACCGACCTGCCTTGATCGACCTGACGACGCCAGCGCCGCTGGCGGCGCGTCGAAGCCTGGAGGACCTCCGCCCGTGCCGATCCCGCTTCCTCTGACGCGCCGCGCGGCCGCCTTGTCGTTCGCAGGCGTTGCGGCGCTGGCGTCGTCGCCCGCCTGGGCGACGCCCTCCTGGCCTGTCCCGCAGCCTGATCCGGCGCTCTGGGATCCGCAGGGCTTTCCCCTGCGGGAGAGCTGGGCGCAGGGGCCCAACGGGCGCGTATACGTGCGCACCTACGGCGCACCGAGCCGCCGCCCGCCCGTGATCGTCCTGCATGGCGGACCGGCGGCCGGCCTGGAGATCATGCTGCCCTACGCAGCTCTCGCCACGGACCGTCAGGTGGCTTTGTACGACCAGAGCGGCTGCGGCCGTTCCGCATCGCCGAACAACCTCGCTCTCTACAGCGTACCCCGCTACGTCGAGGAGTTGGAGGCGGTGCGCGCCCACCTGGGATGGGAGCGTCCGGTCGTCCTGGGAGCGAGCTGGGGGTCGTTCCTCGCCCCCGCCTATGCGGCCGTCCACCCCAACCGGGTCACGGCGCTGGTTCTTGCGGGATCGGCGGTCGGCATGGCCGACTTCCAAGAGGCGGAGCGGCGCTGGATGCGGGCGCTCGGACCGGAGGCCGTGGCCGTCGCCGACGAGGCGGTGCGCACGGGGCGGGTGGACACGCCGGCCGTCCAGGCCTTGCAAGAGCATTACTACGGCCTGCACCTGTGTCGGCTGAGACCTTGGCCGCCCCTCCTGTTGAAGGTGGCCGAAGCCTTGGGGTCCAATCGCGTCTACGCCTACCTCAACGGCCCGAGCGAATTTCAATTCACCGGCGCTCTCGCAAACCTGGACGTCCGCCCGCAGCTCGCCGGGCTGCGGGTTCCCGTGCTCGTCACCTGCGGCGAGTTCGACGAGGCGCCGCCTTGGGTGGGCCGCCGCGTGGTGGCCGCGGTCGACGGCGGGCGGGCTCGACTGCAGGTGTTCAGCGGCCTGTCGCACCTGAGCCACTTTGAGGACCCGTCCCGCGTCACCGCGGCGACCAGCGCCTTTCTTCGGAGCCTGAGCTGATCAGCTGGCCTTAAGCGGGGTGGTCTGAGTTCATCGGGCTGGGGCGCCGGCGGCTGTGCGCCATCGGCTCGGCCGGACCATCCTGGGTGGGTCGGTGGCGGATGTCGAACGCGGACGCGCCGCCCACCTTCGCGTCGGCTACATCCGCTCCGTGGCTCTCCAGCCGCCGCTGCGGCCTTGACAGATCAGTCCACGGCGATGTCGTCATCGTCGCTTCGACGCCTGACGGCGTCACTCGCCGCAGCGGCGCAGGGCGCCGCCTTGACCGCATATCCGCAGGAGACCGGCCCATGGCTCTGAAACCCGGCGCGGGGACGCTGGAGGCGTTCGCCATCTCCCTGGGGACGATGGCGCCCACGCTCGCCATGTCGTTCAGCGTGTCGCTGACGACGCGGGCGGCCGGAGCCGCGACGCCGCTGGCGTTCCTTGCAGGGGGCTTGGTGGCGGCGGTCGTCGCCTTCTCCTTCATCGCCTTCAGCCGCGACATCGTCGGCGCGGGATCGGCCATGCCGTTCGTGGAATCGGTCTTCGGCCGGCGCTGGTCGCGCCTGACCGGGTGGACCATGCTGCTGGCCTACATGGCCTTCGCGGCGGCCTCCTGCGGCTTGGCGGGCGAGTTCCTGACCGCCGCGGCCGCCCACGTGTGGGGCGCCTCGCCGCTTCCCATGTGGTTCGGAGTCGCGCTGGCCGCATCGGTCGCCGCACCTGCGCTGGCGATGCGGCCGCTTTCCACAAGTTCGCATCTGGCGCTGCTGCTGGAGGCGGTCTCCGTGGCGGCGATCCTGTGGCTGGCCGTTGCGATCTTCTCGCACGCCCCCCCGTCGACCGCCCCCCTGCGGCTCGATCCGGCGAAGGGGCTGTCGGGCTTGGCGGCCGGCATGGTTCCCGCGATCCTGGCCTTCGCCGGCTTCGAGGCGGCCACCACCGTGGCGACGGAGACGCGGGGCGCCACGCGGGCCGTTCCTCGCGCCATCCTCCTGTCCTTGGCGCTCGTGACGGTCTTCTTCATCGTCGTCTCCTACGCCCAGGTGCTCGGGTTCGGGCCGGGACGGACGGCCGCGCTCGCCGCCTCCGCCGCCCCGATCGACGTGCTGGCGTCGCGCTTCGTGTCCGGAGACTTCGGCGTGTTCCTCGACCTCGCCGCCGCCACCAGCGCCTTCGCCTGCGCCCTGAGCGCGACGACCGGCGCCTCCCGCCTGCTCTACGCCCTGGGGGAGCAGGGGCTGGGGCGCGGGCTCGCCCGGCTGGACGCCCGCACGGGTGCGCCGAGGCGCGCCGTCGTCGGCGTGGGTCTCGGCGCCGTGGGCGCTCTGGTCGCCTTCGGCGCGCTGGGGGCGGACGACTACACTGGCCTCCTGCTGACGGCGGGAGTGGTGGCTCTCATCCTGGTGTACATCGCCGTGTGCGCGTCGCAGGCGGTCCGCTCGCTGCGCGGCCGGTCGTGGGCGCCCGCGGCGGCGGGAGGGTTCGGCTGCGCCCTGCTGGTGTGGGCGCTGGTCGCCAGCCTCGACTGGTCGGGAGCCTCGGCGGTCAGCTACGCCCCCGTGGCGGTGGTCGTGTGGCTGGTGCTCGGCGCAGCCTGGACGCTCACGGCGCAGCGGCGCGCCGCGGGCGATGCGCGACCTGCGCTGACGCGGGCCGAGGGCGGCGGGGACAGGCCGGAGCCGCGTCCCGCCGTTCCCCGCCGCCCGTGACGGGCGTCGGGGAGGCTCGGTCGGGTCTCGCCGCCATGCTGAGGCCGGCCGGCCTCAGCGGCGACCGGCCCTCTCGCCCCGGGCGCCGACGGGAGAGCGGCTTCGGGGAGCGCCCTACTTCAGCGCCTTCACCGCCGCCAGCGTCAGCTCCACGTGCTTGGACGGGTCCAGCGCCGAGTGGACGAAGGTGATCTTGCCGGCCTTGTCGATCACGTAGCTCGTGCGGTCCGACCAGCCGGGCTTCAGCGCCAGGGTGGACTTGTATTCGCCCGCGATCTTCGCGCCCGGGTCGGCGATCACGGCGAACTTGTCGCGGCACTCGGTCTTGGAGAATTCGGCCACGCGGTCGACGTTGCCGGCCGTCACGCCCACCACCGTGGCGCCCGCCTTCTTGAAGTCGTCGGCCGCGTCGGAGAAGGCGTGCGCCTCAAGCGTGCAGCCGGAGGTGAAGGCGGCGGGGAAGAAGTACAGCACCACCGGTCCCTTCTTGAGCTGCTTCTGCAGGTCGAAGTCGAAGTCGTGGCCCGCCAGCGCGCCCTTGGCTGCGAACTCCGGCGCGGCGGCGCCCACGGGCAGGGAGGCGCGGGCGGCGCCCGCGGCGGCGAGGGCCGCGGCGGTCAGGGCGAGGGGGACGAGGCGCTTCATGGGTCGGTCTCCGGTTCGGCGCCAAGCCTATACACGCCGGGCGCGTTCGCCTAACCGTCCGCGTCCCCAGGCCGGAGCCGGCGACGGCGAGGCGCAGGAGAGACGGACGCCGTGAGCCTCGCCTTCATCTTCCCCGGCCAGGGCGGCCAAGCGGTCGGCATGGGCGCGGCGCTCGACGCCTGGCGCCCGGCCCGCGAGGTGTTCGAGGAGGTGGACGACGCCCTCGGCCAGCACCTCACCCGCTTGATGCGCGAGGGGCCCATCGAGGAGCTGACACTGACGGAGAACGCGCAGCCGGCGCTGATGGCCGTGTCCCTCGCAGTGATGCGCACCCTGCGCGACGAGATGGGCGCGGGCGTGGACGGGGCCGCCTTCGTCGCCGGCCACAGCCTGGGGGAATACAGCGCGCTGGCCGCCGCCGACACGCTCACCGTCGCCGACACGGCGCGGCTCCTGAAGCTGCGCGGCCAAGCCATGCAGCGCGCCGTGCCCGTGGGGGAGGGGGCGATGGCGTCGCTGATCGGCCCGAAGACAGACCTCGCCCTCGCGGAGGCGGCGGCGGCGGCGGGAGCCCGGGTCGGCGTCTGCGTGGTGGCCAACGACAACAACGCGGGCAACATCGTCATCTCCGGCGCGAAGGCGGCCGTGGACGCGGCGATCGCGGAGGCCAAGGCGCTGGGCGCCCGCGCCGTGCCGCTGAACGTGTCCGCCCCGTTCCACTGCCCGCTGATGCAGCCCGCGGCCGAGGCCATGGCCGAGGCGCTGGCGGAGGCGCGCCTGCTCGCCCCCAAGGCGCCGCTGGTGGCCAACGTCACCGCGCGCCCGACGAACGCGCCCGAGGAGATCCGCCGCCTCCTGGTGGAGCAGGTCACCGGCCGCGTGCGCTGGCGCGAGAGCGTGGAGTGGATGGCGCAGAACG
>CAXTCO010000078.1:0-9738 GCA_964242255.1 uncultured Caulobacteraceae bacterium | reverse complement strand
GTCGGCGTGGCCATCGGCGCGGTGACCTTCACCGGCTCGCTGATCGCCTTCGCCAAGCTGAACGGGAACATGAGCGGGGCGCCGATCCTCCTGCCCGCGCGCCACCTCCTGAACATCGCGCTCGCCGCGGCGCTGGTGGGGCTGATCGTGGTGCTGAGCGCCAGCGGCGGGGCGGCGACCTGGGCGTTCTGGGGCGTGGCCGCCCTCGCCCTGATCCTGGGCGTGACCCTGATCGTGCCCATCGGCGGGGCCGACATGCCCGTCGTGGTGTCGATGCTGAACAGCTACTCGGGCTGGGCGGCGGCGGCGCTGGGCTTCACGCTGGAGAACACCACGCTGATCATCACGGGCGCGCTCGTGGGATCGTCGGGCGCCATCCTCAGCTACATCATGTGCAAGGGGATGAACCGCTCCTTCGTCAGCGTGATCCTGGGCGGCTTCGGCGCGGGCGCCGCGGCGGCGGGCGGCGGGGCCAGGGAGACGCGGCCCGTGAAGCAGGGCTCGGCGGAGGACGCGGCCTTCATCATGAAGAACGCGTCCAAGGTCATCATCGTGCCCGGCTACGGCATGGCGGTGGCCCAGGCGCAGCACGCCCTGCGCGAGATGGCCGACCGGCTGAAGGAGGAGGGGGTGGACGTGAAGTACGCCATCCACCCCGTCGCGGGCCGCATGCCCGGCCACATGAACGTGCTCCTGGCCGAGGCCAACGTGCCCTACGACGAGGTGTTCGAGCTGGAGGACATCAACGCCGAGTTCGCCACCGCCGACGTGGCCTTCGTCATCGGCGCCAACGACGTCACCAACCCCGCCGCCAAGACCGACCCGCAGAGCCCGATTTTCGGCATGCCGATCCTGGACGTGGAGCGCGCCCGCACCGTGTTGTTCGTCAAGCGCGGCATGGGCTCGGGCTACGCAGGCGTGGAGAACGAACTCTTCTTCAAGGACAACACCATGATGCTCTTCGCCGACGCGAAGAAGATGGTGGAGGGCGTGCTCAAGGGCCTGTGAGGCCGCTCAGGGCCGCGGCGCGCGCAGGCGGATCAGCCCCTCCTGCGCGACGCTGGCCACCAGCCGCCCGTCGCGCGTGAACACCGAGCCGCGGTTGAAGCCGCGGCCGCCCCCCGCCCAGGGGCTGTGGAGCGCGTAGAGCATCCACTCGTCCATTCGCGGCGTCTCGTGCAGCCACAGGGCGTGGTCGAGGCTGGCGGTCTGCATGCCCGGCGTGCTCCAGCCGACCGCGTGCGGCCGCATGCTGGTGCCGAGCAGCGCCGTGTCGCTGAACCAGGCGAGCATCGCCCGGTGCACGTCCGCGTCCGCCGCCACCGGGGCCGCCGCGCGGAACCAGACGGCCGTGTGCGGCGGCTCGGCGGGCGGGTCGCGGAGCGGCCGCGGGGAGACGGGGCGCGTCTCGATCGGGCGGGGCCGCACGTCCCACGGCGAAAGGGGCGCGCCGGTGCGCGCGTGCTCGCGCCGCACCGACTCCGCCTCGGTGAGCAGGCCCTCGGGCGGCGGCACGTCGGGCATGGCGTCCGCGTGCGCGAAGCCCTGCTCGGGCAGCTGGAAGCTGGCGGCCATGTTCAGGATCGGCTGGCCGCGCTGGATCGCGATCACGCGGCGGTTGACGAAGGAGCGGCCGTCGAAATCGCGCTCCACGCGGTAGATGATCGGCAGGGCGTCGTCGCCCGGGCGCAGGAAGTAGGCGTGCAGCGAGTGCGCCACGCGCCCGCCCTCCACCGAGCCCATGGCCGCCCGCAGCGCCTGGGCGATCACCTGGCCGCCGAACACGCGCCCCCGCCCGCCCGGCAGGCGCGCGCCGCGGTGCAGGTCCACGTCGATCTCCTCCACCGTGAGCAGGCGCACCAGCCCGTCCACCAGCTCCCGAGGCGAGGCGGGGTCGGAGGGCGTGTCGGCGGGGTCGGTCATGGCGTCCTGGGGGCGTCCTGGAGGCGGCGCGGCGCGGCGGAGCGGCTCTCCTGCCGCAGAACCCCGGCGCGGCGCAACGCGCGCCGACCGCCGCCCGCGCCGAGCCCCGCCGAGGTTGCCCCGGGGGGGGCGGTGTGACACCACGCCGGCCGCGTCCGGCGGGGGAGGTCGCGCCCATGCCTGACCTTGTCGAGACGGTCGCCCCGACGACGGAGGTCGCCCCGCCGCCGCCGCCCTCGGGTCCGCCGCGGCGCGCGGGCGCCGTCCGCGCCCCGTGGGGGGAGGTGGTCCTGCTCGCCAGCCTCGGCATGCTCGGCTCGGTGGCCATGGACATGTACCTGCCCGCCCTGCCGCGGATGACGGCCGAGCTCTCGGCCTCGCCCCGGCTGGCGCAGCTGACGGTCACAGGCTTCCTGTTCGGGCTGGCGGGCGGGCAGCTGGTGTTCGGCCCCCTGTCCGACCGCTGGGGCCGGCGTCCGCCGCTGCTGGTGGGCGCCGCGCTGTTCCTGCTGGCCACCTTCGTCTGCGCGCTGGCGCCCGACGTGCGGCTCCTGGCGGCGGCCCGGGTGCTGCAGGCGCTCGGCGCGTGCGCCGGCATGGTGATCTCGCGCGCGGTGGTGCGCGACCGCTACGAAGACCACGAGGTGCTGCACATCTACGCGCTGCTGAGCCTCGTGTTCACGCTGGCGCCCGTGCTGGCCCCGCTGACGGGCGGGTGGGTGCTGGGCGTCTCGGGCTGGCGCGCCATCTTCGGCGTGCAGGCCCTGTTCGCCCTCCTGGTGGCCCTGGCGGCCCTGTGGCGGCTGAAGGAGAGCCGGTCGGAGGCCACGCGGCGGAAGGCGGAGTCCGAGGCGCCGTGGGCGAGCTACGCCGCCCTGCTGCGCCAGCCGCTGTTCGCCGGCAACTTCCTCACAGGCGCGCTCTCGGGCGCGGCGCTGTTCACCTACATCTCCACCGCGCCGCAGGTGCTGATCGGGCAGCTGCACATCGCGCCGGCGCACTTCGGCTGGGTGTTCGGCGCCAACGTGGCGGGCATGCTGGCGGTGACCCAGCTCAACGTGCGGCTGGCGCGCCGCATCCCGCCGTCGCACCTCCTGCAGGCGGGCCTGGGGCTGGCCGTCGCCGCGGCCGTCGTGCTGGCGGGCGTCGCCTGGAGCGGGCGCGGAGGCGCCTGGGCGCTGCTGACGCCGCTGTTCCTGGTGTTGGCGTCCACCAGCCTGAGCCAGCCCAACACCTCCGTGGCCGCCATGAACGTGGACCGCGAGCGCGCGGGAGCCAGCGCGGCGCTGATGGGCGCCGGCTTCTTCGGCGTGGGCGCCCTGGCGGGCGCGCTGACGGCGCTGGTCCCCGGGCCGGCCTCTCACGGCATGTCGGCGGTGGTGCTGGCGAGCCTCGTGGCCGCGCTCGCGACCTACCGGCTGATGGTGGTTCCGCGCCTGCGCCGAGGCGCCGTCCCGGCCTAAGGGGCGGGCCGCAGGTCCTGCACGGGGCGCAGGCCCAGGTCGGCCATCAGCGCGGCGTCGGCGTCCTGGCCCGGCAGGGGCGTGGTGAGGAGCTTGCCGCCGACGAAGATCGAGTTCGCACCCGCCAGGAAGCACAGGGCCTGCGTCTCGCGGCTCATGCCCTCGCGCCCCGCGGCGATCCGCACCACCGAGCGCGGCAGCGTGATCCGCGCCACGGCGACCGTGCGCACGAACTCCAGGGGGTCGAACGCGCCCTGCGCCAGGGCCGCGTCGCCCAGCGGCGTGCCGGCGATGGGCACCAGGGCGTTGATCGGCACGCTCTCCGGGTGGACCGGCAGGGCCGCCAGCGCCGCGATCAGCCCGGCCCGCGCCTCGCGCGTCTCGCCCATGCCGACGATGCCGCCGCAGCAGGTGCGCATGCCCGCGTCCCGCACGTGCTCCAGCGTCTGGAGGCGGTCGGCGTAGGTGCGGGTCGTGACCACGCGGGCGTAGTCGTCGGGCGCCGTGTCCAGGTTGTGGTTGTAGAAGTCGAGCCCCGCCGCCGACAGCCGGTCGGCCTGCTCGCCGGTGAGCATGCCCAGGGTGGCGCAGGTCTCCAGCCCCATGGCCTTCACGCCGCGGATCATGGCCTCGAGCCTGGGCAGGTCGCGGTCCTTCAGCTCGCGCCACGCGGCGCCCATGCAGAAGCGGCCGGCGCCCTGCGCCTTGGCGCGCGCCGCCTCGGCCAGCACGGCCTCCGGCTCCAGGAGGCGCGACGCCTTGAGCCCCGTGTCGAAATGGGCCGACTGGCTGCAGTAGCCGCAGTTCTCCGCGCACCCGCCCGTCTTGATGGACAGCAGGCGGCTGAGCTGCACCTCGGCGGGGTCGAACCCGCGGCGGTGGACGGCCGCCGCGCGGAACACCAGCTCGCCGAACGGCAGGGCGAACAGCGCCTCCACCTGCGCCCTCCCCGGCGCCGCCGACGGCGGGGGTGCGGCGGCGGCGGCCACGGCGGCGGGCGGGAGGGGGCGGGCGTCGTCCAGCGGCGTCATGGGCGCAAGGCTTACGGTCGGGCTCCCGCCGCGGCAAGCGCCGCGCCCGAACCGCACCGTTCACCGGGCGTTGCGGGAGCGCGCGCCACACTGCGGCCCATGGGAGAGCGGATGTACGACGCAGAGGCCGGACACGCCCCCTCCGTCATGGCTGCGGCGCCCACGCCGCCGCCGCTGGCCGGCCCGGTGGACGTGGGGGGCCGCGCCCTGCACGCGGTGCGCGGCGGCCCGCCCCACCTGCCGGGCGTGGTGTTCGAGGCGGGCGCCTTCGGCCTGGCGGCGGACTGGGCGGTGGTGCAGGGCCGCGTCGCCGCCGGGCGGCTGACCCTGGCCTACGACCGGGCGGGCCTGGGCGCCTCCGACCCCGGCGGGGAGCCCCGCACGGCCGCGGCGGTGGTGGACGACCTGCAGGCGCTGCTCGCCGCCCTGAACGCGCACGGGCCCTACGTCCTCTGCGCGCATTCGACGGCGGCGGCCTACGCCCAGCTGTTCGCCCTTCGACGGCCGGAGGCGGTGACCGGCCTCGTGCTGGTCGACCCCGTTCCGCCGGGCGCCCTGGCCGACCGCCGGATGGTCGACCGGCTGCGCGGCTCCGAGCGGAGGGCGGGCCTCGCCCCCGTGGCCGCCCGCTGGGGCCTGCTGCGCGCCGCCGACGGTCTGGCCGGAGACCCGATCGGCCTGCCGCCCGAGGCCGCGGCCGCCAAGCACGACGCCTTCGCCAGCGAGCGGCACAACCAGGGCGGCGCCGCGGAGGCGCGAGAGTGGCTGGCCGACGCCGAGGCGGCGCGCGAGGCGGGCGAGCTCAGCCGCGAACTCCCCGTCGCGGTGGTCACCGTGGGCGGTTCGGAGGGCGTGCGAGACCTCCTGCAGGCGCCCGCCCACCGCTCGCGCCGCGGCTACGTCGAGCACGTGGAGGGCGCCAACGCGTCCACCGTCCTCGGCCTCCGCCACGCCGACGCCGTGGTCCGCGCCGTGGAGCACGTGGTGCGCTACGCCCACGGCTGAGGCGGCGCGCGGCGCGCCGGTGACTCCCGCAGGCGTCGCCCTGCGCCTATCCTGCGGCCATGGCCGACGACCTCGCCCCCCTGCTCGCCGCCGCCGCCCTCGACGGGATGATCGAGGCGGAGGCGGACAAGCCCGTGCCCGAGACCCCCGCCGGCGACCCGGCCGCGCCCGTGCGGCTCTACCTGATCGACGGCTCCGGCTACATCTTCCGCGCCTTCCACGCCCTGCCGCCGCTCTCCCGCAAGACGGACGGCCTGCCGGTGGGCGCGGTCAGCGGCTTCTGCAACATGCTGTGGAAGTTCTTAGGCGACATGAAGTCCGGCGGGCACGACCTGCGCGGCCCCACCCACCTCGCCGTGGTCTTCGACAAGAGCGAGAAGACCTTCCGCAGCGGGATCAGCGCCGAGTACAAGGCGCACCGCCCGCCGCCGCCGGACGACCTCGTCCCCCAGTTCCCCCTGGTGCGCGAGGCCACCCGCGCCTTCGGCGTGCCCGCCCTGGAGGTGGAGGGCTACGAGGCCGACGACCTGATCGCCACCTACGCCCGCCAGTGTGCCGCCGCCGGCGGCGAGGTGGTGATCGTCAGCTCCGACAAGGACCTGATGCAGCTGGTCAACGAGCAGATCTGCATGCTCGACCCGGTGAAGGACAAGCGCATCTGCGCGCCCGAGGTGTTCGAGAAGTTCGGCGTGCGGCCTGACAAGGTGATCGACGTGCAGTCCCTCGCCGGCGACAGCGTGGACAACGTGCCGGGCGCTCCCGGCATCGGGATCAAGACCGCCGCCCAGCTGATCGGCGAGTACGGCGACCTCGACACGCTGCTGGAGCGCGCGGGCGAGATCAAGCAGCCCAAGCGCCGCGAGACCTTGATCGCCTACGCCGACCAGATCCGCCTCAGCCGCCGGCTGGTCACCCTGGCCGACGACGTGCCCCTGCCCGCCCCCATCGACGAGCTGGGCGTGCGCGAGTTCGATGCGCCCACCCTGCACGCCTTTCTCGAATCCATGGAGTTCAAGGGCCTGGCGCGCCGCGTGGCCGACGGCCGCCGGCCGGACAGCCCGCCCACCCCGCCGCACCAGGGCGGCCACACCAACGGCCGCCGCCCCGCCCCGCCGGCTGACGACACGCTGGTGGAGATCGACAGCGCCAAGCACCTGCTGATCCAGGACGAGGCCAGCCTCGACGTCGTGGTCGCCGCCGCCCGCGAGTGCGGCGAGCTGGCCGTCGCCGTGCAGACGGACGCGGCCTGCGGCGAGAACGGCCTCTACGGGATCGCCCTGGCCGTCGCCCCCGGCCAGAGCGCCTACGTGCCGCTGAGCCACTGCGCCGCCGACGGCCTGCAGCTCGCCTCGGGTGAGGAGGGCGACGCTTGGCGCCAGCTCTCCCCCGCCGCGGCGCTGGCCAGGCTCAAGCCGCTCCTGGAGGAGCCGGGCGTCCTCAAGATCGGCCACAACGTGAAGGCGGCGGTGCGCGCCCTGGCCCACGCCGGGATCGCCCTCGCCCCCACCGACGACGTCATGCTGATGAGCTACGCCATGGAGGGCGGCGCCCACGGCCACGGCCTGGAGGAGCTCAGCACGCTGCACCTCGGCCACGTGCCGATCACCTGGAAGAGCGTGGTGGGGGCGGGCCAGAAGGCCAGGGCCTTCGCGCAGGTGGAGCTGCCCGCCGCCACCGCCTACGCCGCGCAGGAGACCGACCTCGCCCTGCGGCTGCACAGGAAGCTCCGCCCCCTCTTGGAGCGCTCCGGCCTGCTCACCGTCTACGAGACGCTGGAGCGGCCGCTGCCGCCCGTGCTCGCGCAGATGGAGGAGGCGGGCATCCTGGTCGATCCGGCGGGCCTGAAGCGCCTCTCCCACGCGTGGGGCGTGCGCATGGCCGAGCTGGAGGCCCACGCCCACGCCCTCGCCGGCCATCCCTTCAACCTCGGCAGCCCCAAGCAGATCGGCGACGTGCTGTTCGGCGAGCAGGGCCTGCCCGGCGGGCGCAAGACGGCCACGGGCGCCTGGTCCACCGACGCCGACACCCTGGAATCGCTGGCCGCCAGCCACCCCCTGCCCCTGACGATCCTGGAGCACCGCCAGCTCGCCAAGCTGAAGGGCACCTACGCCGACGCCCTGATCTACGCCGCCCACCCGCGCGACGGCCGCGTGCGCACCACCTTCATGCTGGCCAACAGCTCCACCGGCCGCCTCTCGGCCACCGAGCCCAACCTGCAGAACATCCCCATCCGCACGGAGGTGGGCCGCCAGCTGCGCACCGTGTTCGTGGCGCAGCCCGGCCACGTGCTGGTCAGCGCCGACTACTCGCAGATCGAGCTGCGCCTCCTCGCCCACGTGGGCGACATCCCCCAGCTCAAGGCCGCCTTCGCCGCCGGCGTGGACATCCACGCCGCCACCGCCAGCGAGATGTTCGGCGTGTCGGTGGAGGGCATGCCCAAGGACGTCCGCAGCCGCGCCAAGGCGATCAACTTCGGCATCGTCTACGGCATCTCGGCCTTCGGCCTCTCGAACCAGCTCGGCATCCCGCAGGACGAGGCGGGCGCCTACATCAAGACCTATTTCGACCGCTTCCCCGGCATCCGCGCCTACATGGACGAACAGAAGGCCCTGGTGAAGGAGCGCGGCTGGGTGGAGACCCTGTTCGGCCGCCGCATCCACATCCCCGACATCCGCAGCAAGAGCATGGGCCAGCGCCAGGCCGGCGAGCGCCAGGCCATCAACGCCCCCATCCAGGGCGCCGCCGCCGACATCATCCGCCGCGCCATGGCCCGCATGCCCGCCGCGCTACGGGCGGAAGGCCTGCAGGCGCGCATGCTCCTGCAGGTCCACGACGAGCTGGTGTTCGAGGCGCCCGAGGCCGAGGCGCCCGCGGTCTGCGGCGTGGCGCGCGCGGTGATGTCCCGCGCGGCGGAGCCGGCGGTGGCGCTGTCAGTGCCGCTGGAGGTGGAGGCGAGCGCGGCGCGGAACTGGGACGAGGCGCACTAAGTGACAGCCGGTGTCAGAAACGCGGCTTAGAGAGCGATGTGAATGGTGCTCTCTCGCATGAGAGCTCAGCCTTCGAAATGAAGGCTGCCCCACTTCTGATCGAGAGTGAGAGTTCCAGTGATCCTGTTGATGACCTCTGTCCCGGTAGGATGAATCATAACGCGAGAACAGGGAGGAGGTCTGTACCAGCTCAATCATTGTGGATGACGCTGTTGTAATCGGGGCGATCCAGGTACATCTGTCCTCGCACCATCGGCGCCCCGAGATATCGAGATGAAAGCGGCGAGTGGTTGTCTTCGGTTTCAGCCACTCGGTGATGTTGAGCGTTAAGCTTGTTACGGGTCCCGAACATACTAGATCAAACTAAGACTATCGCGTTTAGAAGCCATGTGAGCCGCTTGAGCGGATGAGTATATACCTAGGGCCGCAAGGAGGCTGAGACTGACGCTGACCTGAGAAGTCGATCTTGCCGCCACCCGCGATGCTCCCGCCTTCAAGAGATCAAGGCTCCCCCTCGCCGCTCACGCGCCGGGGCGACGCCCAGGGGAGGGCTGCCGCCCGGTGAGCCGACGACGGGTCAGGCCGCCGCCGCCGCCGCCGCCGACAGCCCCAGCCAGCGGCTCACCCCCGGCAGGCGCCTGAGCACCAACCGCTCCGTCACCAGCACCGCGATCAGCGACGCGCCCAGGAGCGGCAGCACTGCGCCCAGCGCGACCACGACGACCGCCAGCGCCGCCGTCCAGCCGTTCGCGCCCTCCGCGCCGGACGCCGCCGGGGCGCCCAGCACGCCGGCCGGCCGGCGGCGCCACCACATCACCGCGCCGCTCACCGCCGTCAGGGCGAGGCCGGCGGCGGTGAGGAGGCTTAAGCCCTGCTCGCCGGCGAACAGCTGGCCCTCGTGCGCCGCCACGCCGACGGCGATGGTTTGGTCCAGCCAGTTCCGCTGGGCGAAGCCCTCGCGGCGCAGCACGCGGCCGGTGGACGGGTCCAGCGTCAACGAGACGCGCAGCGGGCGGTCGGCGGTGTCGGAGCGGGCGCTCCAGGGGCCGTGCGGGCGCAGGGCGGGGGTGATCAGCACGGGCGCAGGCAGGCGCAGGGCGGCCACCACCGGCGCGGCGCGGTCCAGGGCGCGGTAGCCGTCCACCGGGTCCGGCGGGGCGGCGGGTGCGCTCCCGTGCATGCCGGCGTGGCCGGACATGCCGCTCATGCTCGCCATCCCGTCCTCGATGGTGCCCGACATCGACATCCCGACGCCCGCCACCGCACGCTTGTCCGGATCGTTCAGCGTCGCCGCATAATCCCTTACATCCTGCGTGATCTTCATCGAGC
>CAXTCO010000077.1:0-10051 GCA_964242255.1 uncultured Caulobacteraceae bacterium | reverse complement strand
TGGTCGACGACGCCATCGTCGAGATCGAGAACATCGAGAAGCGGATCGAGCGCGGGCAGTCGCCCTACCGCGCCTCGCTGATCGGGGCCGACGCCATCGGCCTCGCCGTGATCGCCACCACGGCGGCCATCGTGGTGGTGTTCCTGCCCGTGTCGTTCATGAGCGGCATCGTCGGCCAGTTCTTCCGCGAGTTCGGCCTGACGGTGGCCATGGCCGTGCTGTTCTCCCTGTTGGTGGCGCGCCTGCTCACCCCGCTCCTGGCCGCCTACTTCCTAAGCCCCAAGGTCCACGTCCGGCCGTCGCGCAAGGCGGGCGGGTTCTATCGGGGGGCGCTCGACTGGGCGCTGGCGCACCCGTGGGTGTCGGCGCTGCTGGGGGGCGGCCTGTTCGTCGGCGCCGTGGCCTTCGTCGTGGTGGGGGCGGCGACGGGGATCGTGCCGGTCGGATTCCAGCCCGTCAGCGACTCCGGCCTGTTCTACCTGAAGGTCCAGGGGCCGCCCGGCGCCTCCCGCGCCGACATGGAGCTGGCCGGCGCGCGCGTGACCCGCCTGCTGCTCGCCCAGTCCGACGTGCAGAACGTGTTCGTGCAGATCGGCTCGGGCGGCTCCAGCTCCGGCTTCTCGGGGCCTGCGGGCGGCGGCCTCACCAGCGGCACCGTCACCGTGGTGCTCAAGGCGCACCGCGCCCACACCACGGAGGGCTTCAAGCGCCTGATCCGCCCCGGCCTGCGCGGCCTGCCCGACGTGCGGATCAACACGCTGAGCGGCTTCGGCGGGGCCGACGTGGAGATCGTGCTCTCCTCTGAGGACGCCGCGCTCCTCACCCGCACCCAGCTCGAGCTGGAGAAGGAGATGCGCACGCTGCACCAGATCAGCGACGTGCGGCCCGCTCCCCCGCCGGCCGGGCCCGAGCTCGTGGTGCGGCCCAAGCCCGAGGAGGCCGCGCGCCTGGGCGTCACCAGCCAGGCCCTCGCCCAGGTGCTGCGCATCGCCACCATCGGCGACATCGACGCCGCCTCCGCCAAGTTCAGCGAGGGCGAGCGCCGCATCCCCATCCGCGTACGCCTTCCCAAGGGCGCGCGCACCGACTTGCAGACGCTCGGCGAACTGCAGGTGCCCATCGCCGGCGCCCTCGGGGGCGTGACCCCTCTGGCGACGGTGGCGGACCTGTCGCTCGAGGCGGGGCCGGGCGACATCGTGCGCTACGGCCGCGAGCGCCGCGCCTCCGTCCAGGCGGACCTGCACGGCGCGAGCCTCGGCACGGCCCTGCAGGCGGTGAACGCCCTGCCTGCGATCAAGCACCTGCCGGCCAGCGTGAAGCAGGCGCAGATCGGGGACGTGGAGGCGTTGTCGCAGACCATCTCCGGCTTCATCGGCGCGATCTTCTCAGGGGTGGCGCTGATCTTCGGCGTGCTGGTGCTGCTGTTCCGCTCCTTCTTCAAGCCGGTGATCATCCTGGCGGCGCTGCCCCTGTCCATCGTCGGCGCGGTCGTCGCCCTGACGCTGACGCACACCGAGCTCGACATGCCGGTGTTCATCGGCGTGCTGATGCTGCTCGGCATCGCGGCCAAGAACTCGATCCTGCTGGTAGAGTTCGCCATCGAAGACGAGCGCGCCGGCCAGACGCGCCTGCAGGCGCTGCACAACGCCTGCCGCGAGCGCGCCCGGCCCATCGTGATGACCACGGTGGCCATGGTGGCCGGCATGCTCCCCACCGCCATGGGCCTGGGCGCGGGCAGCGAGTTCCGCCAGCCCATGGCCATCGCGGTGATCGGCGGCCTGATCAGCTCCACGGCGCTGACCCTGGTGCTGGCGCCGGTGATCTACCTCTTCGTGGACCGCTTCGAGGGCTGGCTCGTCCCCAAGCTCGGCCGCGTCGCCACCCCGCGCCGCCCCGGCGACGACGCCCCGATCCGCGAAGAGGAGGAGACCCTGGTCACCCCCGTCCGCCCGGGCGACGACCGGCTTGCGCCGGCGGAGTAGGACTACGCCGCCTTCAGCAGGTCGTAGGCCGCCGCCAGGTCGCGGACGAACAGGTCGAACTCGCGCGCCTTCGACTCCTCGTCGGGCAGGCGCAGCAGGAAGCTCGGGTGCACCGTCAGGAAGCCCGTCGACCCGTCGTCGAGAGGGCCCACCACGCCGCGCATGCGCGTCACCGCCAGCGCCTTCCTGAACACCGCCTGGCTTGCCGTCGCGCCCAGCGCCACCACCACCTTGGGCTTCACGATGCGCCGCTCCTGGCCGAGCCACCAGTTGCAGGCGGTGATCTCCGTGGTGTTCGGCTTGGCGTGGATGCGGCGCTTGCCGCGCAGCTCGTGCTTGAAGTGCTTCACGCTGTTGGTGACGTAGGTCTCCTCGCGCGGCACCCCCGCCGCGGCCAGGGCGCGGTTGAACAGCTGGCCCGCCGGCCCGACGAAGGGCTTGCCCGCCAGGTCCTCCTGGTCGCCCGGCTGCTCGCCCACGAACATCAGCGGCGCGGCGCGCGGTCCCTCGCCGGGCACGCCCTGCGTCGCGTCGCGCCACAGGTCGCAACGGCGGCACACCTGCAGGCCGGCGTTCACCTCCGCCAGCGTCTGCGCGGGCGGGCCGCCGTCGACGGGCTCCTCGCGCTGCACGCGGGCGGCCGCCTTCATGGCGCGGGCCGAGGGGGCGGTGGGGGCGGCTTCGACCATGGCGGCGGTCCTTCCCTGGGCTTCGGCGATCAGGGAGGGAATGGTCCCGGCTTCAGGAAGGTTCTTCCAGTAGCCCACGGCCATGTGCTGCCGCATCAGGCCGGGGTTCAGGCGCGCCGGATTGAAGATGTTGGTGAAGTAGGTGCGCCAGTCGTCTTCGCTGGCGTCCTCCTCGGGCAGCTTGCCGGGGTGGCCGCCGGGCGTCAGCTTCAGCCCGCCGCCCGCCTGCGTCAGCCATTCGGCGGTGACGTAAGGGCTGGCGATGGTGAAGCGCACGTTGGCCAGCCGGCGCACGAAGAACTGCACGCCGAGCGCGATCACGTAGTGCGGCGGCTCGAACCAGGCGAAGTATTCCTCCCCCGCACGGACGTAGGCGGGATCGGCCTTCGCCTTCTCCTCCTCCGCCTTGGGATCGTCCACGCGGCGGAAGCGGACGAAGGCGTGCATCTTGTGCTCGGCCTGACGCACGGTCTTCTGCCGGGCGAGGGCGTCGGCCACCTCCGGGTCGGTCAAGAGGCCCAGCAGGTGCGGCTCGTCTTTCAACCGCCACAGCAGGCGGTAGAGCAGGTCGAAGCGGTCCTCGTCGTGATGGCAGATCACCACCTGCGCCAGGGTGACGAACTCGCGCGCCACGTTGAACGAGGCGCCCGGCGGCGCGTCCGGCGGCGGCGCGCCGTCGAACAAGGACGCGTCGGCCTCGCCCACGCTCCAGCGCACGTCCGCGGGCGCGACCTCGGCGAGGCGCAGGGCGCGCGCGGCGCGGCGCCAGCCGTCGAAGTCGACGGGGTGGGCGAGGACGACGGCGTGGCTCATGCCGGTCCCGAACGCCTCAGAACAGCTCCAGCTGCCGCGGCTGCGCGTGCTTGGAGAGCTCGCGCATCTGGTCCGGCAGGTCGGCGGTGTCGGTGAGCGCCGTCGGCCGCCAGTCGTCGGTGACCACGAACGGCTTCATGCGCCGGAACGCGCCGCCCACGCGCACGAGGTCGTCCACGGTGAGCCGCTTCAGCCGCCGCACGGCGAGGAGCTTGCCGACGCTCTTCACGCCGAGCCCGGGGATGCGCAGCATCAGCTCCCGGTCGGCGAGGTTCACATCCACCGGAAAGCGCGCGCGGTTCGCCAGGGCCCAGGCGAGCTTGGGGTCGATCGCCGGGTCGAGCATGCCGTCCACGGCCGCCGACACGATCTCCTCGCGCTCGAATCCGTAGTGGCGCATCAGCCAGTCGGCCTCGTAGAGCCGGTGCTCGCGCATCAGGTGCGGCCGCTGCGAGGGCAGCACCGCCGAACTGTCCGGGATCGGGCTGAACGCCGAATAATAGACCCGCCGCAGGTGGTAGCCGCCATAGAGCTGCTCGGAGCGCAGCAGCACGTCGGCGTCCGTCGCCGTGTCGGCGCCGATGATCATCTGCGTCGACTGCCCTGCCGGCGCGAACCGCGGCGCCCGCCTCTTCCTATGCGAGCGGTCCTTGGCGTCGGCGATGCCGTAGCTGACCTGCCCCATGCTCTGGCGGATGTTCAGCGGCGTCTTCTCGGGCGCGAGCCGTTCCAGGCTGGCGTCCTGCGGCAGCTCGACGTTGACGCTCAGCCGGTCCGCGTAGAGCCCGGCCTCGGCCGCCAGCTCGGGCGAGGCGCCGGCGATCAGCTTCAGGTGGATGTAGCCGCGGAAGTCGTGCACCTCGCGCAGCGTCTTGGCCACCAGCGTCAGCTGCTCCTGCGTGTAGTCGGCGCTCTGGATGACGCCGGACGACAGGAACAACCCTTCGATGTAGTTGCGCTTGTAGAAGTCCAGCGTCAGCCGCACGACCTCGTCGACGCTGAAGCGGGCGCGGGCGACGTTCGAGCTGACGCGGTTGATGCAGTAGGCGCAGTCGAACACGCAGAAGTTGGTCAGCAGGATCTTGAGCAAGCTCACGCAGCGCCCGTCGGGCGTGTAGGCGTGGCACACGCCCATGCCCCCGGTGGTGGAGCCGACGCCCACGCCGTTGCGCGAGTCGCGCTTCGGCCCGCCGGAGGAGGCGCAGGAGGCGTCGTACTTCGCCGCGTCCGAGAGGATCGACAGCTTCTGGCGCAGGTTCAACGCGACCATGGGCACATCCTAATGTTCCATCTTCGTTCCGTCCAGCGAGTCGGTGCGGCCTTTCACCGGCGGCGGCGCGCGCCTAACTGCGCGCGCTCAGGAGAGGAGGGGAGCATGGACGTCGGCTTCATCGGGCTCGGAGCCATGGGCTCCGCCATGGCGGCCAACGTGGCCGAGGCCGGCCACCGCGTGCGGGCCTGGAACCGCTCGGAAGGCGAGCCGATCAAAGGCGTGGAGCGCGTCGGGTCACCGGCGGAGGCGTTCGACGCCGAGGTCGTGCTCACCATGCTGCCCGACGACCCTTCCATCCGCGAGGTGGTGCTGGACGGCGGCGCCCTGGCCCACGCGCGCGACGGCGCGGTGCACGCGGTGTGCTCCACCATATCCGTCGCCTTCGCCGACGAGTTGGCGCAGGCGCACGCGGCGGCGCGCGTCGGCTACGTCTCCGCCCCCGTGCTCGGCCGGCCGGACGCAGCGGCCTCGGCGCAGCTGCAGGTGCTCGCCGGCGGCGCGGCCGAGGCCGTGGCGCACGCCCGGCCGGTGCTGGAGGCGATCGGCCGCAAGGTGTGGCCCATGGGCGAGCGGCCGCGCCAGGCCAACGCGGCCAAGATCGCCGTCAACATGATGCTGACCATGGCCATCGAGGCCCTGGCGGAGGGCGCCGCCATCGCCGAGGGCGGCGGCGTGGAGCGCCGAGCCTTCTTCGAGCTCCTCACCGGCACCCTGTTCCCCGGCCGCGCCTACGAGAGCTACGGCGCCGAGCTCGTGAAGGAGACCTATCAGCCCGGCTTCAAGGCGCGCCTCGGGCTGAAGGACCTGCGCCTCGCCCAGGCCGCCGCCGCCGAGGCCGGGCGCGACCTGCCGGTGCTGCAAGTGATCGAAGGGCGCATGGCGCAGGCCGTCGACGCGGGCCTGGGCGAGCGCGACTGGTCGATCTTGGCCGACCTCGTGCTCAATCCGCGGAGCTGAGGCGGGTGGAGGGCGCGCCGCCGCCGCCGGAGCCCGTCTTCGCGGTCGCACCGATGATGGATTGGACGGACCGGCGTTGCCGCGCCTTCCACCGCACGCTCACCAAGCGCGCGCGGCTCTACACGGAGATGGTCACGGCGGACGCGGTGATCCACGGCGACCGCGAACGGCTGCTCGGCTTCGACGCCGTGGAGCACCCTGTGGCGCTGCAGCTGGGCGGGAGCGACCCCTCCAAGCTGGCGCAAGCGGCGCGCATCGGGGCCGACCACGGCTACGACGAGGTCAACCTCAACGTCGGCTGCCCTTCGGACCGCGTGGGCGACGGCGGGTTCGGCGCCTGCCTGATGCGCGAGCCGGCGCGGGTGGCGGAATGCATGGCGGCCATGGGCGCGGCGGTCGGCGTTCCGGTCACGGTGAAGTGCCGCATCGGCGTCGACGAGCAGGAGCCCGCGGAGGCGCTATGGACGTTGGTGGACGCCTGCGCCGCGGCGGGGGTGCGCACCTTCGTGGTGCACGCCCGCAAGGCTTGGCTGCAGGGACTCAGCCCGAAGGAGAACCGGGAGGTTCCGCCTCTGGACCACGCGCTCGTGCACCGCCTCAAACGCGAGCGGCCGGAGCTGACGGTGATCGTCAACGGGGGCCTCGCCGACTTGGACGGGGCCGAGGCCCAGCTCGCCGCGGGGATGGACGGCGTGATGCTCGGCCGCGCCGCCTACCACGACCCCGGCCTGCTCGGCGCGGTGGACGCCCGCCTGTTCGGCGACGGGGGCGAGGTGGACGTGTTCGAGGCGGTGGAGGCCTACCGGCCCTACATGGACGCGAGGCTCGCGGAGGGGGTGCGTTTCGCGGCCATGTCCCGGCACATGCTGGGCCTTTTCACCGGCCGCCCCGGCGCGCGGCGCTGGCGACGGGTGCTCACGGAGGAGGGCGTCCGGCCGGGCGCGGACCTGCGCGTGCTCGACCGAGCCCTGCAGGCGGTGCGCCGGCCGGAGCCGGCCGCCGCCTGAGAGCGAGCCGGCGGCGGGGAAGGCCGCCGGCTCGGCGCGCGTCAGGCCGCGCCGGTCACCGCCTGCAGCTTCTTGTCGAGGTATTCGCGGTCCCAGTCGCGCAACTCGCCGCCATGACGGGCGCGGCGCACCTTCGCGTCGGCCTTGATGGCGCGCAGCTGCGCTTCGGCGCGTTTATCGCCATGCATCTTGGCCATGGCGGCGTCGATCTTCGCCTCCACGTCGTAGAACTGCGGGCCGGCGGCCGGGCCCGTGTAGCCCGTGTCGGCCATCGCCGTGGTCGGCGGGGTCGTGGACGCCGAGGGATTGGCGACGGGCTGGGAGGCGGTGACGTTGGCTGCGGCGACCGGCTGGCCCTGGCTGTTCACGGCCACCGCTGTGGTGCTGGTCACCTCCTGCGCCGTCGCCGCGAGCGGCGCGCACAGCAGAGCGGCGGCGGCGAGGAGAACGCGGTTCATCGGGCGGCTCATGGGCGGAGGCTCCGTTCCAGCTTGACCGTACCGCAACGCGCGCGGACCGCGCGGGTTGCGGAGACGCTCAGAGCTTCTCGCTGACCTTGATGGCCGCGCGGCAGCCCGCCTTCACCACGGCGGAGAGCACGGCGTAGCCGGGCGCCTCGTGCGCGCCCTCCGCCACGGCGTGGTCGCGATGCTCCAGCTCGTCGTCGCGGAAGCGCTGCAGCTCGGCCGCAAGTTCGGGTTCGCGGTCGGCGATCTCGGCGATCTGCTCGGCGTAGTGCTGCTCGATCACGCTCTCCACCGCCTCCGTGCAGGCGTGGGCGGCCTTTTCGCCCATGAGCGCGGTGGCGGCGCCCAGGGCGAAGCCGGCGGCGCGCCACAGGGGGGTCAGCGCCGTGGGCCGCACCCCTTCGCGCGACAGGATGGCGTCGAAGGCGGAGAGGTGCACCTGCTCGCCCGCCTCGTGCTCGGCCATGTCGGCGGCCATGCGCTCGCCGCCCCGGGCGCGGGAGAAGACGGCGGTCTGGCCGCGGTAGATGTGCACGGCGCCCAGCTCGCCCGCATGGTCCACGCGCAGGATCTCGGCGAGGCGGCGGGCGTAGGCGCCGCGGCCCATGTCCAGGCGCGGTCGGGCGGGGCGGGGCGCGACGGCGGCGTCGGTCATGGGCGGTCTCGGCGGAGGAGCACGACGACGCTCCCCAGGGTCAGCGCGGCGGAGGCCGCCGCGTTCCACCCGGCCAGCGACAGGCCGGCGATGCGGAACGCCGCCTCGTCGCAGCGCACCAGGTGCACCGTCTTGGCGCCGCTCAGCACGGCGCGCACATCGGCGGCGCTGATCGGGCCGGCGCGCCGCCCCGTGCAGGCGGAGGGGCCGGGCCACCAGCGCCACTCCACGCCCGCGTGGTAGATGGCCAGCGCCGTCGCGACGGCGAAGGCGACCGCCACGGCGACCACGCCCACCCGCGCCCACGCCCCCGTCCACCTCGCCCGGCGGGCGAGCACGGTCGGCGCGAGGCCGGCGAGGGCGGCGTAGAAGGCGGTCCACACCACCTCGCGCGCCCGCAGGCACAGCTCGCAGGGCGGGTAGCCGCCCCACGTCTCGAGGGCGTGCACGGAGAGAAGCAGGGCGGCCGCCGTCCAGGCGCAGAGGGCGAGCCAGGCGGCGGGGCGGAGGAGGCGGTCCATAAGGTCGAGCTTGGCGGGCGGGTGCGGCGGCTTAGTGGCCGAGCACCTTCACGAGGATCACGGCCCCGAGCACCGCCAGGAAGCCGGCCGCGGTCAGCAGCAGCAGGTGGCGTTCCACCAGCGCCTTGGCTGCCGGATGGCGCAGCAGCGCCGCACCCAGGAAGAACCGTCCGCCGCGCGTGATCACCGCCGCCAGCACGAACTGCGGCAGGCTGAAGCGCGCGATGCCGCTGGCGATGGTCACGAGCTTGAACGGGATGGGCGTGAACCCCTTCAGCAGGATCACCCAGAAGCCGTTGGCGGCGAACCACGCCTGGTAGGCGCCCATGCCCTGGCCGTGCCCGAAGACGCGCAGCAGCGCCTCGCCCACCGGCTGAAGGTACACCCCGATGGCGTAGCCCAGGAGGCCGCCCAGGACGGAGGCGACGGTGCAGACCAGGGCGTAGGTCCAGGCCCGCTCCTGCCGCGCCAGGACCATGGGCCCCAGCATCACCTCGGGGATGACGGGGAAGAAGGACGCTTCCGCGAAGCTCACGGCCGCCAGCGCCGGCACGGCCCACCGGGTCGCGGAGAGCGCCATCGCGCGGTCGTAGAGCTTTCGGAGCAAGCGGGCCTCCCGGACGTTCCGCGCTGGCTACACGCATTCGCCTGCGGGGGCGACCGTGGTTGCGCCGCGGGCGCCCCCCGGCCTATCTCGCCGCAGACCCGCTCTCGCCCGCAAAGGACGGCCTCAGATGCCCGCGCTTCGCGACAACCCCATCGGCCTGGACGGCTTCGAGTTCGTCGAGTTCACCTCGCCCGACCCGAAGCGCATGGTGGAGCTGCTGACGCAGCTCGGCTTCGTCGCCACCCACGTGCATCCCTCCAAGGAGGCGACGCGCTTCCGGCAGGGCGACATCAGCCTGATCGTCAACAACGACCCGGGCGGCCAGGCGGCGGAGTTCCGCCGCGCGCACGGCCCGTCGGCCAACGGCATGGCCTTCCGCGTGGCCGACGCCCAGGCGGCGTTCGACCTGGCGGTGGCGAACGGCGCGAAGCCGGCCGACACGCACGCCGGCCTGCTGGGCGAGGGCTCGCACGTTCTTCAGGGGATCGGCGGCTCGTTGCTCTACCTCGTGGACAGGTACGGCGCGCGGGGCTCGCTCTACGAGGGCTGGACGCCCGTGGCGGGCGCGGCCGAGGCCGAGGCGCGCGAGAGCGTCGGCCTGCAGGTGCTCGACCACCTCACCCACAACGTGAAGCGCGGGCAGATGCGCACCTGGTCCAGCTTCTACAACCAGGTGTTCGGCTTCGAAGAGCAAAAGTACTTCAACATCAAGGGCCAGCAGACCGCCCTGTTCAGCCAGGCCATGATCGCACCCGACGGCGCCATCCGCATCCCTCTGAACGAGAGCCAGGACGAGCACAGCCAGATCGAAGAGTTTCTCCGCGAGTACAACGGCGAAGGCATCCAGCACATCGCCCTGACCACCGACGACATCTATGGCACCATCGAGCGCCTGCGCGAGCGCGGCGTGAAGCTGCAGGACACGATCGAGACTTACTACGAGCTGGTCGACGAGCGCGTGCCCGGCCACGGAGAGGACCTGGAGCGCATGCGCAAGAACCGCATCCTCCTGGACGGCAACGAGCAGGAGGGCCTGCTGCTGCAGATCTTCACGGAGAACCTGTTCGGCCCGATCTTCTT
>CAXTCO010000076.1:0-10106 GCA_964242255.1 uncultured Caulobacteraceae bacterium | reverse complement strand
TGAACATCATCGACACCCCCGGCCACGTGGACTTCACCATCGAGGTGGAGCGCTCCTTGCGGGTGCTGGACGGCTGCGTCGCGGTGCTGGACGGCAACCAGGGCGTGGAGCCCCAGACCGAGACGGTGTGGCGCCAAGCCGACCGCTATGACGTGCCGCGGATCGTGTTCGTCAACAAGATGGACAAGATCGGCGCCGACTTCCAGATGTGCCTGCAGACCATCCGCGACCGCCTGGGCGTGAAGGCCGTGCCGATCCAGCTGCCGATCGGCAGCGAGACCTCGCTGAAGGGCCTGGTCGACCTCGTGCGCATGAAGGCGGTGGTCTGGGACTCCGAAGGTCTCGGCGCCAACTACCACGACGAGGAGATCCCGGCCGACATGAAGGCCGCCTGCGACGAGGCGCGCGAGTACTTGGTCGAGAACGCCGTCGAGCTCGACGACGACGCCATGGAGGCCTACCTCGGCGGCGATCAGCCCTCGGAGGAGGTGCTGAAGCGCTGCCTGCGCAAGGCGGTGCTGACGGGCGCCTTCTACCCGATCCTGTGCGGCTCGGCGTTCAAGAACAAGGGCGTGCAGCCGCTGCTCGACGCGGTGGTCGATTACCTGCCTTCGCCGGTGGACATCCCGCCGACCAAGGGCATCGACTACAAGACCGAGGAGGAGGTCACCCGCCGCGCGTCCGACGACGAGCCCCTGTCGGTGCTCGCGTTCAAGATCATGGACGACCCCTTCGTGGGCTCGCTCACCTTCTGCCGCGTCTACTCCGGCAAGCTGGAGACGGGCTCGGGCCTGCTCAACTCCACGCGCGACAAGCGCGAGCGCGTCGGCCGCATGCTCTTGATGCACTCGAACAACCGCGAGGACATCAAGGAGGCCTACGCCGGCGACATCGTCGCCCTGGCCGGCTTGAAGGACACCCGCACCGGCGACACCCTGTGCGACCCGACCAAGAGCCCGGTGATCCTGGAGAAGATGACCTTCCCCGCGCCGGTCATCGAGCAGGCCATCGAGCCGAAATCAAAGGCGGACCAGGAGAAGCTGGGCGTGGCGCTCGGCAAGATGGTCGCCGAGGACCCCTCCTTCACCGTCTTCACCGACCCTGAATCGGGACAGACGATCATGAAGGGCATGGGCGAGCTGCACCTTGACATCAAGGTCGACATCCTGCGCCGCACCTACAAGGTCGACGCCAACATCGGCGCGCCGCAGGTGGCCTACCGCGAGAGCCTGGGCCGCAAGGCCGACATTGACTACACGCACAAGAAGCAGACGGGCGGCACCGGCCAGTTCGCGCGCGTGATGATCACCTTCGAGCCCGGCGAGCCGGGCTCGGGCTTCGTGTTCGAGTCGAAGATCGTCGGCGGCGCGATCCCCAAGGAGTTCATCCCGGGCGTCGAGAAGGGCCTGGAGTCCATCAAGGAGGGCGGCCTGCTGGCCGGCTTCCCGCTGATCGACTTCAAGGCGACGCTGACCGACGGCAAGTTCCACGACGTCGACTCCAGCGTGCTGGCGTTCGAGATCGCGGCGCGCGCCGCGTTCCGCGAACTGCGGGAGAAGGGTTCGCCCAAGCTCCTCGAGCCGGTGATGAAGGTGGAAGTGCTGAGCCCGGACGAGTATCTGGGCGACGTGATCGGAGACTTGAACAGCCGTCGCGGCCAGATCCAGGGCTCCGAAACGCGCGGCAACGCCCAGGTGGTCACGGCCTTCGTGCCGCTGGCCAACATGTTCGGCTACATCGGCAACCTGCGTGGCATGAGCCAGGGCAGGGCGCAGTTCACGATGCAGTACGACCACTACGAAGACGTGCCGCAGGTGGTCGCGTCCGAGATCATCAAGAAGTACGCCTGACCCTCAACCCCAGAAACAGAAAGGCCCCTCTGGGGCTTGGAGATAGAAGATGGCCAAGGAAAAGTTCCAGCGGAACAAGCCGCACTGCAACATCGGCACGATCGGTCACGTCGACCATGGAAAGACCACGCTGACCGCCGCGATCACCATGACGCTGGCCAAGTCTGGCGGCGCTGTCGCGAAGAAGTATGACGAGATCGACGCCGCGCCCGAGGAAAAGGCCCGTGGCATCACGATCAACACGGCCCACGTCGAGTATGAAACCGAGAACCGCCACTACGCCCACGTGGACTGCCCCGGCCACGCCGACTACGTGAAGAACATGATCACGGGCGCCGCGCAGATGGACGGCGCGATCCTGGTGTGCTCCGCCGCCGACGGCCCGATGCCGCAGACGCGCGAGCACATCCTGCTGGCCCGCCAGGTGGGCGTGCCCGCCCTGGTGGTGTTCCTGAACAAGGTGGACATGGTCGACGACGCCGAGCTCCTGGAGCTGGTGGAGATGGAGCTGCGCGAGCTGCTCTCGTCCTACCAGTTCCCCGGCGACGACATCCCGATCACCGCCGGCTCGGCCCTGGCCGCCGTGGAGGGCCGCAATCCCGAGATCGGCGAGACGGCCGTCCTGAAGCTGATGGAGACGGTCGACGCCTACATCCCGCAGCCCGAGCGCCCGATCGACCAGCCGTTCCTGATGCCGGTGGAGGACGTGTTCTCCATCTCCGGCCGCGGCACGGTGGTGACCGGCCGCGTCGAGCGCGGCATCGTGAAGGTGGGCGAGGAAGTCGAGATCGTCGGCATCCGCGATGTGCAGAAGACCACCTGCACGGGCGTCGAGATGTTCCGCAAGCTCCTGGACCAAGGTCAGGCCGGCGACAACGTGGGCGTGCTGCTCCGCGGCACCAAGCGGGAAGACGTCGAGCGCGGCCAGGTGCTGTGCAAGCCCGGCTCCATCAAGCCGCACAAGAAGTTCACCGCTGAAGCCTACATCCTCACGAAGGAGGAGGGCGGCCGCCACACGCCCTTCTTCACCAACTACCGCCCGCAGTTTTACTTCCGCACCACGGACGTGACCGGGATCGTGAAGCTGAAGGAAGGCGTGGAGATGATCATGCCCGGCGACAACGCCGAGCTGGAGGTCGAGCTGATCACGCCGATCGCCATGGAGGAGAAGCTGCGCTTCGCCATCCGTGAAGGCGGACGCACCGTCGGCGCCGGTGTCGTGAGCAAGATCATCGAGTGACCGCGGCGGCGGGCCTCGCGCCCGCCGACGTGCTGGGTCGAGCGGGAGGCCGTCCGGGGAGACCCGGACGGCCTTTGCGCATCCCGCCTGCGAGCTTCGCCTTGGACGGCCGGTCACCAGGGGCTTGGCCCGCCGGAGCTCTCCGCAGCCGGAGCGACGCGGCCAAGTACCCGGGCTTCGGTGCGACCCTGGCGCTCCCCGGGCTGGTCCTCATCGTGTCGAGCCTGATCCTCGTCTTCGAAGGCGTCGACGGGCCGGCGCACTGACCCGCGGTGCGGGCGGAGGCAGAATCGCGATCCAAGCCGGAGCCATGCGCCTCACCCTGCCGCCCGGCGCCCGCGCTCCCCTGACGGGGGCCGCCGTCTTCCTCCTGCTGTCCGCCGGCCTGTTCGCTGCGGTGATGCAGGCGGCCGGCGGCGTGTTCTCCTTCACTTTGGACGACCCTTACATCCACTTGGCCATGGCCGAGGAGATCGGGCGCGGCGGCTACGGGGTGAATCCGGGGGAGCCGGCGTCGGCCGCGTCGTCGATCCTCTACCCCTTCCTGCTGGCCGGGCTGCTGAAGCTCGGGCTCGGCGCGGGGAGCGCGCTGGCCGTGAACCTCACCGCCGGGGCGGCGTCGACCGCCCTGCTGCTCGCGCTGGCGGGCGAGGGCGGTCTCGTGACGGCGCGGACGCCGGCCTGGGCCTCGGGGCTGCTCGCGGCGCTGCTGGCCCTGGTCCTCAACCTTGGCGGGCTCGCTTTCACAGGCATGGAGCACGGGCTGCAGGTCGCCCTGGCCCTGGCCGCGCTGCTGGGCGCGGCGCGGCTGGGGCGCAGGAACGCGCCGCCCGCCTGGCTGTGGCCGGTGCTCGCCGCGGCGCCGCTCGTGCGCTTCGAAGGCTTCGCGGTGCTGGGTGCGGGGGCGCTCGCGCTGCTGTGGAGGCGCAGGTGGCGCGAGGCCGCGCTGGCGGTCGGGGTTGCGGGGCTGGCGACGGCGGCCTTCTGCTGGCGGCTGCATAGCCTCGGCCTCCCGTGGCTGCCGTCGTCCGTGCTGGCCAAGGCGGGGGACGGCGCGCACGGGCTCGGCGCGCAGTTCATGGAGAATCAGCGCGTGCGCGAGAGCGTGCTGGTGATCGCCGCCGCCGCCTTCCCGTTCGCGACGGAGGTCCTGGCGCGGGGGAGGCGGCCGCTGCGGCCGCCCGTGCTGTTCGCGTCGGCGGGGCTCTCCGCGCAACTGGCCCTGGGCACCTTCGGTTGGCGCTACAACGGCTGGCTGCATCGCTACGAGGCCTGGGCCATGGCGCTGGCGGGGGGCGTGGCGCTGCTCTGCTACGGCGGCCCCCTGCGTGCGTGGCTGGCGCAGGCGCCGCGCCTGCGCTCGGCCTTCGCCGCCGTGACGGCGCTGCTCCTGTTCCAGCCCTATGTGCTGACCACGGCGCAGACGGGGCTGGACGCGCGCTCCATCCGCCTGCAGCAACGCGAGATGCACCGCTTCGCGGCGGACGTGCTGCGCGCGCCGGTGGCGGTGAACGACCTGGGCTGGGTGAGCTGGCGCAACGACGCCTACGTGCTCGACCTGTGGGGCCTCGCCTCCGAGCCGGCGCGTCGCGCGCGCCAGGCGCATGCGGGGCCGGAGTGGATGGCGGCGCTCGCCCGCGCGCGCGGCGTGCAGGCGGCGATGGTCTATGACGATTGGATCGGCCCGGCCCCCGCGTCCTGGACCCGCCTCGGCGAGCTGCGCGCGCGCGTGCCGCTGACGGTGGGGCCGCGCGTCGCCTTCTACGCGACCGACCTCGCCACGACGGCGCGGGTGCGCGGGGCCGTGGCGAGGTGGGCGAGGGGGCTGCCCGCTCAGGACGTGTTCGTCGCCGACCCGCCGCCGTCCGCGCCCGAGATGACATCGCGGCCATGACGCAAGTTTAAGCTGCTCCGGGGGCGGCTGCGGCCTAGCGTCGGCGTCGACGCCTCTCCGGACCCCGCCATGCCCCACGCCGCCGCTCCGCTCCCCTCCGCTCCGGGCGTCGCCGCCCTGGCCGCCGCCGTCCTGGTCGCAGCGACCTCTCCTGCGCTCGCCGCGCCGGGCGTTCAGGTCGAGAACGCGGCGGCGCGCCTGGTGGTGATCCCCGAAGCGCGAGGCGACGTGCGCGTCACCGTCACCCGCAGCAACACCGACCTGCCCCTCCCGCAGGTCCGGGCCGAGGGCGACCGGATCGTCGTCGACGGCGGCCTGCGCGGGCGCATCGCCGGCTGCGGCGCGATCAACATGAACGTCTTCGGCGCCCTGCGTCACCGGCCGGGGGAGCCGTCGCCCGGCCAGCGCGTGGACGTCCGCGGCGTGGGCATGGTGCCCGTCGAGCGCCTGCCGGTGATCACCGCCCACGTGCCTCGCGACGCGTCGGTGGCCGCCGCCGGCGCGGTGTGGGGCGAGGTGGGGCCCTCCGACCGGCTGCACCTGGCCAAGTCCGGCTGCGGCGACTTCAAGGTGGGCGACGTGCGCGGCGACTTCGACCTGGCGAGCGCCGGCTCGGGCGACACGGCGCTCGGCCGCGCGGGCCGAGTGCGGGCGGAGCTCGCAGGCTCGGGCGACCTCTACGCCGGGGACGTGGGCGGCGACGTGGACGTGAGCGTCGCCGGCTCGTCCGACGCCAAGTTCGGGCGCGTCGACGGCGGGCTGGCGGTGCGGGTGACCGGCTCGGGCGACCTGCGCGCAGTGGAGATCCACGGCCCGTTCAACGCGCTCGTGGCCGGCTCCGGCGGCGTGCGGGTGGACGGCGGGCGCGCGCCCACCATGTCGGCGCGGGTGTCGGGCTCCGGCGACGTGCGGTTCGGCGGAGAGGCGGGAGCGCTCTCGGCGGAGAGCACGGGCTCGGGCGACATCCACGTGGCCCGCGTGACCGGGCCGGTGGCCAGGGCGACGCACGGATCGGGCGAGGTGGTGATCGGGCGGTGAGGGCCTTCGCCCGACCGCCCGCTCCGCGCGGATCGAGGCTCCGTCTCCCGGCTTGACCTCCATCCCCGCCGCGGGTATCCAACACGCCTCCGACGGATCGGCTGTGGCCCTCACGGGCCAGACGCGGTGCGCGGAAACGGTGTCGCCCCGGTTCGCCGGCGGACGGCAGGGCCGGCGGCTCCAGCCGCACGGCCTTTTCTGTTTCTGCAGTCCCGCGTGGTCGCTCCTGAGGGCGAGTGTTCGGGACGCGTCGCGGCCGCAAAGCCAGTGGTCTTTGAACTGTTCAGGCGTGGGGCGGCTGCGAGGCCGGCGCGCGGGAGTGTTGGAACGAGATGGATCGTCAGAACATCCGCATAAGGCTCAAGGCCTTCGACCACCGCGTGCTGGATCACTCCACGCGCGAGATCGTGCAGACGGCCAAGCGCACGGGCGCGCAGGTGCGCGGCCCGATCCCGCTGCCTACGTTGATCGAGAAGTTCACGGTCAACCGCTCGCCGCACGTGGACAAGAAGAGCCGCGAACAGTTTGAGATCCGCACGCACAAGCGCGTGCTGGACATCGTCGATCCGACCCCGCAGACCGTGGACGCGCTGATGAAGCTCGACCTGTCGGCCGGCGTCGACGTCGAGATCAAGATTTAAGGGGCCGCGAGACCATGCCCGCCACCACCCAAGCCAAGGACCGCCGCACCGGCGTGCTCGCCAAGAAGGTCGGGATGACCCGCTTCTTCGACGAGACCGGCGCGCACGTGCCCGTCACCGTGCTCTCCGTCGAGGGCTGCCAGGTCACTGCGCTCCGCACCGCCGACGTCGACGGCTACAGCGCCGTGCAGCTCGGCATCGGCGCCAAGAAGGCGAAGAACACCACCCAGCCGCTCCGTGGCCACTTCGCCAAGGCGCTGGTCGAGCCCAAGGCGCATGTGGCCGAGTTCCGCGTGCCTGAGAATCTGCTGCCGGAAGTCGGCGTGGAGATCACCGCCGACCACTTCGTCCCCGGCCAGTATGTCGACGTGCAGGGCCTGACGATCGGCAAAGGCTTCGCCGGCGCCATGAAGCGCTGGAACTTCGGCGGCCTGCGCGCCACCCACGGCGTTTCGGTGTCTCACCGCTCGCACGGCTCGACCGGCCAGCGCCAGGACCCCGGCAAGGTGTTCAAGGGCAAGAAGATGGCCGGCCACCTGGGCGTCGAGACCGTCACCACCCAGAACCTGACCATCTTCCGCGTCGACGCCGAGCGCGGTCTGATCATGATCAAGGGCGCCGTGCCCGGCCACGAGGGTACGGTCCTCAAGATCCGCGACGCGGTGAAGAAGGCGGCCCACAAGGACGCGCCGACGCCCGGCGCGTTCCGCAAGTCCGGCTCCGGCCAGGCCGAGGCGGCGCAGGCCGAGGCTCCGGCTTCCGAGACCAACACCAACGAAGGGGGCGAGGCGTGAAGCTGAACGTCGTCAACCTCGACGCCGGCGCCGCCGGCGACATCGAGCTGTCGGACGAGATCTTCGGCCTGCCGGAGATCCGCACCGACATCCTGGCGCGCATGGTCAACTACCAGCTCGCCAAGCGCCGTGCGGGCACCCACAAGATCAAGACGCGCAACGAAGTCGCCCGCACGGGCAAGAAGATGTACAAGCAGAAGGGCACCGGCGGCGCCCGCCACGGCTCGCGCAAGGCCGCGCAGTTCGTGGGCGGCGCCAAGACGCACGGCCCCGTCGTGCGCAGCCATGCGCACGACCTGACCAAGAAGGTCCGCGCCCTGGCTCTGCGCCATGCGCTTTCGTCGAAGGCGAAGACCGGCTCGCTGGTGGTGATCGACTCGTTCGCCGACGCGGAAGCCAAGACCAAGGCCCTGGCCGCCCGCTTCGAGAAGCTGGGCTGGACCTCGGCGCTCGTGATCACCGGCCCGCGGGTCGGCGAGGAGCTCGGCCGCGCCGCCCGCAACATCCCGCGCATCGACGTGCTGCCGGACGCCGGCCTGAACGTCTACGACGTGCTGCGCCGCGACACCCTGGTGCTGACGCGCGACGCCGTGGCCGCCATCGAGGCGCGCTTCGCCGATCGCGCCGGGGCCGACCAGAAGGAAGCCGCCTGATGGCCACGCCCACGCCCCGCCACTACGACGTGATCGTCTCTCCTCACATCACGGAGAAGGCGACGATCCTGTCCGAGCAGAACAAGGTCGTGTTCCAGGTCGCCATGGACTCCACCAAGGACGAGATCGCCGCTGCGGTCGAGGCCCTGTTCACGGTCAACGTGGTGAAGGTCAACACCCTGATCCAGGAAGGCAAGACCAAGCGCTTCCGTGGTCAGAAGGGCCGCCGCAACGACATCAAGAAGGCGATCGTGACGCTGGCCGCCGGCCAGTCCATCGACGTGACGACGGGTCTCTGACATGGCGCTGAAGACTTACAACCCGACCTCGCCCTCGCGCCGCAGCTTGGTGCTGGTCGACCGCAGCGAGCTGCACAAGGGCCGCCCGGAGAAGTCGCTGGTGGAGGGCCTGACCTCCAAGGGCGGCCGCACCAACAACGGCCGCATCACCGTGCGCTTCCGCGGCGGCGGCGCGAAGAAGCTGTTCCGCATCATCGACTTCAAGCGCCGCAAGTTCGACGTGCCCGCCACGGTCGAGCGCCTGGAGTACGACCCGAACCGCTCGGCGTTCATCGCGCTCGTGCGCTACGCCGACGGCGAGCTGACCTACATCCTGGCCCCGCAGCGCCTCGCGGTGGGCGACCAGATCGTCGCCGGCGAGCGCGTGGATGTGAAGCCCGGCAACGCCATGCCGCTCCGGTCGATGCCCGTGGGCGCCATCGTCCACAACGTCGAGCTGAAGCCGATGAAGGGCGCGCAGATGGCGCGCTCGGCCGGCACCTACGCTCAGCTGGTCGGCCGCGACGCGGGCTACGCCCAGATCCGCCTCGGGTCCGGCGAGCTGCGCATGGTGCAGGACAGCTGCATGGCCACGGTGGGCGCGGTGTCGAACCCCGACCACATGAACCAGAGCCTTGGAAAGGCGGGCCGTGTCCGCCACATGGGGTTCCGTCCCCACGTCCGCGGCGTCGCCATGAACCCTGTCGACCACCCGCACGGCGGCGGCGAGGGCAAGACTTCCGGCGGCCGCCACCCGGTCACCCCCTGGGGCAAGCCGACCAAGGGCCGCAAGACCCGCACCAACCAGGAGACGGACAAGTTCATCATCCGCTCCCGTCACGTTCATAAGGCGCGCTGATCATGACCCGCTCCGTCTGGAAAGGCCCGTTCGTCGACGGCTACCTGCTCCGCAAGGCCGACGCCCTGCAGACCAGTGGCCGCAAGGACGTGATCAAGACTTGGTCGCGCCGCTCCACCATCATGCCGCAGTTCATCGGCCTGACCTTCGGCGTCTACAACGGCCATAAGCACATCCCCGTGTCCGTCTCCGAGGACATGGTGGGGATGAAGTTCGGCGAGTTCTCGCCGACCCGCACCTTCTACGGCCACGCCGCCGACAAGAAGGCGAAGAGGAAGTAAGATGGCCAAGCAGTCCAAAGGCCGTCGCGTGGGCGAGCAGTCCGCCATGGCCAAGCTCGTCAACCTGCGCACCTCGCCGCGCAAGCTGGGCCTTGTCGCCCAGTCGATCCGCGGCCTGCCCGTGCAGCGCGCGCTCAACGAGCTGGAGTTCAGCCACAAGCGGATCGCCGGCGACGTGAAGAAGGCGCTCTACTCGGCCATCTCCAACGCCGAGAACAACCACAACCTCGACATCGACAACCTGGTCGTCGCCGAGGCCTACGTGGGCAAGAACTTCATCATGAAGCGCTTCTCCGCTCGCGCCCGCGGCCGTTCCGCGCGCATCGAGAAGCCGTTCAGCGAGATCACGGTGGTGGTCCGCGAGCTGGCCGGGGAGGCCGCGTAATGGGTCAGAAGGTCAACCCGATCGGCCTGCGCCTGGGCGTCAACCGCACCTGGGACAGCCGCTGGTTCAGCGACGGCAAGGACTACGCCAAGCTGCTGCACCAGGACATCAAGCTGCGCCGCGCCCTGAAGGCGCGCCTGAACGCGGCCGGCGTGTCGCGCATCATCATCGAGCGCCCGCACAAGCGCTGCCG
>CAXTCO010000075.1:0-10163 GCA_964242255.1 uncultured Caulobacteraceae bacterium | reverse complement strand
CACCGCGCCCGCACACCGGCGTCGGACTCGCCGAGGCAGGCTTTCAGGGCCGCGCGGGCCGCCAGCCACGCCGGTCCCGCCGCCGCCGCGTGGGCCGCAGGGGAGGCCGCCAGCACGGCGGCGGCGGAGGCGGCTGCGGCCGCGGCGCGCGTGAAAGTCATAGAGCACGATCTCCCTTTGGCGGAGGCATCACCGCCTGCGCCGTCCGCGTCAACGGGGCGGCCGCGCCCGCGCGTCCGCCCTCGATCCCGGCCTGTGTCGAACCGGTGACAGGCGGCTCCTTTCCGGCGCCGACGTGCGACGAAATGTTGACCGGCGACGAGTTCCGCCGCCCTTCTCCAACGTCCCGCGCCTCGGCGCTGAAATGGGGGGAACTCTCGTTGCGCATCGGATCCATGCATGTGCGATGGCTGGCGGCGCCTCTGCTCGCCTCCAGCATCGCGCTTGTGGCGAACGCGGCATCGGCGCAGGCGCCGGTCTCGACCTCGCCGCCCACGTCCGCCCCGCCGACCGGCCCGACGGCGGCCAGCACGGGCAGCACGGCCAGCGCCGACGGCTCCGCCGCGGGCACGGCGGCCCCCAGTGCGGTGAACGAGATCGTCGTCACCGGTTCGCGCATCAAGTCGCCGAACCTCACCTCCAACAGCCCGCTCTCGGTGGTGGGCAGCCAGGAGGTGAAGTACGAGGGCGCCACGCAGGTCGAGCAGCTGCTCGCCGAGCTGCCGCAGTTCTCGCCCGGTCAGACGCAGGGTCAGTCCAACGCCTCCGCGGGCACGGCCACCGTCAACCTGCGCGGCCTCGACCGCAGCTCGAACGCCACCCGCACGCTGGTGCTGGTCGACGGCCGCCGCCTCATGCCCGGCGACCCCACGGTCGTCGCGCCTGACATCAACAACATCCCGGCCGCCCTGGTCGACCGCATCGACGTCGTCACCGGCGGCGCCTCGGCCGTGTACGGCTCCGACGCCGTGGCCGGCGTGGTGAACTTCATCCTCAAGAAGAACTTCGAGGGTGTGCAGATCGACGGGCAGTACACCTTCTACAACCACCAGCAGGGGAATCCGCGCGCCGACGCCGCCCTGAGCAGCTTCGGGCTTCCGCGGCCGGGCGACGTGGCCGGCGACGGCCAGACCTGGGACACCTCGATCCTGATCGGCGCCAACTCGCCCGACGACAAGGGCAACGTCACCTTCTACGGCGCTTACCGCAACCTGCAGCCGGTGACGCAGTCGGCGCGCGACTATTCGGCCTGCTCGCTGGCCACCAACTTCGACAAGACCTTCAGCTGCGCCGGCTCGTCCAACTCGGCCTACGGCCGCTTCGACGGCACGGCGGCGGGCGGCTCCTTCTCCAACGGCCCGAACAACACGCTCGTGCCGTACACCAGCCGTTTCGCCTTCAACTACGGACCCTACAACTACATCCAGCGCCAGGACGACCGCTACAATGCGGGCGCCTTCGCGCACTACAAGATCAACGATAAGATCGAAGTCTACGGCGACTTCATGTTCACCGACGACCAGACCGTGGCGCAGATCGCGCCGTCCGGCCTGTTCCGCGGCACGGGCGCCAACGGCGGCCCCAGCTTCAAGATCAACTGCGACAACCCGCTGCTGTCGGCCCAGCAGGCCACCGTGCTCTGCGGCGCCAACGCCGGGGTGGCCGGCCAATTCTACAACAACACGGTGGGCTACCGCTTCCTGAACCTGCCGCGCCAGAACGACCTGCGCCACACCAACTACCGCATCGACATCGGCGCGCGGGGCGACCTGGGCGACGGCTGGAGCTACGACACCTACCTGCAGTACGGCACCACGCTGCTGTCGGAGAACTACCAGAACGACGTCTCCGTCTCGCGCGTGCAGGACGCCCTCCTGGTCGGCCGCAACGCCGCCGGCGCGCCCACCTGCCAAAGCGTGCTCGCCAACGGCACCGGCGGCTGCGTGCCGCTGAACATCTTCCAGCCGCTGAGCCAGGGCCTGACCCAGGCGCAGCTCAACTACGTGGTGACCCCCGGCTTCGAGCAGGCCCAGGTCACCGAGCAGATCGCCAGCATCAACGTGTCGGGCGACCTCGGCCGCTACGGCGTGAAGAGCCCCTTCGCCGATGAGGGCCTGGGCGTCGCGTTCGGTTCCGAATACCGCCGCGAGTCCCTCGACTTCCGCACTGACGCCGAGTTCACCTCCGGCGACCTCTCCGGCCAGGGCGGCCCGGTGATCGGCAACCGCGGTGACTTCGACGTTTACGAACTCTACGGCGAAGCGCGCCTGCCGCTGATCCACGACATGCCGTTCATCCATGACCTGTCGATCGACGGCGGCTACCGCTTCTCGGACTACTCCAGCGTCGGCATCACCCACACCTACAAGGGCGAGATCAGCTACGCGCCCATCACCGACCTGCGTTTCCGGGCCACGTACAACCGCGCGGTCCGCGCGCCGAACATCGTCGAACTGTTCACGCCCAACGCCGTCGGCAACGGCACCTTCAACGACCCCTGCGCCAAGGGCGACACGGGCGCCCCGGCCCAAGCCACGCTCGCCCAGTGCCTGCGGACCGGCCTTACCGCGGCGCAATACGCCAACCTCAGCCAGTGCGCCGCCGGCCAGTGCTCGGTGCTCACGGGCGGCAACGCCAACCTCGCGCCTGAGAAGGCCGACACCTACACCGCCGGCTTCGTCTACACCCCGCACTACATCCGCGGCTTCAACATCAGCGTCGATTACTTCGACATCACCGTGAACAACTACATCTCGACCATCTCGCCGTCGTTGTCGCTGACCCAGTGCCTCAACACCGGCAATCCCTTCTTCTGCAACCAAGTCCATCGCGACCCGACGCTCGGCATTCTCTACGGCCAGACCGGCTACGTGCTGAACACCAACGTCAACACCGGCCTGCTGCGCACGCGCGGCATCGACCTCGCGGCCAACTACACCACCCGCATCTCCGACATCGGCTTCGGCGCCTACCATCCGCTGCCCGACGTCGGCTCGCTGGTGTTCAGCTACACCGGCACCTACACCGACGAACTGACCACCAAGCCGCTGCCGGGCTTCGCGCCGTACAACTGCCGCGGCCTCTACGGCCCGACCTGCGGCCAGCCGACGGCCGCCTACAAGCACGAGTTCCGCACCACCTGGAACACGCCGTGGGACATCTCCCTCTCCGCCCGCTGGCGCTACGTCTCCGGCTCCAAGCTCGACGCGCTTGAATCCAACTCCAACCTGAACGGCGGCCTCGGCGCCGCGGGCGACCCCACTGACGCCAAGATCGGCGCCTACGGCTACCTCGACCTGACCATGCTCTGGCAACTGCGTAAGAACCTGCAGTTCCGCGCCGGCATCAACAACATCGCCGACCGCGATCCGCCGGTGCTCGACTCCAACAACATCCCCGTGATCGGTGCGGGCGTTCCCAACTACGGAAACGGCAACACCTTCCCTGGCGTCTACGACTCGCTGGGCCGTCAAATCTTCATGGGCGTGACCGCCAACTTCTAAGGCGATCTCGTGATCTGAGCCTTCGAGGGCGGCGATCGAACGGTCGCCGCCCTTTTCTTTGTCCGGGAGAACGCATCCGTGACTTCACTCTCCACCCTCGTCCTCGCCGCCGTTCTCCAAGCGGCTTCACCCGCGCCCGCGAGCGGCCCGGCCCACGCCGCCGCGGGCACCGCGCCGCCCGCCTCGTCGGCTGCGTTCTCCGCCCCGCAGGGCCTCGACATGGACAGGGTCGTCTGCCGGCGTCTCGCCGAGACGGGCTCGCGCCTCGGGGGCGCCACCCAATGCGCCACCAAGGCGCAGTGGCGTCAACGCGAGCTTGACACCGCGGAGTACATCCGCGGGGCGCAGTCAAAGGGCATCCAGCAACACTAGCCGCCCAAGGCTGGCGCCCTCGCCGTCTGGACGGGCGGGCGGCGCCCTAGCCGGCCGGGAACGCCTCGGCCTGGGCGAGCAGGCGCTGCGCCTGCTTCATATGCGGGATGTCCAGCATCTTGCCGTCCAGCCCCACCACGCCGGCCCCGGGTGCGGCGGCGAAGGCGGCCAGCACGCGGCGGGCGTGCTCCAGCTCGGCGGGGGAGGGGGTGAAGCTCTCGTTGATCGCCGCCACCTGCGCCGGGTGGATGGCGAGGCGGCCGGTGAAGCCCTCCGCCCGCGCCGCGCGGCAGGAGGCGCGCAGGCCGTGCTCGTCACGGAAGTCGACGTACAGCGTCTCGATCGCCTGCGCGCCCGCGGCGTGGGCCGCCAGCAGGGCCAGCGAGCGCGCCAAGCGGAAGGTGAGCGCCCAGCCGCCCGCCGGGTCCAGGTTGGTGCTGGCCCCCACCGCCGTGCTCAGGTCCTCCGCGCCCCAGGTGAGGCCGCGCAGGCGCGGCGGGCGGGCGCGGCGGTAGTCGCCGAGCGCCAGCGGCGCGGCCGCGGTCTCCGTCGCCACGGGGATGATCCCGACCGCGCCGCGCTCCAGCCCGGCCTGCACCTCCAGGGCGTCCAGGTAGAGGCCCAGGCGCTCCACGTCGGCCACGCCCTCCGCCTTGGGCAGCATGATCCCGTCCGGGGCGGCGGCGGTCACGGCGGCGAGGTCGGCCAGGGCCAAGTCCGTGGGCGCCGGCCCGCCGTCGAGCGGGTTGATCCGCACCCACAGCTCGCAGGTGCGGCCTCCGCGCGGGCGGTCCCGCAGGAAGGCGGCGACGAGGTCGCGCGCCTCGGGCTTGCGCTCGGGCGCGACCGAGTCCTCCAGGTCGAGGATCAGGGCGTCGGCCCCCGCGCCGTCGGCCTTGGCCAGCTTCCTCCCGCTGTCGCCGGGGATGAACAGCAGGGAGCGGAGCGGGCGCGGGCTCACGCCGCCGGCCTCCTGCGCTGCAGGCCCGAGCGCTTGCAGCTGGCCACCAGCTCGCCGTGCTGGTTGTAGGCGCGGTGCCCGAAGACGACGATCCCCTGGTCGGGCCGCGACCTGGAGGGGCGCAGCTCCAGCACCTCCGTCTCCACGCGCACCGTGTCGCCGTGGAACAGGGGCCTCGGGAAGCGCACCTCGTCCCAGCCCAGGTTGGCCACGGCCGTGCCCAGCGTCGTGTCGCCGACCGAGATCCCCACCATCAGGCCCAGGGTGAAGCAGCTGTTGACCAGCCTTTGGCCGAACTCGGTCTCTGTGCGGCAGTACTCCTCGTCCAGGTGCAGCTGGGCCGGGTTGTGCGTCATGGCGCTGAAGAGGACGTTGTCCGTCTCCGTGACCGTGCGGCGGATCGGGTGCTGGAACACCTGCCCGACCGTGAGCTCGTCGAACCACACGCCCGGCATCAGCGCGCTCCGACGCGGGCGGGGGCGGCCGGCGGGCCGGCGCGGCGTGGGACCATCGGATCGTCTCCCGCAGAGGGCGCGCCGGGAGGCGGCGCGGACTGGCCGGCCACCATGCGCAACGGGGCGGCCGTGTCCACCACCGGCCGTCGCGCGTCCAACGGCCGCAGACGGGCGCGGCCGGCCCCCGTGTAGAGAGTCGGCCCGTCGGATCGGCACGAGCCCCATGCGTCTTCCGTCCTCGCCCGCCGCGCTCCTCGCCCTGGCCGCCCTCGCCGCGGCCGGCGCGCCGGCGCGCGCGCAGGTGCTGGAGGTGGGTGACGGCGGGGCGGTGACGGTGCTCGCAGGGCCGGCCGTGACCACCCGCGAAGGCGTGACCTCCCTCGGCCCCGCGCCGGCCGTGTCGCCGAGCACCGACGCGGTCGGCCGCGAGATCGCCTCCGCCGCCGCGCGCCATGGCGTGGACGCCCGGCTGGTGCGCGCCGTCGCGGTGCAGGAGAGCGGCCTGCGGCAGACGGCGCGCTCGCCCAAGGGGGCGGTGGGGGTGATGCAGCTGACGCCCGCCACCGCCCGCGCGCTCGGCGTGGACGCCACGGAGCTGGCCGGCAACGTGGAGGGGGGCGCCGCCTACCTCTCGCAAATGCTGCAGCGCTTCGGCGGCGACGTGCGGCTGGCGCTGGCCGCCTACAACGCCGGCCCGGGCGCGGTGCAGCGCTACGGCGGGCCGCCGCCCTTCGCCGAGACCCGGGCCTACGTCCGCGGCGTCCTGGCGCGGGTGGGGCAGGGCCCCGCCGCCCTCATGCCGCCGCTCCCCGCCTTCAGAGTCGCCCCATGACCCGCCGCGCTCCCCCCGGCCGCACCGCCCTCGCCGGCGCCCTGATGCTGTGCGCCGGCGCGGCGCGCGCGCAGAGCTACGGCGGCCAGCTCGACCCGCAGGGTTCCGGCCCGATCCTGAACGCCGTGGAGTGGATGCAGGGCACGCTGCTGGGCAACGTCGCGACCGTGGCGGCGGTGATCGCGGTGGCGGCGGTGGGGTTCATGATGCTCACCGGGCGGATGAACTGGCGCTACGGCGCGACGGTGATCCTGGGCTGCTTCATCCTGTTCGGCGCCGCCTCCATCGTGGGCGGCATCCGCCAGGCGGCCCTCGGGCGCTAGGACGGTGGCCGACGCCGAGCCCCTGACGCGCGATCCGGTGTTCGCCGCGCTGACGCGGCCTCAGATGTTCCTCGGCGTGACCTACAGCTTCTTCGTGCTGAACGGCGTCGTCACCGCCGAGCTGTTCCTGATCACCAAGAGCCTGTGGGCGGTGGCCGCGGCGCTCGTGATCCACGCCGGCGGCCACCTCGCCTGCCTGCGCGAGCCGCGCATCTTCGACCTGTGGCTGGTCAAGGCGAGGCGCCATCCGCGCGTGCGCAACCACGCCCGCTGGCGCGCCAACAGCTACGCCCCGTGAGCGTCCCCGCATGACCGGGCGCGCCGCCTCCGCCCAGACCTTCGCCCGGCGCGAGGCGCAGGCCGGCGACCGCCTGCCCTACGCCCGCCACGTGGACGACCGCACGGTCGAGACGCGCGACGGGATGCTGCTGCAGGTGCTGCACCTGCAGGGCCTGCCGTTCGAGACCGCCGACAGCTCCGAGCTGAACCACCGCCAAGCCGTGCGCGACACCATGCTCCGCGCGGTGGGGACCAGCCGCTTCGCCGTCTACAGCCACGTCGTGCGCCGCGAGGTCTCGCCCGAGCTGGCCGGCGACTTCCCCGACGCCTTCTCGGCTGAGCTGGACGCCGCCTGGCGCGAGCGCCTCTCCCGCCGCCGCCTCTACGTCAACGACCTGTTCCTGACGCTGGTGCGCCGCCCGCTCCAGGGTCGCGCCGGCTGGGCGGACGGCCTGCTGCGCCACCTCGCCGGCCGCCCCGAGGATCCGGCCGAGGCGGCCGAGCGCGCCCGCGACCGCCGCGAGCTGGACGCCGCGCGCGAGAGCTTCACCGCCGCGCTCCAGCCCTACGGCGTGCGCGGGCTCTCGGCCTACGACACGCCGCGAGGCCCCGCGTCGGAGCCGCTGGAGTTCCTCTCCGCCCTCTACAACGGCGAGATGCGGCCGGTGCTGCTGCCGCAGGCCGACCTCGGCCGCTACCTGCCCTACCGCCGCGTCACCTTCGGCTCGGACACCCTGGAGCTCGGCAAGGCCAACGGCCTGCCGCGCCAGTTCGCGGCCATGATCTCGGTGAAGGACTACCCGCCCGAGACGGCCCCCGGAATGCTCGACGACCTGCTGCGCCTGCCCGTCGAGATGACGGTCAGCCAGAGCTTCGCCTTCGTCGACCGCCAGCCGACGCTCGAGCGCATGAACCTGTCGCTGCGCCGCATGCGCGCGGCGGACGACGCGGCCCGCTCGCTCCGCGCCGGCCTGGAGCAGGCGCGCGATGACGTGGCCAGCGGCCGCTCCGCCTTCGGCGAGCACCACCTGACGGTGATGGTGCGAGCAGAAAGCCTGTCGGCGCTGGACGCCAGCGTGGGCGAGGTGCAGTCCGCCTTCACCGACATGGGCGTGATCGCCGTGCGCGAGGACGTGAACCTGGAGGCCGCCTTCTGGGCGCAGTTCCCGTGCAACCTGAAGGACGTGGCGCGCCGCGCCCTCGTCTCCACCGCCAACTTCTCCGGCCTGGCGAGCGGCCACAACTTCCCGGTGGGGCAGGCCGCGGGCGCCCACTGGGGCAGCGCGGTGACGCTGCTGGAGACCACCAGCGCCGGGCCGTACCACTTCAACTTCCACCACGGCGACCTGGGCAACTTCACCGTGATCGGACCTTCCGGCTCCGGCAAGACGGTGGTTCTGGGCTTCCTGCTGGCGCAGGCCCGCCGCTTCCGCCCGCGCATCGTGGTGTTCGACAAGGACCGCGGCATGGAGATCTTCCTGCGCGCGGTCGGCGGCCGCTACGACGCGCTGCGCCCGGGCGAGCCCACCGGCTTCAACCCCCTGCAGCTGCCCGACGCGCCGGAGACCCGCCGCTTCCTCACCGACTGGGCCGCGCGCCTGGTCTCCCCGCCCGGCGAGACGCCGACGCCCGAGGAACTCGCCCGCATCAAGGAGGCGGTGGACGCCAACTACGACCAGGCGCCCGCCTTCCGCCGCCTGCGCTACTTCGCCGAGCTGTTCCGCGGCGCCGGCCGAGCCACGGCGAGCGACCTCGCCGCCCGCCTCGCCCCCTGGCACGGCGAGGGCGAGCACGCCTGGCTGTTCGACAACGCCGACGACGCCCTGGACCTCGACGTCGAGACCCTGGGCGTCGACATCACGCGCATCCTCGACGCGCCGGCCCTGCGCTCGCCGGCCATGCTCTACCTGTTCCACCGCGTGGAGCAGCGGCTGGACGGCGAGCCCACCATCATCGTCATCGACGAGGGCTGGCGCGCGCTGGACGACGACGTGTTCGTCGCGCGGATCAAGGACTGGGAGAAGACCATCAGGAAGCGCAACGGCCTGGTCGGCTTCGCCACCCAGAGCGCGGCGGACGCGCTCGGCAGCCGCATCGCCAGCGCCATCGTGGAGCAGGCGGCCACGCAGATCTTCATGGCCAACCCCAAGGCGCAGCCGGCCGAGTACATGGACGGCTTCGGCCTGACGGCGCACGAGTTCGACCTCGTGCGCACCCTGCCGGACACCAGCCACGCCTTCCTCATCAAGCACGGGGCCGACAGCGTGGTGGCGCGCCTGAACCTCAACGGCCACCCTGAGGTGCTGACGGTGCTCAGCGGCCGCGAGCGCACGGTGCGGATGCTGGACGAGCTGCGCGCGCGGGTGGGCGACGATCCGGCCGCCTGGATGCCTGAGCTCCTGGCGCGCACCGCCGCCCGCGGCGAGCGGGCGAGAGCGGCCTGATGCCCTCGCTCTGCCCCGCCGCCTCCGCCGATGCGCCGCTGGTGCGCTCGCTGCTCGACGGCGTCGACTGCAACGTGAACGGCCTCGCCGCCGAGGGCTACGCCGCCCTCGCCCGGCCGGACGGCCCCGTGCTGCCCGTGCTCACCGTGCTGCTGACGCTCTACGTCGCCTTCATCGGCCTGCGCCTGCTGCTCGGCCGGGGCGGCCTCACCGTCGGGGAGGCCACCGTCGCCGTGCTGAAGATCGGCCTCGTGCTGGTGCTGGCGACGAGCTGGGGCGCCTACCAGACGGCCGTGTACGACGCCCTGTTCCGCGGCCCCGCAGACCTCGCCGCACGCCTGCTCACGGCGGTGCAGCCCGCCGGCTCCGCCTTCCGCGGCGACCCCTTCGCCGGCCTGCAGGCCGCCCACGACGTGCTGACGCAGACCGCCGCCGCCTTCGCCGGCCGCGCCGGCGCGGCGTCGCCGCTGCTGGGCGGCGTCGCCTTCTCGGCGACGGCGCTGAACGGCTCGGCGTTCCTGCTCCTCATGTCGACCGTGGGGACGCTCCTGGCCGCCAAGGTCGTGCTCGCCGTTCTGCTGGCGCTCGCCCCCGCCTTCGCCGGACTGCTGCTGTTCGACGCCACCCGCGGCGCCCTGGAGGGCTGGCTCAAGGCGGCCGTCGGCTTCGCCCTTGTCCCGCTGGTCGTGACGCTGGCGCTGGCGGTGGAGCTCTCAGTGCTCGAGCCCCATCTCGTGCGCCTCGTCCAGATGCGCGCGAGCGGCGAGTTGGAGGACGCGCCGGCGATGACCGTGCTGATCCTGTGCCTCGTGTTCGCGGGCGTGCTGGCCGGCACGGCCGTCGCGGGCGCCGTCATCGCCGCCGGTCTGCGCCTGCCTCGCGTCCGTCCGTCGCCGGCGTCCGTCGCCGTCGCCTCGGCCGACGCGCGGGGCACGGCGGCCGCGCCGGACCTCGCCGGCCGGAGAGGCAGGCGCGACGCCGGGCTCGGCCGAGC
>CAXTCO010000074.1:0-10174 GCA_964242255.1 uncultured Caulobacteraceae bacterium | reverse complement strand
CGCCTGCGCCGCGGCGGACTGCGCCTCCGCGGCCCGCACGGTCAGAAGCGGCAGGCCCGAGACCTGGCCCGCGTCGTGCTGCAGGGCTGTGACGCGGGTCGTGGCCGCGGCGGCGGACCGGGCGGAGGTGGCGGCCTCGTAGCCGTGCCGGTCGGCCTGCACGCCCGCCAGCACGTCCGACACGTTCTGGAAGGCGGCCAGGAGCGCGCTGCGGTACTGGGCCTCCGCCTGGTCGAGCGCGGCCTCGGCGGCGCGCTGGCGATGCTTCAGCGTCCCGCCGTCGAACAGCACGCCCGTGACGTCGGCCCCCACCGACCAGATGGTGTCGGGCGTGTTCAGGAGCCGGCCGATCCGCAGGGACTGGCCGCCGCCCGAGGCGGTCAGCGTCAGGCCCGGCAGGCGGTTGGCGATCGCCACGCCCACCTGGGCGGCGGCCTGGTGCACGTTGGCCTCAGCCGCGCGCAGGTCGGGCCGCCGCTCCACCAGCACGGCGGGCAGGCTGGGCGCCGGCGCCTCGGGCAGGACGAAGCGGTCGAACGGCAGGTCGAGGTCGGCCACCTCGGCGGGCGTGCGGTCGGTCAGGGCGGCCACCGCGTCGCGCGAGACGGCGAGCTGCTTCTCCAGAATGGGGATCGCCGCCTGCGCCTGGGCCAGCTGCGCGCGCACGGACAGGAGGTCGAGGGCCGCCGACTGGCCCCGCGCCTGCTGCAACTGGACGAGTCCCGTCAGCTGCGACAGGTCGTCGACCTGCACGTGCAGCAGCTTCAGCTGAGCGCGGGCGGAGGCGAGCTGGAAGGCCGCCGTCACCAGGTTGGCGGTCAGGGTGTCGTAGGCGGCCTCGCTCTGGAAGCGCGCCTGCTCGGCGACGGCCGCGGCGGCCTCGACCGAGCGGCGCTGGCCGCCCCACACGTCCAGGGCGTAGCCGACCACGCCCTGGTAGGTGAACAGGTCGTAGGTGAAGACCTCGCCGTTCGGCACCGGCGAGATGTCGGCGGAGCTCTTGTCGCGCGTGGGTGTGAAGCTGGCCGACACCTGCGGGAACAGCACGCCGCGCTGGGCGCGGTAGAGCTCGGCGGCGTTGCGCAGGGCGGCGCGGGCGGCGCGCCCGTCCGGGTTGGCGGCGAGGGCCTGGCGCACCAGGGCGTCCAGCTCGGGCGAGCCGAAGGCGCTCCACCAAGCGCCGTTCTCCACGCCCGCCCAGCGCACGGTGGGGCGCGCCTCGCGCGCGGGGGCGACGGGGCCGTCCAGGTCGGCGTAGCCGGCCGCAGGCGGGGCGGCGGGGCGCTTGAAGTCCGGGCCGACGGCGCAGCCCGCGGCGAGGCCGCCCAGGGCGAGGCCGCCCAGGGCGAGGGCGGCCAGGGCGGCCCGGGGCCTCACGCGTGGTCCTCCGCCCGCGCCCGCGACGCGCCGCTCCGACCACAGCGGCCCAGAACTTCCAGCAGCACGGGCAGCACCAGCAGCACGAAGGCCGGCGCGATGGCCGAGCCGCCCACCACCACCAGGGCCAGCGGCTTCTGCACCTGCGAGCCGATGCCGTTGGAGAGGGCGGCGGGCAGCAGCCCCACGCCCGCCGCCACGCAGGTCATGGACACCGGCCGCAGCTCGTCGGAGCACGCGCGCAGCACGGCCTCGCGCTTGGACAGGCCGCCGGCGACGCCGCGGTTGTAGGCTGTGGTCACCAGGATGCCGTTCATGATGGCGATGCCGAACAGCGCGATGAAGCCTATGGCGGCCGACACGCTCAGCGGCGTGCCGGTGAGGGCCAGGGCGAGCACTCCGCCGGTCATGGTCATGGGCAGCACGCTGCCGGCCAGCAGCGCCTCCGTCACGCTCGAGAAGTTGACGTAGAGGAGCAGGAAGATGATCGCGAGGCTGAGGGGCACGGCCACGCCCAGCTCGCGCAGCGCGCTCTGCAGGTCGCCGAGCTCGCCCACCCACTCCAGCCGGTAGCCGCCGGGGAGGGGCGCCTTCTGCGCCACCGTGCGCTGGGCGTCGGTGACGGCGCCGCCCAGGTCGCGGCCGCGCACGCTGAACTTGATGGGCAGGTAGCGCGACTGGCCCTCGCGGTAGATGAAGCCGGCCCCGGAGATCAGCTTCACGTCCGCCACCTCCTGCAGCTGCACGTTGGTGACGCCCGCGCCCGAGGGCGCGGGGATCACCAGCCGCTTCAAGCTGTCGAGGTCCTGCCGCTGCCGCGCATCCAGCCGCACCATGATGGGGAAGTTGCGGTCGCTCCTCGGCATGTAGAGCGAGCCGGCCTGCTGGCCGCCCACCGCCGCCGCCAGGGTGGTCTCCACGTCGCCGGGCGCCAGGCCGAAGCGGGCGGCGCGGCCCCGGTCGATGTCGATGCGGACCGTGGGCTGGCCCAGCGAGCTCAGCACCGCGAGGTCGGCGACGCCCGGCACGGTGGCCATGGCCGCCTTGATCTTGTCGGCGGTGGCGGTCAGCACGTCCAGGTCCGGCCCGTAGAGCTTGACGGAGTTCTCGCCCTTCACGCCGCTGGCCGCCTCCTCGACGTTGTCCTGGATGTTCTGCGAGAAGTTGAAGTCCACGCCGGGGAAGGTGCGCTGCAGCCGACCGGAGAGCTGGTCGGTGAGCTTCTGCTTGTCCACGCCGTGCGGCCAGGTGTCGAAGGGCTTCAGCGGCACGAAGAACTCGACGTTGAAGAAGCCGGTGGCGTCCGTGCCGTCGTCGGGGCGGCCGTGCTGGCTGATCACGCGCTCCACCTCCGGGTAGGAGCCGATGATCTGGCGCATCTTGGCGACGTAAGGCTCGCCGGCGGCCAAGTTGCTGGAGGCGGGCAGGGTGGCGCGGATCCAGAAGTTGCCCTCCTCCAGGTGCGGCAGGAACTCCAGCCCCAAGCGCGAGGCCGACAGGATCGTCAGGGCGAACAGCAGCGCCGCGCCGCCCAGCGTCAGCCAGCGGTTGGCCAGGGCGAAGCGGCACACCGGCAGGTACAGCCGCCGCAGCCCCACGATGGCGGGCGTCTCCTTCTCGTCGGCCTGCGGCTTGAGCAAAAGCGCGCTCAGGGCCGGCGCGACGGTGAAGGTGGCCAGGAGACCGCCGGCGATGGCGTAGGCGTAGGTGCGCGCCATCGGGCCGAAGATGTGGCCCTCCACCCCGCTCAGCAGGAACAGCGGCAGGAAGCTCGCCAGGATCACGGCGGCGGCGAAGAAGATGGACTGCCCCACCGACCCGGCCGCGCCCGCGATCACAGCCAGCCGGCCGGTCAGGCCGTCGCGCTCGGGCGGCGCGGCGCGCGCTTGGGCGGCCAGGGACAGCTGGCGGAACACGACCTCCACCATGATCACCGTGGCGTCGACCACCAGGCCGAAGTCGATGGCGCCCACCGACAGCAGGTTGGCCGACTCGCCGCGCCCCACCATGATCAGGATGGCGAAGGCCAGCGCGAAGGGGATGGTGGCCGAGACCACGATCGCGCTGCGCAGGCTGCCCAGGAACAGCCACTGCACCACGAAGATCAGGACCATGCCCTCGATCATGTTGTGCAGCACGGTGTGCGTCGTCACGCCGATCAGGCCGCTGCGGTCGTAGAGCGGCGCGATGTGGACGCCGAGCGGCAGCACGCCGCCGGCGTTGATGCGCTCCACCTCGGTCTTCACGGCGTTGATGGTGGGCGTGCTCTTCTCGCCGCGGTGCATCAGCACCACGCCCTGCACGATGTCCGGGTCGGCGTTCTCGCCGGCGATGCCCAGGCGCGGCAGCGAGCCCTCCTGCACCGTCGCCACGTCCGCCACCGTCACGGGGGCGCCGTTGACCGTCTTCAGCAGGGTGTGGCGCAGGTCGTCGGGCGAGTGGATCAGGCCTACGCCGCGCACGATGGCCGACTGCGCCCCGATGTCGAGCGTCTGGCCGCCGGTGTTGGCGTTGGCGTTGTTGATCGCCGTGATCACCTGCGGCAGGCCGATGCCGTAGGCCAGCAGCCTCCCCTGATCGACCGACACGTCATAGGTCTTGCTGCGGCCGCCCCAGCCGGTGACGTCGATCACGCCCGGCACGGCCTTGAAGCGCCGCTGCAGGATCCAGTCCTGGATCGTCTTCAGGTCGGTGAGCGGATAGCCGCGCGGCCCCTCGACGCGGTAGCGGTAGATCTCCCCGATCGGGCTCTCCGGCGAGATCTGCGGCGAGACGCCGGCCGGCAGGCCGCTGAGCTGGCTCAGGCGGTTGATGACGCGCTGCTCGGCCTCGTCGTGGCTGAAGTCGTAAGTGAACTGCACCTTCACGTCCGACAGGCCGAACAGCGAGATGGTCCGCACGCTCTTCACGTGCGGGATGCCCGCCATCTGCACCTCGATGGGGATGGTGACGTAGCGCTCGATCTCCTCGGCCGACTGGCCGGCGTTCTGGGTGATCACCTCCACCAGGGGCGGCACGGGGTCGGGGTAGGCCTCGATGTTCAGCCCGCGGAACGCCGCGAAACCGGCCGCCAGCAGCGCGGCCAGCAGCACCAGCACCAGCCAGCGCCGGCGCAGCGAGAAGGCGACGAGGCCGCCCACTCAGCCCCCCGTCGCCGCCTGGTCGATGAAGAGGGCGCCTCCGCTGGCCACCCGCTCGCCCGCCGCGAGGCCGGAGACCACCTCCACCGCCCCGCCCTGCGCGCGGCCCACCTGCACCGGCCGCAGGGCGAAGGCGCCCCCCGGCCCCTGCACCCACACCTTGGCGGCGGAGCCGTCGTAGAGCACCGCCGCGGCGGGCACGCTCACCGCGGTGCGCGTCGGGCCCGCGCCCACCGTCACGTCGGCGAACATGTCGGGGCGCAGGCGGCCGTCGGGGTTGGCCACCTCGGCGCGGACGGTCACCCGGTGCGCGGCGGGATCCACCACCGGCGACACGAACACCACGCGGCCGGAGACGCTCAGGCCGTCCAGCGCCGGCACCCGCGCGGTCAGGGCGGCGCCGACGCGGACGCGCGCGGAGTCCGTGTCGCGCAGGTTGGCGACCAGCCACACGCGGGAGAGGTCGCTGATCACCAGCAACGGCGTGGACGACCCGCCCGTGTAGCTGTTGACGAACTGCCCGCGCCCCACCTGGCGCGAGGTCACCACGCCGTCGAGGGGCGCGCGGATCACCGCGGCCGCCCGGCCCTGCGCCGCACCCATGGCCGCTCCCGGCGCGACGTTGAGCACCTGCAGCCGCCCGCGCGCCGCCGCCGCGTTGGTCCGGGCCGTGGCGAGGCTCTGCTCGGCGGTGGCCAGGTCGGTGCGCGCCTGCTCCACGTCGCGCGCCGCGGCCGCCTGCGCCGGGGCCAGGGCGCTCTGGCGGCCGAAGTTGGAGCGGGCCTGCGCCAGCTGCGCCGTCGCCTGGGTCTCGGCGGCCTGCGCGGAGGCGAGGTCGCTGCGCGCCTGCACCAGCTCGTTGGCCGCGAAGGCGGCGAGGGGCTGGCCGGCGCGCACGTGCTGGCCGGCGACCACGAACACGTTGGTCACCCGGCCCGTGAAGGGCGGGAACACCTGGGTGGTGCGGTCGTCGTCCACGGCGATGCGGCCGTCGGTGGAGAGGGAGTCGGCGAACGGCTGCACCGCGGCGACGGCGGTCTGGATCTGCCCCTGCTGCTCGCGCGTGGGGGTGAAGCGGTCGGCGGGTGCGCTGCTCGCCACGGCCGGAGCCTCGCGCTTGTGCGCGCAGGACGAGAGCCACAGGGCGCCCGCCACGACGGCCGCGGCGACGGCCACCAACGCCAGCTGCGTGCGGCGGGGAAGCGCCGGCCCGGAGGCCTGCGAGGCGCCGCGCGGAGCCTCAGTCTCCACAAGTCGCGGTCCGGCCACGAGCCGCGCCGCCCTCACGTCTCAGGCGGCGTTCGGCCGGAGGCCCGAAGCCCGGCCACGGTCTCGGCATGAGCATGAAGCTGGGATCGCGGCTGAGCGTCGGGGCGACACGAGCGTCGATCCCGGCGCGGGTGGCTAAGCTTGTTTGATGGTGCGCCGCGAAAGTGTCAATCGCTTGTTCCTCACCGGGATCATCCGCCGCGTCCCACTCAGGCCGGCCTTGCTCCGGGCACCTCGATCCCCCATCAGGCGGCGGCCGCGCCCGACGAACGGCCCCCCGACACGGACGCCCTCTCCCATGCCCCAAGCCAAGCTCATCGACGGCAAGGCCTACGCCGCGCGCCTGCGGGGCGGCGTCGCCCACGCCGTGGGCGGCCTGACGCGGACGCACGGCCTCAGGCCGGGGCTGGCCGTGGTGCTGGTCGGGGAGGATCCGGCGAGCACCGTCTACGTGCGCGCCAAGGGGCAGGCGACGGAGGAGGCGGGCATGCTCTCGCGCACCCACCGCCTGCCCGCCGACACGGACCAGGCGACGCTGCTGCGCCTGGTGGCCGGGCTGAACGCAGACCCCGCGATCCACGGCGTGCTGGTGCAGCTGCCCCTGCCGCCGCAGATCGACGCCGCGGCCGTGCTGGCGGCGATCGATCCGGACAAGGACGTCGACGGCTTCCACGTCGTCAACGCCGGCCGGCTGGCGACGGGCCGCCCCGCCCTGACGCCCTGTACGCCGCTCGGCTGCATGATCCTGCTGCGCGACGTGCTGGGGAGCTTGGCGGGCGTGGAGGCGGTCGTCGTCGGGCGCTCAAACATCGTCGGCAAGCCCATGGCGCAGCTGCTGCTCGCCGCCGACGCCACGGTGACGGTGGCGCACTCCCGCAGCCGCGACCTGCCCGAGCTCTGCCGGCGGGCCGACGTGCTCGTCGCGGCGGTGGGGCGGCCGGAGATGGTGCGCGGCGAGTGGATCCGGCCCGGCGCCACGGTGATCGACGTCGGCGTGAACCGCGTCGCCTCGCGCGACCCGGAGAAGGCGGCGGCGGGCAAGACGCGGCTGGTGGGCGACGTGGCCTTCGACGAGGCGGTGGAGGTCGCGGGCGCGATCACGCCGGTGCCGGGCGGGGTCGGGCCGATGACCATCGCCTGCCTGCTCCGCAACACGATGACGGCCTGCGCCCGCCTCCACGGCCTGGAACCGCCCGACATGGGCTGAAGCCGGCCGGTCGGCCGCTTCGGCGTGCGGCTGCTCCCCGGGCTCGTCGCCCATCTGACCCGCTGCGCCGCTGGGAAGCGGTGGAGCTGAAGGCCGCGTCGGCGCAGCAGCGCGTCCGAGCCGGCGTCCTCTGGATACGAGCGGACATCAGGCCGCCGGGACCCTCCCGCCCTCGGCCATGGCTCAGAGAACCTAGGTTAATGCCGGTCTGGCCGGCCCGTGCTTCTTCTTGGGCGCACGGAGGGTGCCGAGTTGCCGCACGCGCAGGACGCCGAGTTCACGTCCGATCTGTTGCGGCACGTGCCGCGCCTGCGGGCTTTCGCCCGGTTCCTGACCGGGGAACACGCGCGCGGCGAGGACTTGGCGCAGGAGGCCCTGACGCGGGCCTGGCGCGGGCGCCACACCTTCGCGGCCGAGACCAACATGGAGGCGTGGCTGTTCCGCATCCTGCGCAACACGCACATCTCCGGCCTGCGGCGGTCCAAGCGCGTCCTGGAGGAGGACCTGGAGCTGTCCTCCTGGCGGCTCGCCTCCAACGACGATCCGGGCGCCGGGCTCAAGCTGAACGATCTCCGCCGCGCCCTGAACCGCCTGCCGCCCGACCAGAGGGAGGCGCTGCTCCTCGTCGGCGCGGGGGCCTGGAGCTATGAGGAGGCGGCCGCCTACGCCGAATGCCCGGTCGGCACCATGAAGAGCCGCGTGTTCCGCGCCCGCCGGGCGCTCCTGGCCGGGGTCGAGGGCGGCCACGTGCTGCGCGATCGGGTGCACGCCCGCGACGCCATGGACAAGCTGTTGCGTCGTGTCCGCAGCGCGGAGCGAGGGCGCGCACCGCCGTCGGTCGAGACGCCCGAGCGGGAGGCCGTCTCCGCCTAGGCGCGGGCGGGCAGCCACTCCGGATCGCGCCGGAGCCTTCGGCGCGGAATGGCCGCGGCCCCGCGCAGGCCGCCGACGTCCGGCAGCTCCACCGTGCGGCCGTCCCGGCGGATGCGGCCGGCCTTCTCCAGCCTCCGCATGACGCGGCTGACGTGGACGGGCGTCAGCCCCAGCACATCGGCGACCTGCGCCTGGGTGAGCGGGAAGGGGATCACGCCCGACGGGTGCGCCGCCGAAAGGCGCTCGTGGAGGTGGAGCAGCAGCGACATCACGCTGTGCTCGGCGTCCATGCGGCCGACGGCCGTCAACCGGTCCATCAGGAGCGCCCGCTCCTCCTGCGCGCCGAGGAACATCACGGCCCCGAGGCGAGGCGCCCTCGCGAACAGCTCTCCCAGCGCGGGCAACGACACGGGGCTGACCCGCGCGGGGGTGAGTGTGGTGAGCGTCTCCACCGGCGCGTCGAAGGCGAGGCTCGGCGCGCCCATCAGGTCCCCCGGCAGGTGGATCTTCAGGATCTGGCGCCCGCCGTCCGAGAGGTCGGCGCTGGAGGCGGCCCAACCCTCGCGGATCACGAACAGGGTGTGGCGGCCGCCCCAGGCCTCGCGGACGTCGCAGGCGGCTCGAAGCCGGATCTCGGGGCCGAGCAACTGCCGCAGCGCCGAGGCCTCCGCCTCGCTGAGGTCGCCGAAGGCGCTGAAGCGTTCGAGGGTGACATCGCTCCCCGACATGCCCAAGCGTGTGGTCCCGTCTGCTGCGCCGCCAGGAGGTCGAGCCGGCTCGAAGGAGGATACGCGGGGCGGCGCGGCCCGGATGCAGGCCGTGGCGCTTGGGGGCGGGGGGCGTCTCGTCTAGTCTGGCCGGCATGCGCGTTCTCCGCCTCGGCGAGCTCCTGGTGGAGGAGGGTCGCGTCGCCCCCCGCGACGTGGCCGACGCGCTGAACCTGCAGGCGCAGACGGGCGTGCTGCTCGGCCAGGCGCTGGTGCGCACGGGCGCCCTGGCGGAGCCTGACCTGCTGCAGGCGCTCTCGCGCCAGCTCGACCTGCCGGTGCAGGACGCGGCCGACCTGCCGCCCCCGGCCGCCGTGGCCGCCTTCCTCGCCGAGACGGGGACCTCTCCAGGGTGGTGGGCCGGGCGCGGCGCCGCCGCGTGGCGGACGGAGGCGGGCGGCGTGGTCTGCGCCGCGGTCCACCCGCTCGACCCCATGCTGGGCGAGGCGCTGGAGGCGGCCGGGCCAGGGGGCGCGGCGCTGCGCCTGGCCCCGCGGGCGCTGGTGGAGGGCCTGCTGCACGACGCCGGGCTCACGGGCCCCGGCGCGGCCGGGACGGCGGGCGCGGCGGCCGGCGACGCCTTGCGCCTGCGCGAGCTGGCGGAGGAGGCGCCCGTGATCGAATTCGTCAACGGCGTCTTCGCCGAGGCGCTGCAGCGCGGCGCCAGCGACGTGCACATCGAGCCGCTGGAGGACCGCTTCGTCGTGCGCATGCGCGTGGACGGCATGCTGCACACGGTGCGCTCCGCCCCCCGCGCCGGCTTCGACGCCGTGTCCAGCCGCATCAAGCTCCTGTCGGCCATGAACATCGGCGAGCGCCGCCTGCCGCAGGACGGACGTCAGGCCGTGCGCGTGGCGGGGCGGGAGGTGGACCTGCGCGTGTCCTCCCTGCCCACCGCCTGGGGTGAGTCCATGGTCATGCGCCTGCTCGGCAAGTCGACGCGCCTGCCGAAGCTGGAGGAGCTGGGGCTCGCGTCGTCGGACGTGGACCGGCTGCGCGCCGTCGCCGCCCAGCCCAACGGGGTGCTGCTGCTCACTGGCCCCACCGGCTCGGGCAAGACCACCACCATCTACCGCCTGCTCAGCGAGTTGAACGACGGACGCCGCAAGATCGTCACGGTGGAGGACCCGGTCGAGTTCGAGCTGCCGGGCGTGCAGCAGGTGCGGGTGCGCAGCGACATCGGCCTGAGCTTCTCGGCGGCGCTGCGCTCCATCCTGCGCCAGGACCCGGACGTGATCATGGTGGGCGAGATCCGCGACCCGGAGACGGCGCGCATCGCCGTGCAGGCGGCGCTGACGGGCCACCTGGTCATCTCCACCCTGCACACCAACGGGGCGCTGGCCAGCGTGGGCCGCCTGCTCGACCTGGAGGTGGAGGGCTACCTGCTGTCCGACGTGCTGCGGGGGTTGGCGGCGCAGCGGCTCGTTCGGCGCTTGTGTGAGGCGTGCGCGCAGCCGGCCTCCCCTGAGCGCGCCGCCGCCTACGAGCTGGCCCTGCCGCCGGCCGCCGCCGCACACGCGGCGGGGTCGCCGGCGCGGTGG
>CAXTCO010000073.1:0-10181 GCA_964242255.1 uncultured Caulobacteraceae bacterium | reverse complement strand
CGAGGGGGCCGCGCAGGCGGGCGGCGAGGGCGTCGAGCCGCGACTGCGCCGCCGCGTGCGCCGCCGCGGCCGTGACGCCGGCTTCGGGCCTCACGGGGGCGGCGAGCAGGATCTCCTGCGCCACCCCGTCGAACACGGCCACCGTGCGCGGGCGCATCATCACCGCGTCCGGCAGGTCCAGGGGGTCGGGGTTAGGGGCCCCGAGGGGCTCGGCGAGGCGCACCACGTCGTAGCCGAGCACGCCGAACAAGCCGGCGGCCATGGGCGGCAGGCCCTCCGGCAGGTCGATGCGCGACTCGGCCACCAGGGCGCGCAGGGAGGCGAGGGCGCCGCCCGGCTCGGGCGCGAACGCCTCGGCGGCCACCGCCTGGGGCCCGCGCGCCAGCTCCGCCGCGTCGCCTCGTGCGCGCCACACGAGGTCGGGGTCGAGCGCCACCACCGAGTAGCGGCCGCGCCAGGCCCCGCCCTCCACCGACTCGAAAAGAAAGGCGTAGGGGCGCCCCCGGCCGATCTTCAGGAAGGCGGAGACCGGCGTCTCCAGGTCGTCCACCAGCCGCCGCACCACCACCTGCGCTCGGCCGGCGTCATAGGCGGTCGCGAACGCTTCGCGCACGGCCTCGGGTGTCACCGGGCTGGCGCGGCGGGGGCGCCCGGCTTGGCGGCGGGGTCGAGGCCCAGGGCGGCGCGGGCGCGGGCGGCGTCCACCCGCGGCTTCACCTGGGCGCGGGAGGCCTCGCGCAGGTGCGCGGTCAGGTCTTCGAACAAGCCGACGCTCGCCGCCTGGGCGCCCGCCCGCGCGGCCAGGGCCACGGCCCGCGGCGCGCCGGGCGTGACGCGGTCCAGCCGCACCACCTCGGCGGTCGGCGGCTTGCCGGGCGCGCCCGCCACCAGCGCCACGGCCGTCTCGCCCGGCTTGGCGGCGAAGACCCGGCCCATCACCGCGGGCGGATAGGGCCCGTTCGGCTGGCGCGCGACCACCCGCGTCACGCCCGCGGCGCGCTGCACGGGGCCGGCCAGCCCCTCCAGCGAGCCCTTGGCGCGGGCCTGGGCCGCCACGGCCTCGGCCTTGGCCTGGAGCGCCTGCAGCAGCCGGTCGCTCATCATCTTGGCGGTGAGGGGGCCGCGCACCTCGTCCACCGTCAGGGGCACGGCCGGGCGCACGTCGTCGACGCGGATAGCGTAGCTCTCGCCGGGGCCGGCCTGCAGCAGCTCGCTCTCGCCGCCCTTGGGCAGCTGGAAGGCGGTGGCGACCAGCTTCTTCGGCACGGGCAGGGGCTGGCCCTGCGCCGTGGCCCCCTGCGCGGTGAAGGGCGGCAGCGGCAGGATGGTCCCGCCCGCCTTGGCCACCGCCTCGGCGAAGTTCGCCCCGCCGGAGCGCGCGTCGTCGTACTTGCCCGACAGTTCGTCGGCCTTGGCGGCGGCGGAGGCCTTGCGCACCTCGGCCTCCAGCTTGGGCCGCGCCTCCTCCAGCGTCGCCTCGTGCCCGGGCGTCACGGACGTGACCTGCACCACGGACGCGCCGAGACCCCCCTGCACGGGCCCGCGCACCTCGCCCTTGGCCATGGCGAACGCGGCGGCGGCGACGGCGGGGTCGGCGACCGCCGTGCGCGGCGCGTCCGTGGCGATCACCGGCTGCGCGCCGACGGTCTTCGCGACGTCGGCGGGCGTCTCGCCGCGCTTCAGCCGGGCGACCACGTCCGCGGCTTGGGCGGGCGACTTGAGCGGGATCTGCACCACCGTGCGCTTCTCGGGCGTGGAGAGGCTCTCCTTCTCGAAGTCGAACCGCTTCTTCAGCTCCGCCTCGTCGACGGGCAGGGTCGTCGCCAGCTGGCTCGCCGAGAAACGCACCAGGCTGACCACGCGCGTCTCCGGCCGCTTGGCGCCGTTCTCCTTCAGGAAGGCCTGCATCTCGGCGTCCGTGGGCTTGGCGGGCGCGGGCAGGGCGGCGGCGGCGATCGTCACGAACGAGAAGTCCCGCGCCTCCGTGTCGAAGGCCGCCTGAACGGTGGTGAAGGCGGCGGGCGCCTGAAGGCCGGAGACCAGGCCGGTGAGGAACTGGCGCTGGGCCACCTGGTCGCGCAGGCTGCCCTCCACCTCCTGCGGCGTGATGCGCTGCTCCTGCAGGAAGCTCTGGTAGGCGGCCTTGTCGAAGGCCCCGGTGATCGGGTTGCGGAAGCGCTGCGCCTTGGCCAGTTCGCCCAGCACCAGCTCATCGGCCGGGCGAACGCCGGCGCGGGCGATGGCGGCGTTTCCGGCCTCCTCCGTGACCACCTCGTTCAGCACCTGCCCGTCGGCGCCCGCGGCGGCGGCGTCCTGGATGGTGGGGGCTTGGCCGCCGTTCTGCTGGGCGAGGCCCTGCAGGTAGCGGTCGAACATGGCTTTGAATTGCGCTCCCGTGACGGTGCGCCCGTCCGCCTGGATCACCGCGTCGCCACGGCCCGCGTTCTTGAACACGTCGGAGATGCCGAACACGGCGAAGCTCAGCACCAGGAGCCCGAGGAGGCCGCTGGCGGCGGGCGACTTGGCGAAGCGGCGGATGAGGGCGAGCATGGACCTGAGGCGGGCGGCGCGGCGGGCGACGTCCCGCAGAGCCTGCGCCTATAGGGGAGCGCGCGCGGCCGGGGCAAGGCGAGCGCGGCCGACGCGTCGCCGCGGGCGCCGCGCCACGCCCGCGTGACAGGCGCGGCGGCTTGCCCTAGCCGGGACGCACGCCCCGCCTCCACCCCGCTCCGCAGGTTCGCCGCATGCCCGTCCGCAAGCTCGTCGCCGGCAACTGGAAGATGAACGGCGTGGGCGCGGACCTCGCCGAGCTGACCGCCCTCGTCGACGCCCTGCGCGACGCGCCGGCCGCCTGCGACGTCTTGGTCCACCCCCCCGCCACCCTGCTGGAGCGCGCCGCGCGGGCGGCGGAGGGCTCGGCCGTGCAGGTGGGCGCGCAGGACTGTTCGGAGCACGGGGCCGGCGCGCACACGGGCGACCTCGCCGCCGCCATGCTGCGCGACGCCGGCGCGCGCTGGGTGGTCCTGGGCCACTCCGAGCGCCGCCAAGGCCACGGCGAGACCGACGAGGAGGTGGCCGCCAAGGTGCGGGCCGCCCTGGCCGCAGGGCTGGCGCCGGTGGTCTGCGTCGGTGAGACGCACGCCGAACGCGCCGCCGGCCGCGCGGAGCTGGTGGTGCGCCGCCAGGTCGCCGAGTCCCTGCCGCCGGAACTGGAGGGGACGCCGTTCGCCCTGGCCTACGAGCCGGTCTGGGCCATCGGCACGGGCGAGACCCCCACCTCCGACGAGGTCGCCGCCATGCACGGCGCCATCCGCCAGGCCCTGCGCGACGCGGTGGGCGCGACGCCGGTGCGCCTGCTCTACGGCGGCTCCGTCAAGCCGGACAACGCCGCAGAGCTGCTGCACGTCGACGGTGTGGACGGGGCGCTGGTCGGCGGCGCCTCGCTGAAGGCGGCCGACTTTCTGCGCATCGTCCGCGCGGCGGGCTGACGCCGCCGTCCCTGCGCCCGGGCCGGGACGCCGCTCCGACCGCGCGCCCTCCAGCGGGGCGGGCACGGCGCTTCCCCGGCGATGCGGCCTGAGCGCTCGACCTGCGCCGCCCCCGGTGCTAGGTCCCCGCGCTTCCGGAGCGCGGTCTTGCGCGCCCGATCCTTCCAGCCCCATCGCGGTTCATGCTCCTCGGCATCCTGCTCGCCTTCATCGTCCTCGTCTGCGTCGCGCTCGCGGGCGTGGTGCTGCTGCAGCGGTCGGAGGGCGGGGCGCTCGGCATGGGCGGCGGGCCGTCGGGCTTCCTCACCACGCGCGGCGCAGGCGACCTCCTGACCCGCACCACTTGGATCCTCGGCGGCCTGCTGTTCGCCCTGTGCCTGGGCATGGCCATCGTGCAGGGGCGGCTGAAGGGCGGCGCCTCCGTGGTGGACCGGCTGAAGCTCGACCCCTCGACCGTGCCGACCTCCACCTTGCCGCAGACCGCCCCGGCCGCCGCCGGCGCGCCCGCCAACGCCACCGCTCCGGCGACCGACGGGTTCGGTCCTCCGCCGCCCACGGTGAACGTCGCGCCCGCCGTCGCGGCACCCGCGGCCGCGCCGGCCTCCGCCGCACCCGGCGCGGTGACGGTGAAGCCCGCGCACCTCAGATCGACGGCCGCCGTCGCGGCGCCCACGCCCAGCGTCACCGTCGCGCCCGCCAAGGGCGCGAGCGCCGCGCAGACGCCGCCCGACACGGGCACCGGCCCGACCGACCCCGTCGCGAAGACGGTCGGCGGCCTGCCGAACACCACCGCGCCCGCACCGAAGACGAACTGATCGCCGCCCGCGAATCGGTCGCGCGGCCCGCCCCTCCTGCGCTAGGCTGAGCGCCCATGGCCCGGTACATCTTCATCACCGGCGGCGTGGTGTCCTCGCTCGGCAAGGGGCTGGCGTCCGCGGCCCTCGGCGCCCTCCTGCAGGCGCGCGGCTACCGCGTGCGGCTGCGCAAGCTCGACCCCTACCTGAACGTCGACCCCGGCACGATGAGCCCCTACCAGCACGGGGAGGTGTTCGTGACCGACGACGGGGCGGAGACCGACCTGGACCTCGGCCACTACGAGCGCTTCACCGGCGTCAGCGCCACCCAGGCCGACAACATCACCACCGGCCGCATCTACCAGACCATCCTGGAGAAGGAGCGGCGCGGCGACTACCTGGGCGCCACCGTGCAGGTGATCCCCCACGTCACCGACGAGATCAAAGCCTTCTGCCTCGAGCCCGCCCACGATGAACACGGCGCGGAGGCCGACTTCGTGCTGGTGGAGATCGGCGGCACCGTCGGCGACATCGAGGGCCTGCCCTTCTTCGAGGCCGTGCGCCAGCTCGGCCAGGAACTGCCCCGAGGCCACGCCTGCTTCGTGCACCTGACGCTCCTGCCCTTCATCAAGACGGCCGGCGAGATGAAGACCAAGCCCACGCAGCACAGCGTGCGCGAGCTGCGCTCCATCGGCATCCAGCCCGACATCCTGCTGTGCCGCTGCGAGCTGCCGATCCCGGAGGGCGAGAAGCGCAAGATCGCCCTGTTCTGCAACGTGCGCCCGAGCGCGGTGATCGAGGCGCGGGACAGCGCCAGCATCTACGCCGTGCCGCTGGACTACCACGCCCAGGGGCTGGACGCGGAGGTGCTCGGTCACTTCGGCATCCACGACGCGCCCGCGCCCGACCTCGCCCGCTGGACGCGCATCGCCGACCGCTTGGCGCACCCGGACGGCGAGGTGACCATCGCCGTGGTCGGCAAGTACACGGTGCTGAAGGACGCCTACAAGTCGCTGATCGAAGCGCTGGTGCACGGCGGCGTGGCCAACAACGTGCAGGTCAACATCGACTGGGTCGACTCGGCCGTGTTCGAGGGGGCGGACGCACCCGATCTGTCGCGGCTGGAGAACGTCTGCGGCGTGCTCGTCCCCGGCGGCTTCGGCGAGCGGGGCGCGGAGGGCAAGATCCGCGCCGTGCAGTTCGCCCGCGAGCGCGGCGTGCCCTACTTCGGCATCTGCTTCGGCATGCAGATGGCGGTGATCGAAGCGGCGCGGAACCTGGCGGGCGTGCGCGACGCGTCCTCCACCGAGTTCGGCCCCACGCCGGAACCGGTGGTCGGCCTGATGAAGGAGTGGGTGCGCGGAAACCAGGTCGAGAGCCGGGCCGAGGGGCAGGACCTCGGCGGCTCCATGCGGCTGGGCGCCTACGAGGCCGTGCTGACGCCCGGCTCGCGCGTGGAGGCCATCTACGGCGGCGGGGCGATCAGCGAGCGCCATCGCCACCGCTACGAGGTCAACATCGGCTACCGCAAGGCGATCGAGGGCGCGGGCTTGCGCTTCAGCGGCCTGTCGCCCGACGGCGTGCTGCCGGAGATCGTGGAGCGCGCCGACCACCCGTGGTTCGTCGGCGTGCAGTTCCACCCGGAGCTGAAGAGCCGCCCCTTCGCCCCACACCCCTTGTTCGCCAGCTTCATCGGCGCGGCGGTCGAGCGCTCCCGCCTCGTCTAACGCGGCCAGGCGGCCGCGTCCCTTGCCGAACGCGCCCGGATTCGGCATAGGAGCCGACCTTCAGGCGGTCCGCCCGGCGCGGCCCGCCCCTTCCTGCATACAGCCGGCCCGCCCCGGCCATCCAAGGACGAGGCTCATGGCCGTTCCCAAGCGAAAAACTTCTCCGTCGCGCCGCAACATGCGCCGCTCGCACCACGCGTTGGGTCCCAACGCCTATGTCGAGGACAAGGACACGGGCGAGCTGCGCCGTCCGCACCACGTCGACCTGAAGACCGGCATGTACCGCGGCCGCCAGGTGCTGACCCCTTCGGAAGACTGAGCCTCCGGCGGCTCTCCGACCGGTTCAGGCGCGGTTCAGGCCGCGCCTGCGAACCTTCGCACCTGATCGCCGTTATGTACGGCGAAGCTTAGGTTGCAGGAGAGAAAAGCCCCATGCTGCGCAAATTCGCCGTGTCCGCCGGCGTGATCGCCACGGTGCTGACGTCCACGGCCGCCGCGCCGGCCGCGGCCGTCGCCCAGAGCCGCTACGACCGCAGCGTCTCCAGCCGCCAAGCCTACGCCCGCCACCACTACTATGCGCGTTGCCGCCACGAGCGCCGCTCGGCCGGCAACAAGGGCACGGTCGCGGGCGCGCTCGTGGGCGGCGCGTCGGGCGCCCTGATCGGTGGAAACCTCCTCGGCGGCCTTGTCGGTGCGGGCGTCGGCGCCGTGGCGGGCCACGCCATCGCCAAGGGCCGGACCCACTGCTGATCCGCACCGCGCTGCGGGCGGGCTTATAAGGCGAGGGCGCGTGGGCTAAGGCTCGCGCGCCCTCTTCGCATCCGGAGCCGACCGCCTTGGCCGACATCGTCGACATCACCGCCCGCGAGATCCTGGACAGCCGCGGCAACCCCACGGTCGAGGTCGACGTCACGCTGGAGGACGGCGCCCAGGGTCGCGCCGCCGTGCCGTCCGGCGCCTCCACCGGTGCGCACGAGGCTGTGGAGAAGCGCGACGGCGACAAGGGCCGCTACGGCGGCAAGGGCGTGCTGCAGGCGGTCGACGCGGTGAACGGCGAGATCTTCGACGCCCTCTCCGGCATGGACGCCGCCGACCAGCGCCGCATCGACACGGCCCTGATCACCCTGGACAACACCGACAACAAGTCGCGCCTCGGGGCCAACGCCATCCTCGGCGTCAGCCTCGCCTGCGCCAAGGCGAGCGCCCTCAGCGTCGGCCAGCCGCTCCACCGCTACGTGGGCGGCGTCAACGCGCGCGTGCTGCCCACGCCGATGATGAACATCATCAACGGCGGCGCCCACGCCGACAATCCCATCGACATCCAGGAGTTCATGGTCGTGCCCGCCGGCGCGGAGAGCTTCTCGGACGCCCTGCGCATGGGCGCGGAGATCTTCCACAGCCTGAAGTCCGCCCTCAAGGCGGCCGGCCACAACACCAACGTCGGCGACGAGGGCGGCTTCGCGCCCAACCTGTCGTCGGCGCGCGAGGCGCTGGAGTTCATCGTGCGCGCGGGCGAGGGCGCGGGCTATAAGGCGGGGCAAGACTTCTGGCTCGCCCTGGACGCCGCCTCCACCGAGTTCTTCCGCGACGGCCGCTACCGGCTGGACGGCGAGGGCAAGGCGCTCGACGGCGCGGGCATGGCCGACTACTTCGCCGAGCTGGCCGACGCCTTCCCCATCTGCTCCATCGAGGACGGTGCGGCCGAGGACGATTTCGAGGGCTGGTCCGCCCTGACGGAGCGCTTGGGCGACCGGCTGCAGCTCGTCGGCGACGACCTGTTCGTGACCAACCCCGAGCGGCTGGCGGACGGGATCGAGCGCGGCCTCGCCAACTCGATCCTGATCAAGGTCAACCAGATCGGCACCCTCAGCGAGACGCTGGACGCCGTCGATCTGGCCGTGCGCGCCGGCTACACCAGCGTGATGAGCCACCGCTCGGGCGAGACGGAGGACTCCACCATCGCCGACCTGGCCGTGGCCACCAACTGCGGGCAGATCAAGACGGGCTCGCTGGCCCGCTCCGACCGTCTGGCGAAATACAACCAGCTGCTGCGCATCGAGGAGATGCTGGGCGACCAGGCGGTCTACGCCGGAACGAGCGTCGTCCGGGGCTGACCGCCCGCCCGCGACGGTGCGGGCCGGCCGTCAGGCCGGCACGGCGCCCGGCGTTCCGCACTTGGCGAACTTGCCCTTGCCGTCCTTGCAGCGGGCGGGGGCGGCGGGGGCCGGGCACTTGATGAAATGCCCCTTGGCGTCACGGCACTGGGCCTTGGGCGCTGTCGAGGCCGCCGTCCTCGTGGTCGTGGCGGAGGTCGTCGCCTTGGGCGCGGCGGCGAGCGCTCCGGAGGCGGCGAGGGAGGCGGCGAAGGCGAGGGCGGCGGCGAGGGGGGCGGAACGCATGGTTTCAGCTCCGGTTGTGGGCGCCGACCCTTCCACGGCCAAGCCCAGGCGGCAACGGCCCGTTAAGCCTGCCGGGCGACACACGTCGTCGCGATCACGACTGCACGAAGGGAAGGGCGGCATGGAATGGGTCGGCCGCGTCAGGCCCTACGCCCCCACGGCGCTCCTGGCGCTGCTGATCTTCTATTTCGGCGTCAACGCCGTCACGGGCGAGCGGGGCCTCGCCAGCGACCGCCGACGCGAGACCACGCTCGCCCGCCGCCTCGCCGAGCTGACGCGCCTGCGCGCCGAGCGCGGGGAGCTGGAGAGCCGCATCCGCCTCTTGGCCGACACCTCGCTCTCCGCCGACCTGGTGGAGGAGCGCGCCCACGCCGTGCTCGGCTACGCCGACCCGCGGGACTACGTGGTGCGGCTGAGGCCCTAGCGCCGCTTCGAGCGTTCCTTTAGTTCGGGGCCGAACCGCTCGGCGTTCGTCCTCGGCGGCGCCAAGCCCGGTGGACGCCCGTCCGTGAGCCCGGCCCGGAGACCCTTCGTCCATGGCGCGACCGCGCACAGCCGCCCCCAAGGCCGCGCCCGTATCCCGCAAGGCCGCGCCCCGAGGCGCCGCCAAGCCGGCCTCCGGCGGATCCGCTTCCGCCCCGCCCTCCGACGCGCGGCGCAACGGCCCGGACCGCGACGCGCAGCTCGGCTGGTATCGCCAGATGCTGCTGATCCGCCGCTTCGAGGAGCGCGCGGGCCAGCTCTACGGCATGGGGCTGATCGGCGGCTTCTGCCACCTCTACATCGGCCAGGAGGCCATCGCGGTCGGCATGCAGACGCTGAAGCGGCCCGAGGACGAGATCATCACCGGCTACCGCGACCACGGCCACATGCTGGCCGCGGGCATGGACCCCAAGGCGGTCATGGCCGAACTCACCGGCCGCGCCGCCGGCAGCGCCCGCGGCAAGGGCGGATCCATGCACATGTTCGACCGTGAGACCGGCTTCTACGGCGGCCACGGCATCGTCGGCGCGCAGACGGCCCTGGGGACGGGCCTCGCCTTCGCCAACCGCTACAAGGAGGACGGCGGCGTGTCGTTCACCTACATGGGCGACGGCGCGGTGAACCAGGGCCAGGTCTACGAGGCCTTCAACATGGCCCAGCTGTGGAAGCTGCCGGTCGTCTACGTGATCGAGAACAACCAGTACGCCATGGGCACCAGCGTCGAGCGCGCCTCCGCCGAGACCCACCTGCACAAGCGCGGCCTCTCCTTCGGCATCGAGGGCCGCGAGGTCGACGGCATGGACATCGAGGCCGTGCGCGAGGCCGGCGCGGAGGCGACCGAGCACGCCAGGAGCGGCCGCGGCCCGTTCATCCTGGAGATGAAGACCTACCGCTACCGCGGCCACAGCATGAGCGACCCCGCCAAGTACCGCACGCGCGACGAGGTCGACGAGGTGCGCAAGACCCGAGACCCCATCGAGCACTTCCGCGCCGTGCTGGAGAAGGCGGGCTACGGCGACGAGGCCGCGTTCAAGGCCATCGACGGCGAGGTGAAGAAGATCGTCGCCGACGCCGCCGAGTTCGCCCGCACCGCCCCCGAGCCCGACCCCAAGGAGCTCTACACCGACGTATACGCCGAGGCCTGACCGGTGACCGACATCCTCATGCCCGCCCTCTCCCCGACCATGGAGGAGGGCACCCTCGCCAAGTGGAACATCAAGGTCGGCGACACGGTGGAGGCCGGCCAGGTGATCGCCGAGATCGAGACGGACAAGGCCACCATGGAGGTGG
>CAXTCO010000072.1:0-10570 GCA_964242255.1 uncultured Caulobacteraceae bacterium | reverse complement strand
CGCGCCATCTCGTCGAAGGAGGCGCGGAACTCGCCGGCGAGGCCGCGCATCTTGGCGGTGAACTGGCCCACCTTGCGCAGCAGCACGGGCAGGTCCTTCGGACCCACCACGACCAACGCCACCATGGCCAGGAAGACGAGTTCGAACGCGCCCGCTTCAGGCAGCATGGGTCTTCAGCCGCCCGCGTCGGTCAGCGCGGCGGCGCTTCGGAGGCCTGGCGCTCCAGGGTGGTGTCGTGGGGGATCGCGCCCGGGGGCTGCGGCTTGGCCTCCGCGTGCTCGTCGCCCTTGAGGCCGTCGCGGAACGCCTTGATGCCCTTGGCGGCGTCGCCCATCACCGACGAGAGCTTGCCCCGGCCGCCGAAGAACACGGCGGCCACCACGGCCACGATCAGCCAGTGCCAGATGCTGAGACCGCCCATCATGGCTGAAACTCCCTCACCCGCCGCCCGACCCGTCGCGGCCGGAGGGATATAGGGCCTCGCCGCCCTCCGCACCATCGCCCTCGCGCACGCCGGCCTCCGCCCCGGGTCCGGCGTCGGACGGGGCGTCGGCTGCGGGCCCTGGTCCGGGCGCCTTGCGGCGGCGCAGGTTGTCGCGGAGCGCCCGCGCCATGCGGTCCGCCCGGAGGTCTGGCCGGGGGTCTGGCCGGAGACCGGCGGCGGGCGGGCGGGGCGGGGATCGATCGGCCAAGCGGAACCTGCAGGCGCGGCGCGCGCTCGGGACACGGGCGGGTTTGGACGCGGTGCGGCCGCGATGATAGCGAGCGCGCATGACCACGGTCGAGAGCGCCGACGCCCGGCTGGGCGCCGGGCCGGCCCGCGAGGCCCCCGCCGCCTCCGCCGGCTCCCCCTCCTGGCGCGCCTTGCGGTGGCTGCTGCTGCCCTTGTGGGCGGCGCAGGTGTTCACCGGGCGCAAGAGCTTCGTCGGCAACCCGCTCCTCGGCTCGGCCGCGCTGAACCGGCGCGGGCTGCACGTATGGCGGGCCCGGTTGGCGGGGCGGATGGCGGCGCGGCGGCGCGCCCGGCTCGCCCGGCGGGTGTCCGCGGCCGACCGCGCCGCCTTCGCCCGCGACGGCTTCACGGCGCACCCCCACGCGCTGGACGCCGGCCTGTTCGCCCGCCTGCGCGCGGAGGTCGCCGCCTACGAGGCCCCCGGCTACGAGTTCCGCGAGGGGAACGCCGTGACGCGCCGCATCCCCCTGACGCCGCGCGCCCTGCGCCGCATGCCCGCCTGCGCCGAGCTGCTCCGCCAGCCGCTCTGGCGCGGCCTGACGCGCTACGTGTCGAGTTTCGACGCCGAACCCATGGCCTATGTCCAGACGGTGTTCGCGGGCGCGGAGGCCGCGGGGACCGACCCGCAGACGGCCCTGCACATGGACACCTTCCACCCCGTCATGAAGGCGTGGCTCTACCTGGACGACATCACCGAGGCCGTCGGCCCCCTGGTCTACGCGCCGGGCACGCACCTGCGCACGCCCCGGCGCGAGGCGTGGGAGCGCGCGCGCTCCGTCGCCGCCAGCAGCACCGCGGACAAGGGCGGCGCGTTCCGCATCGCGGAGGCGGAGCTGCCCCGGCTGGGCGCCGGCCCCGTGCGCCGCTTCGACGTGGAGGCGGGCACGCTGATCGTGGCCGACACCTCCGGCTTCCACGCCCGCGCCCCCAGCCCGCACGCCAGCGTGCGCGTGGAGATCTACGCCTCCAGCCGCCGCCGGCCGTTCTTCCCATGGACGCGCCCGGGGCTGGAGGACCTGCCCTGGATCGGCCCGCGCCTGGGCGAACTGGCCGACGCGGTGGAGAGCCGCGGGCTGCGCCGGCGCAGGTTCGGAGCCCCGTCCCGCCGCGTGGCGCGCACCAGCGCCTACGCGCCGCCCGAGCCCTGGGCCTCCTGACGGCGCTCGGCGGCCCTCAGTCGCGCCCGGTCAGCACCATGGAGCGGGTGACGCCCAGGGCGCGGGCGTAGGCGTCGGCGGCCTCCGGGCTGATCACCGCCTCGCCGTTCTCGTGGGCGCGGACCGTGTTCAGGATCACCCCGCAGAGCTCGGCCACCTGGCCGCGAGTCAGCCCCGCCCGCTCGCGCAGCTGCGCCAACCGCTCGCCGGGGCCGCCTCCGCGCGAGGGGCGCGGGGCGTCCACGGAAGCCCCCAGGCGCTTGGCGGTGGCGGAGATGATGTGGATCGCCTTGCCGACCGCCTCCTGCTCCTCGTCGAAGCCGTACTGGCCGAGCAGCAGCTGCGCCTGCCGGAGCGTCTCCAGGTCCTTCATGCCGGCGAGGCTAGCGGAGGCCGGGGAGGCGGTGAAGGGACCGGGCGGGCGTCGTCGTGCATGCGCGGCGGGCGGGCGGCGGAACGGCGGGGCCGCGGGCGCGCTCCACACCCCCATGAGCGTGGCCTTCACCCGCGAGGAGGACAGCGAGTCGACGGCGGCGCATCTGCCCGACCGCCCGGTCTCGCCGCACCCCAACCTCGTCACCGCCACGGGACTCGCGGCGATCGAGGCCGCCCTGGCCGACGCCCGCGCGGCCTACGCGCAGGCGCAGGCGCAGGGCGGCGTCGGCCAGGACCGCACGGCCATGGCGCGCGCCACGCGCGACCTGCGCTACTGGTCCGCCCGCCGCGCCACCGCCCGGCTCACCCCGCCCGACCCGTCGTCGGCGGCGGCGCAGTTCGGGTCGGAGGTGGAGTTCGAGCGCGCGGACGGGCGGCGGCAGACCTTCCGCATCGTCGGCGAGGACGAGGCCGACCCGGCGGCCGGCCGCGTGTCCTACGTCTCCCCCCTGGCGCGGGCGCTCCTGGGCAAGGCCGCCGGCGACGAGGCGCGGCTCGCCGGCGCGGACATCGAGGTGCTCGCCGTCCGCGCCGGCCGGTGAGCCGCAGCCGGTGCGCCCAAACCTGTGAGCCCAAACCTGTGAGCGCCGCCGCCGCGGCGCCGCCGGTGACGCCGGACGGGCGCTACTTCGTCGTGCGCGGGCGGTTGTGGCGCTGCAGCGATCCGGCGCTTGCGCCCGAGCGGCGGCGCGAGCTGGTGGGTGAGCTCATGGCCGCCCGCCGCGCCGTGCGCGACGGCGCCGACCGTCTCGCCGCCCGGGCGCGGGTGGACGCGGCGAAGCGCGCCCTGGGCGAGCGCGGCCCCGTGTGGTGGAGCGACGGGGCGCCCGACCTGAACCGGAGCATGGCCGCCGCCTCGCCCTACGCCGACTGGTTCGCGGGCCTGCCGCGCGACGTTCCACCCAGGGCCGCGCGGGCCTAAGACGACCGGCTCAGCGGAGGCCGGGCATGGACGACGGGAAGACGGGGCGGCGCGGGCTGCTCGCAGGGCTGGGCCTGTTCGCGGCGGCCGGAGGCGCGGCGACCGGGGCCGCGGCGGCGGCGGCCAAGCCCCGGGTGACCGTGCGCACGGACAAGGGCGACTTCACCCTGGCGCTGGAGGCGGCGCGCGCGCCGCTCACCTGCGCCAACTTCCTGCGCTACGTGGACGCCGGGAAGTACGACGGCGGCGACTTCTTCCGCGCCACCCGGCCGCCGGGCGCGCCCGGGCAGGGCACGCTGGTGGGCGCGGCGAACCCGCGGGCGCATCCTTACCCGCCCATCGCGCACGAGAGCACGCGTCGGACCGGCCTGCGGCACGTGGCGGGCACGGTGTCGCTGGGCCGCTTCGCCCCCGGCACGGCCACCAGCGACTTCTTCATCTGCCTCGGCCCCACGCCCTCCTTCGACGCGCATCCCGGCGCGCCGGGCGACGACCTGGGCTACGCCGCCTTCGGCCAAGTGGTGCGCGGCATGGCCGCGGTGCGCCGCATCCACGCCCTGCCTGCAAGGGGCAGGTCGCCCTACGCCGACCAGCAGGGGCAGTGGCTCACCACGCCCGTGTCGATCCTGAGCATGAAGCGCGAGGCCTGACGGACGCGGGAGCTCCGGCGGCGGGAAGGGCGCTCAGCCGGCGTCCGCGTCGGCGGGCGGCCCGCTCGCCCCGCACCAGCCGGGAAGGTGCGCCGCCTCCGGCGACTTCGCGAGGGCCAGCGCCTGGTCGGCGGCGGCGGCGAAATCGTCCTCCACCACCTTCGCCTTCACGCGCCGGCGCAGGAAGTCCGCCCAGATGAACTCGCTGAACGGCGTGGTGTCCTTGGCGAATCCGCCCGCGCGGCGCAGGCCGCCGGCGAGGCTGCGGAAGGGGTCGTCGGGCATGTCGGCCACCGACTTGGGGATGTCGTGGAACGCCACGCGCTCGCCCTCCGCGTCGTAGGGGTGGCACCAGCCGCGGTTGTCGCAGAAGACCCAGAACTCGTGCTTGCCCAGCCGGCTCAGGTCCGCGACCACGGTGGTGAGGAGGCTCTGGACACCGGCGTCCAGCAGGGCGCGCGCCAGGTGGTGGTGATCGATGACGTAGAGCCGGCCCTTCGGGCCCTTCAGCACCGGGATCATGTGCCGGCCGAGGAACTCCGCCCCGTCCCGGTCACCGCGCGCCTTCCACCCGCGTCGCTTCTCGGCGACCTCGCGCAAGCCCACCGTGACCTGCGTCGGCCGCAGCTCGGCGATCGGAACGGGCGACAGCAGCGGCTCGCGTGTGATCATGCTCGGCCCGGAGCCTGCGCCCCGCAGCCGCCGGAGCGGAAGGGGCGGGTGGTGCCGTCGCCGGGGCTCGAACCCGGGACCTCAGCCTTACCAAGGATGCGCTCTACCACTGAGCTACGACGGCGCTGCGCCAGGGGTCGCCTGGGAGGCGGGGTCTCTAGCGGATGCCCCCCGGCATGAAAAGCCCCGCGTGGACGCGCACGCCGCCTCAGCGTGGCGAGGAGGTGGTGGAGGAGGTGAGCGTCGAACGCGTCGTGGTCGTGCGGGCGGCCCCCGCCGGCGGCTCCGCGCCCGGCGGAGCCTCCGCGGCCGCGTCCACGTGGGCGTCGGCCCAGCCCACGGCCGCCGCGAGAACCTGGGTCACGGCCGCGTCATAGGCCGCGACGATGGCGTCGACGCGGTTCTCCGCGGCGGGGACGTCGGCGGTGAAGGTGCGCTCCGCGCTGAAGGCGCCGTTGCGCTGCGTGAACAGCGCGTGCAGGGCGACGTGCAGGGTCGGCGCCGCGCCCTCGACGGCGTAGCGCGCTTCGAACTCCGGCACGTCGAACCGCAGGAAGGCCCGGCCGCCGCCGATCTCGCTGCGGGTGAGCAGCCGCACGTGCGTCGCCTGGGCGGTGAAGGCCCGGCGCATGGCGTCGTCCCACAGCACGGCCGCCGGGGAGATCCAGCGGACGCCGGCGATGAAGGCGGCCTGCCGGCCGGTGGTGGTGAGCAGCTGGTCGGTGGACGCGGCGGGCGTGACGGCCACGGGCGGCGCGATCACGCTGACGCGCGCCGCCTCGTCGCCGGAGCCCGCGGTGGACGCGGCCGTGGGCGTCGGGACGCCGAAACGGTACAGCTGCGCCGGCTTCTGCTTGGGCAGCAGGCTGACGCAGCCGGCCAGCGAGGCGCCCGCGAGGGCGAGCACCGCCGCGAGCGCCGGGGCGGCGGGGCGGCGGCGGGCGCGGCGCGCGGCTTGACGGCTCATGGCTTGACGATGAGCTCCTTGGCGGGGGCCTTGCCCACGAACTGCTGCGGGTTGCGCTCCACCTCGCCGATCAGCCGGTCGAGGCTCTCGGCCGCCGCCTGCAGGGTGACCACCGAGCGGGTGAGCTGGGGCAGGCCGGTGACGGCGAAGTCGCTCGCAGGGCCGGTGATGGTCTTGAGGGAGGCGCGCAGGTCGACGGCGGTGGCCTTCAGCTCGGCGACCGTGTCGCCCGCCTGCGCGAGCACGCGCTTGGCGTCGCCGTTGACCAGGGTGTCGGCGTCGTCGGCCAGCTTGTCCACGCGCGCGCCCGTGCCGTCCAGGCTGCGCACCACGCGGTCGACGTCGGCGAACAGCTGCTTCTGCTGGGCGATGGAGGTGGTGATGCTGTGCACGTCGTCCAGCGTGCCGGTGAGCGTCTGGATGTTGTGGTCGGACAACAGGCGGTTGACGCGGTCCAGGGCGTCCACCGTGCGGGCCAGCACCGTGCCGCCGCCTTCCAGCAGGCTCTCCAGCTGGCTCTGAGTGGTGTGGATCACCGGGATGGCGTCGGCCGGGGTCACGTCCTTCAGCAGAGGCTTGGACAGGGCGCCGGCGCTGATCTGCACGTAGTTCACGCCCGTGATGCCGAGCGGCTCCAGGCCGGCGGTGGAGTCGACCCGCACCGGCGCGTCGGAGTTGATCCGCACGCGGGCGACCACGCGGTTGGGATTGGCGCGGTCCAGGCTGAGCTTGGTGACCTCGCCCACCTTGATGCCGTTGAAATAGACTTCACCGCCCGAGGACAGGCCGCGCACCGGCCCCTTGAAGTCGACGTCGTACAGGTCGTAGGCCTTGGTGAACTGGAGGCGCGCCAGCCAGACCACGAACACCACCAGCCCCACGAACAGGGCCATGGAGATCAGTCCCACCAGCGCGTAGTGCGCGTTGCGTTCCATTCAGGCGTCCTCAGGCGCGGCCGGGGCGGGCGCCTGCGCTTCCGCACCCTTGGCGGAAGCGGCCGCACGCCCGCGCGGGCCGAGGAAGTATTCGCGGATCCAGGGGTGGTCCGAGTGTTCGAGTTCCGCGATGGGCGCGGCGGCCACCAGCTTCTTGTCGGCGATCACGCCCACCCGGTCGCAGACGGCGTACAGCGTGTCCAGGTCGTGGGTGATCAGGAACACGGTCAGGCCCAGGGCGTCGGAGAGCTGGCGTATCAGCTGGTCGAACTGCTCGGCGCTGATGGGGTCCAGCCCGGCGGTGGGCTCGTCGAGGAACAGCAGCTCGGGGTCCATGGAGATGGCGCGCGCCAGGCCTGCGCGCTTCCTCATGCCGCCGGAGAGCTCGGCGGGCCGCAGGTCGCCCGCGAAGGGCGGCAGGCCGGCCAGGGCGATCTTCAGGTCGGCCAGCCCGTCCACCACCGCCCGCGGCAGCGTCGTGTGCTCCAGCAGCGGCGCGCCCACGTTCTCGCGGACGGACAGGGCGGAGAACAGGGCGCCCGACTGGAACAGCACGCCCCAGCGCTTCTCCAGCTCAGCCCACTGGGCGTCGGAGGCGCGGCGCAGGTCGGTTCCGAGCACCTCGACCTCGCCGCCGTCGGGCTCCTTGAGGCCGATCAGCGTGTTCAGGAGCACCGACTTGCCCGCCCCGGAGCCGCCGACCAAGCCGAACACCTCTCCCTTGCGCACCTGCAGGTCGAGGCCGTCGTGGACCACGTGGTCCTCGAACTGCGAGCGCAGGCCGCGGGTGCGGATCACCACATCCGCGTCGGGGCCGGGCGGTTGGCGGCGGGGCGCGGAGGCGGCGGCGCTCGGGCCGGGACCGGGCGGCTTCCCGGCGGCCTCCGCATCGGCGAGGGTTGCGGCGTCGCTCACAGGTTCAGCTGCATGTAGAGCAGCGCGAAGGCCGCATCGATCAGGATGATGGAGAACAGCGCCTGCACCACCGCGGCGGTGACGCGGCGGCCCAGCTGCTCCACGTCGCCGCCCACCTCCATGCCCTGGCGGCAGCCGATGGCGGCGATCACCACGGCCAGCACCGGCGCCTTGCTGAGGCCGATCCAGAAGTGGCTCGGCCCCACGTTGTCCAAGAGCCGCTGCAAGAAGAACAGCGGCGAGAGTTTCAAGACGCCCCACACCACCAGCAGGCCGCCGAAGATCCCGCTCATCATGGCCACGAAGGTCAGCAGCGGCATCATGGTGAGCATGGCGATGAAGCGCGGGATCACCAGGGCTTCGAAGGGATCGACCCCCATGGTCCGCATGGCGTCGATCTCCTGGTTCATCTTCATCGCACCCAGCTCGGCGGCGAACGAGGAGGCCGAGCGGCCGGCCAGGATGATGGCCGTGACCAGCACGCCGAACTCGCGCAGCACGCCGATGCCGACCAGCTCCACGGAGAAGATCTGAGCGCCGAACTGCGCCAGGAGGTTGGCCCCCAGGAACGCGATGGTGGCCCCGACGAAGAAGTTGGTGGTGGCCACGATCGGCACCGCATCCAGCCCCGCGCGCTCCATCAGCGACACGGTGGGCGCCGCGCGGATGCGCGAGGGGTGCAGCACCAAGCGCATCAGCGCCGACATCAGCCGGCCGTAGAAGGCCGCCGTCTGGAACACCTCGCCGAACAGGCGGAACACGCCCTGGCCCACGCGCGCCAGGAAGGCGTGGACCGGCCCTTCGCCCTCGGGGTGCGCCGCCTGCGGCTTGTCCGCCTCGCCCACCAGCGCGAGGAGCCGCCCCACGTCGGGCCGCGCGTCGCCGTCCACGGCGGCGGCGTCGAGGGCCACGGCGCGGTGCACGGCGAAGGCGCCCGCCGTGTCGAAGCGGCCGAGGCGGGAGAGGTCCAGGCCGGCGGAGGCGCCATTCATCTCGCGGCTGAGGCGCTCGCCGGTGCGGCCGAGCCCCTGCGCCGTCCAGTCGCCGGCGAGGGCGACGGTGCGCGCGTCGCCCCGTCCGCGCTCGACCGTGAAGCTCGCCGCTTCGCCCATGGGGCTGTGAAGCCCGACTGCGCCCGACGCGCAAGGGCCGGGAGGCCGGCGCGCCGGCGGCCCCCCGCGGCCGAGAGGGGGCCGCGCTCCCGCTCCGCCTTGCGGCCGAACGGGCGGGGAGCCTCGCCTGCCGGTTTCACCGCCGAGATACCCGTTCAGGAACAAAGGCCTGAACAACGCATTTCCGCCTCGCTCATCCCTTATCTCCAGGTGCCCGTTGCCCGATCGCTTCTCCCGAGCCGGGGCGCCGCGCCCCGCCTCCTCGCTCGTCGCGCCCACGGCCTTCGGCCGCCGGGGAGGCGAGAGCCTCCTCTGCTTCTCGCACCTGCGGTGGGACTTCGTGTTCCAGCGGCCGCAGCACCTGATGTCGCGCTTCGCCCGCGGCCGCCGCGTGTTCGTGTGGGAGGAGCCGGCGGGCGCGCCGGAGGGCGCCGTCGCCGACGTGCACGTGCGCCTCGACCCGAGCCGGGGCGTGACGGTGGCCACGCCGCGCCTGCCGCCCGGCTTGTCGGAGGCGGAGGCCGAGGCCGAACTCGGGCGGCTGCTCGAGGCGTTCGCGGCCGAGCACGGGATCTGCGCGCCGGTGGCCTGGTTCTACACGCCCATGATGCTCGGCTTCGCCCGCTCCCTGGCCGAGCGCGCCGCTTGCGTCGTGTACGACTGCATGGACGAACTCTCCGCCTTCCGGAACGCCCCGCCCCTGCTGCGCGCCCGCGAGGCGGAGCTGATGGCGCTGGCCGACGTGGTCTTCACCGGCGGCTGGAGCCTGTACGAGGCCAAGCGCGGCCGCCACGCCGACATCCATCCCTTCCCCTCGTCGGTGGACCGGGAGCACTTCGCCGCCGCGCGCGGCTCCTTCGCCGAGCCTGTGGAGCAGGCGGCGACGTCGCGCCCGCGCCTCGGCTTCTACGGCGTGATCGACGAGCGGCTGGACATCGCGCTGCTGGCCGCGTTGGCCGACGCCCATCCCGAGTGGACGCTTGTGATGGTCGGCCCCGTGGTGAAGATCGACCCGGCCGACCTGCCGCAGCGACCCAACATCCTCTACCCGGGCGCCAAGACCTACGCGGAGCTGCCCGCCTGGCTGGCGGGCTGGGACGTGGCGCTGATGCCCTTCGCCATCAACGAGGCGACCCGCTTCATCAGCCCCACCAAGACGCCGGAGTACTTGGCGGGCGGCAAGCCCGTGGTCTCCACCGCCATCGTCGACGTGCAGCGCCACTACGGCGACCTGGAGGCGGTGACGGTGGCCGACGACCACGCCGCCTTCATCGCCGGCTGCGAGCGGGCGCTGGAGCTGGCGCGCACGGGCGTCGGCCGCACGGGCGAGCCCTGGCTGACGTCGGTGGACGCGGCCCTGGCCGACCTGTCCTGGGATACGACCTACGAGCGCATGGGGGCCCTGGTGGACGAGGCGGTCGTTCGCCGCGAGCAGCCGGCCCCCGCCGCGCCGGCCGTGCACGCCTCCGACCGCCGGGCGCACTTCGACGTCCTGGTCGTGGGCGCCGGCTTCGCAGGCTCCACCCTGGCCGAGCGGCTGGCGGCGGACGGCGGCAAGCGCGTGCTGCTGGTGGACCGCCGGCCGCACGTCGCGGGCAACGCCTTTGACGTGCACGACGACGCGGGCGTGCTGATCCACCAGTACGGGCCGCACATCTTCCACACCAACTCCGACGAGATCGTCCGCCACCTGTCGCGCTTCACGGCGTGGCGCACCTACGAGCACAGGGTGCTCGCCAGCGTGAACGACAAGCTCGTGCCGATCCCCATCAACCGCACGACGCTGAACGCCCTCTACGGCCTGGACCTGCGCACCGACGAGCAGGCCGCCGCCTTCCTGGCCTCCCGCGCCGAGCCCGTGGAGCGCATCCGCACCTCGGAGGACGTGGTGGTCTCCGCCGTCGGGCGCGAGCTCTACGAGCTGTTCTTCCAGGGTTACACGCGCAAGCAGTGGGGCGTCGATCCCTCCGGCCTGGACAAGAGCGTGACCAGCCGGGTGCCCACCCGCACCAACACGGACGACCGCTACTTCGGCGACAGCTTCCAGGCCATGCCCAAGCACGGCTTCACCC
>CAXTCO010000071.1:0-10698 GCA_964242255.1 uncultured Caulobacteraceae bacterium | reverse complement strand
CGATGAACAGGCTCGCGAAGGTGCAGTACATCATCGAGCCGTCCAGGTTGAACGAGTAGCCCAGCGGCAGCACGAAGCTGGCGATGCGCTTGCTTACGCCGAAGCGTTCCAGCGCCTCCAGCGTGCGGGGGTAGGCGGCCTCGCTGGTGGCGGTGGAGAAGGCGACCAGCGCGGGCTGGCGCACGGCGCGCGCGAGCCCGCGCACGCGGCCGAAGCCGATCGCTGCGCCCCCCGCCGCGAACAGCGCGGCCCAGAGCAGCGCCAGCGCCACGTAGAAGCCGCCCAGGAAGACGGCGTAGGTCTTCAGCACGCTCAGGCCCTGGGTCGCCACGGCGGCGGCGATGGCGGCGGCGACCGCCAGGGGCGCGGTCAGCATGACGTAGTCCGTCACCTTCAGCATGACGGCGGCCAGGCTCTCGAACACCGCCAGCAGCGGCCGCCCCGCCTCGCCCGCCGCCGCGGTGGCCACGCCCGCGAACACGGCGAAGACCACGATCTGAAGGATCTCGTTCTTGGCCATCGCGTCGACCACCGAGGCGGGGAACACGTGCTCCAGGAAGGTCTGCACGGAGAGCTGCGTCTGCACCCCCGGCGCGCCCGGGCCGGAGGCGGAGGGCGGATGCAGGCTCAGGCCCGCGCCGGGGCGCAGCAGCTCGCACACCACCATGCCGATCACGAGCGACACCACGCCCGCCGCCACGAACCAGCCCACCGCGCGCAGGCCCACCCGCCCCACGGCCGAGCCCGCGCCCATGTGCGCGATGCCCGACACCAGCGTGGCGAGCACCAGCGGCGCGATGATCATCCGGATCAGCCGCAGGAACACGCCGGTGACCAGGGAGAAGCCCTCCGCCCACGCCTTGGCTCCCGCCGGCGGCAGGAGCGCGTCGACCAGCGCGCCCGCGGCGAGGCCGAGCCCCATGCCGGCCAGGATGTAGAGGGTGAACCGCGACATCGCCGGACTTGGCCGGAGCGCGGCGGGGTTGGCAAGGCGCGCTTCCCGGGAAGAGCGCGGCTCACCTCGCCAGCGCCTCTTCAAGCTGAGCCTTGCTCATCTTGGAGCGGCCGGGACGCTCCGGCGACGCGCCTCCGCGCAGGGTTGCGCGAGGTCGGGCTTCGGCGCGGAGCGGCCTTCAGCCTCCTGCGGATCCTGGATCGTCTTCCCGTCGGAACCCTTCTGCTCGACTTCGTGCATGACGCGCGCGACCGTCTCCCTTTGCGGCCTGGACGGGGCATGGCGCGGCTCCTCCTGCGCAGGGAGGGCGCGAAGGTCAGGCCCAGTTGCGCGGCAGGCTGTTGTGCACGGCGATGGCCGCCTGCGCCGCCTCGCCCCACGCCACCGCCACCTGGTTGAGGCCCCGCACGAGGTCGCCCGCGGCGTAGACGCCCTCCACGGAGGTCATGCCGCGGGCGTCCGTCTCCAGGCGGCCGTCCTCGCCCAGCCGCGCGCCGACGCTCTGCGCCAGGCCGCTGCGCGGGGCGGAGCCGAGGGCGGCGTAGACCACGTCGAACCGGTGCTCGTGCCCGCCGATGGCCATGCAGCCTACGTCGCTCCCGTGGATCAGCAGCGAGCGGCTCTCCGCCTCGACCAGCGCGATGCCGGCCTCGGCCAGGTCGCGGCGGCGGGCGTCGGAGACGCGGCCCAGGTGCTTGGGCGCCACCACGGTGATGCGGTCGGTGTAGGTGCGCAGGAACAGGGCCTCGGCCGCGGCGTGGTCGCACGAGCCGATCACGCCCAGGTTCAGGCCGCTCGCCTCGTAGGCGTCGCAGATGGGGCAGATGCGGATCAGGCCCTTCTTCACGGCCTCGAACAGTCCGGTCTCGTCCGGGCTCTCCGGCTCCACGTCCTCGACGCCGCAGGCGAGGATCACGCGGCGGGCGCGCAGCGGGCCGGCCTCGGTGTCCAGGCGGAAGACGCCGCCGTCCTCGCGGGCGAGGGCCGTGGCCGTCGTGAGCAAGGTGGGCGCGCCGTAGCGGGCGGCCTCCGCACGTTGGCGGGCCAGCAGCGCTTCCCCGGTGACGCCTTGCGGAAAGCCGGGGATGTTGCGGCTGGTGGGGATCCACCGCGCGCGGCTGCGCCCGCCGTCCACCAGCACGAAGCGGCGGCGCGAGCGCGCCAGGTAGACGGCCGCCGCCAGCCCGGCGGGACCGCCGCCCACCACCACGCAGTCGTGGGGTCCGCCGCCGGAGGTCTCCGGCCCGGATGTCCTGGCGCCGCTCACGGCCGCGCCGGCCTCTCGTGCGCTCACCGTCCGGTCGGGGGCAGGCGCGCGGCGTTGCGGCGGGTCATGTGCAGGCGCCCCTTGCGGACTGCGGGAGGTGGAAGATCGAACGCGATGAGCGGGAGGCTGGCCGACGCTTCCGCCACCCCCGTCGGGAGGGCGCGGGACGAGTCCCGCACCCTCCCGACGCAGGGCGCCCGGCAGGCGCCGAGCCTTGCCGCCGTCAGCCGTTCCCGCCGTCCGTCACGTCCTTCACGGTGGGGGCGGTCAGCGAGGACTCGGCGGGGGCTCCGCTCGCGCCGGGCGTCGAGCCCGATCCGTACATGGCTCCGGAAGGCCGCCCCGTCGCGTCGCCCGTCCCGCTCGTCGTCCCGCTCGTCGGCGCGCCGGTCGCGGCCGTCGCGCCGTGGCCGGAAGAGGCCGTCGTGGACACGGCCGACGCGCCCGTCGCCTGGGCGTTCAGGTCCTGCGTCGTCGCGCCCTTGTCCGGCCCCCCGCCGCCGGTGGATCTGCTGCGCCAATTGTCGAAGCCGCGGGCGAAGTCGTCGTGGCGTTCGTTGCGGTAGGTGTCGTAGTCCGCGTGGTACTTGCGGCTCTGCTGGTCGCGCCAGCGGGCGTAGTCCTGGTCGTGGCCGCTCATCTGGCGGTCGTGCCAGTCGCGGTAACCGGGCTCGTGATGCTCCTCGAAGCGTGAAGGCTGCGCGCCGCCGCGGGACCGTCCGTTCTCGTCGTACAGGCCCTCGGAGCCGGAGCTGTAGGCCGTCTGCATGTCGGAGCGCGTGTAGGCGTCCTGGCGGTTCCTGTCCTGGCCGTAGGTCGCGCCGTAGCCGCCCTGGCGATCGCCGCGCTGGTCGGTGCGGCTGGCGCTGCGCTGGGCCGACCGGCCGTAGTCGTCCTGGCCGTAGGTGCCGCCGCCCTGGCCGAACCCCGTACCGTAGTCCGGGTCGCCCCGGCCCTGGGTGGAGGCGAAGCCCGGACCGGCCGTGCCCAGGGCGGCCGCGCCGCGGCCGCCGAACTGGCTCGCGCCGCCCTGGCCGGCGAAGCCGTAGCCGCCGCCGGACGCCTGGCCCTGTCCGCGCTCGCCGCCGCCGGCGCCGAAGCCCTGCGAGCCTTCGCCATAGCGCGGCGCCCGATCCTGGCTCCGGGCGCCCCCGTCGCGCCCCTGCTCCGAGTCGGAGAGGCTGGTGTAGCCGCCCTCGCCGTAGCGCCCGCGGCCGCCTTGGCCGTAGGCGCGCCCCTCGTCGCGGCCCTCTGCGCGGGCGGTGGAGCGGGCGCGGTGGTCGTCCCGGTCGCGCCACGTGTCGTCCGCGCGCCAGTCGGAGGCGTTCTGATCCCTGTCGGACATGGTCTCGTCCATTCCTGTTGCGGAGATTGCACCCGCTGAACCCGGGCTCCCGCGCAGCGGTTCCGGCCGCAGGAAGGTCCGGCCGCGCCGGCTCCGGCCCCCGCCGGAAAGGGCCCGCCTCTGGACGGGGGTGCGACAATCTTGCTAAGCCCTGCGTCGGAACGCCGCCGGCGGGCTTGGAGTTGTCACGATCCATGGCCAAAAGCCGTGAACCGGGTGTGCGCGAGTTCCCGTCGGCGCAGCCCTGTCAGCCGGAGCTGGGCGACCGCCTCAAGGTGATGTTCGGCGAGATGAGCTCTGGCCCCCTGCCGCCTCGCCTGCTGGAACTCGCCGACCGGCTGGAGGACGCGTTCCAGAAGGGCGAGCTGTTCGCCGGCCGGCCCGGCCGCCGGGCCTTCTGAGTCGCGAGGCGGAGACCGTTCACACGGCGCGCGCAGCCAGGGCGGGCTTGTCGATGGCGGAGGCGAGCGCGTCGTCGGCGTCCTCCACGTCCATCAGCCGCAGCAGGCGCGCGCGGGCGCGGTTGACTCGGCTCTTGATGGTGCCGAGCGCGCAGCCGCAGATCTCGGCCGCCTCCTCGTAGCTGAGCCCGGCCGCGCCCACGAGCACCAGCGCCTCCCGGTGTTCGTCCGGCAGCTTGGCCAGGGCGGCGCGCAGGGTGTGGACGGCCACCGACCAGTCCTGCGACGGCGCCTCGGAGAGGGCTGCGGCGTGGCGGCCTTCCTCGTCGGCCACTTCGCGCCGGCGCTTCACCACGGCGGTGTAGAAGGTGTTGCGCAGGATGGTGAAAAGCCAGGCGCGCAGGTTGGTGCCGGGCTCGAACTTGTCGCGATGGGTCCACGCCTTGATCAGCGTCTCCTGCACCAGGTCGTCGGCGTCCGACCGGTTGTGGGAGAGCGACCAGGCGAAGGCCCGCAACGACGGGATCTGCGCCACCACCTCTTCACGCCAGCCGTCCCGCCGCGCGGCTTCGGCCTGCGACGACCCTGCGGGGACCAGGGGCTCGGCGGGGAGCTCGACCGGGGGAGTGCGGGCCTGCATGGATGAACGCACTCCGCGCCGCGGGGACGGCGCCCGGGGTCAGGGAACGTGCCCCTTCCGGCTTCCGTTCCGGGACGCGGCCGTGCGGCGCGCCGCCGTCGCCGCCGTATTTCCGCCGCGCCCGGCTCCCCCCGGGCCGTGGACGCGCCTAGGTTCAGGCCATGCGCGAACCCCGCACCGGAGACCCCGAGTCGTGAGCGAAACCGCCGCCCTGCGGTCCGTGGCGCCCGCCCCCGACCCGTCCGACCTGCGGGCCCGCTTCGCAGCCGTGCGCGCGCGCAGCCTGGCGCTGGCGTCGCCCCTGTCCGAGGAGGACTGCCAGGCGCAGTCGATGCCGGACGCCAGCCCGGCCAAGTGGCACCTCGCGCACACCACCTGGTTCTGGGAGACCTTCGTGCTCGGCCCCTACGCGGGGGCCGCGCCGTTCGACCCCGACTTCCGCGTGCTGTTCAACAGCTACTACGTGGCGGTGGGCGAGCGGCCGGCGCGCGACACGCGCGGGCTGATCACCCGGCCCGGCCTGGCGCGGGTGAGGGCGTACCGCGCCCACGTGGACGCGGCCATGGACCGTCTCCTGGCCGGCGACCCGCCGGCGGCGGCGCGCGCCCTGGTGCGCCTGGGCCTCGCGCACGAGGAGCAGCACCAGGAGCTTCTGGTCACCGACGTGCTGCACCTCCTGGCGCAGAACCCGCTCCGCCCCGCCTGCGACCGCGCCCCGCCGCGCCCGGCCCCGCCCGCCCGCGACCTGCGCTGGACCGCCTTCGACGGCGGCCCCGCGCGCCTGGGCCGCCGCCCGGAGGACGGCGGCTTCGGCTTCGACAACGAGGGGCCGGAGCACCTGGTGCAGCTGCAGCCGTTCCGCATCGCCGACCGGCTGGTCACAAACGGCGAGTGGCTCGCCTTCATGGAGGCCGGCGGCTACGCCACCCCGTCCCTGTGGCTGTCGGACGGGTGGGACGCGGCGCAGGCCGGCGGCTGGCGCGCGCCCCTCTACTGGGAGCCGGCCGCGGCGCAGGACGGGGAGGGCGGCTGGCGCGTCTTCGACCTGCACGGCCTGCACCCCGTCGATCCGGACGCGCCCGTGCGCCACCTCAGCCTATACGAGGCCGACGCCTACGCCCGCTGGCGCGGCCTGCGCCTGCCCACGGAGGCGGAGTGGGAGCACGCCGCCCGCGCCGGCGCCCTGCGCGAGGTCGACGACGTCGCCTGGCAGTGGACCGCCAGCGCCTACGCGCCCTACCCGGGCTACGAGCCCGCGCCCGGAGCGGTGGGCGAGTACAACGGCAAGTTCATGGTCAACCAGGTGGTGTTGCGCGGGGGTTCGTCCGCGACCGCGCCCGGCCACGCCACCCTTCCGTACCGCAACTTCTTCGGGGCGGAGAAGCGCTGGCAGTTCACGGGCGTGCGCCTGGCGGCGGACGCGCGCGCCCCCGGCGACCCCCGCCTGTTCCGCGACGACGTGCTGGAGGGGCTCGCCCGCCCGCACAAATCCGTTCCCCCCAAGTGGCTCTACGACGAGCGCGGCTCGGCTCTGTTCGAGGCGATCACCGACCTGCCCGAGTACTACCCCACCCGCACGGAGACGGCGCTCCTGGCCGACACGGCGGCGGACATCGCCGCCCTGTTCCCCGCCGGGGCGGCGCTGGTAGAGTTCGGCAGCGGCTCGTCCACCAAGACGCCCCTGGTGCTGGCCGCCGCGCCTCAGCTCTCCGCCTACGCCCCGATCGACATCAGCGTCGACGCCCTCGCCCCCGCCGCCCGCGCCATCGCCACGCGCTTCCCCGCACTGGAGGTGACGCCGGTGGAGGGCGACTTCACCCGGCTCGACCGCCTGCCGGCCTCCCTGGCGGGCCGGCCGCGCGTCGGCTTCTTCCCGGGATCCACCATCGGCAACTTCACGCCGGAGGAGGCGCACGCCTTCCTGGTGAACGCCCGCGCGCTCCTCGGTCCGGGCGCGCTGTTCCTGGTGGGAGTGGACTTGGCCAAGTCTCCGGACGTGCTGACGGCCGCCTATGACGACGCGCAGGGCGTCACCGCCGCCTTCGACATGAACCTCCTGACGCGGATCAACCGCGAGCTGGGCGGCGACTTCGACCTCGACCGCTTCCGGCACCTGGCCGTGTGGAACGCGGCCGACTCGCGCATCGAGATGCGGCTGGAAAGCCTCGTCGACCAGGGGGTGACGGTGGCGGGGCGGCCCTTCGCCTTCCGTGCAGGCGAGACCCTCCACACGGAGAACTCCGCCAAGACCACGGTGGAGGTGTTCAGCGCCCGCGCCGCGGAGGCGGGCTGGGCCACGATGCGCGAGTGGCGCTCGCCCCAGCCCTTCGCCTTCGCCCTGGTGCTGCTGCGCGCCGGCGGGGAGGACGGGGAGGGCGCGCCCTGACGACGGCCCGCCGCATCCCCGGCGCCGGAGCTGCGGCTATCGCAGGGCGCCGGCCCGGCGCTGGCCGCCCCACGTCTGCCGGCCGGACAGGAAGGCGGCCCAGCCCCACACCGCGCCGACATGGCGGAGGAGCTGGAAGCTGAAGGGCTCGATCAGCGAGGCGGCGAAGGCTTGGGCGTAGCTCGCGACCGAGCGGTCGCCGATCCAGCGGCGGTAGAGGTGGATCGCCCACAGCTGGAACGCGAAGTCGACCGCGATCTTGGCCAGGATGACGCCGCCCACCGGCACGAGCACGCCCAGCCGCCCCTGGGCGAGGTGGACCAGCAGCAGGGCGAAGGCGGTCAGGCCGTAGATCGGCTGGAAGGTGTCCACCGCCTTCACCGGCAGCATGGCCAATCCCAGGGCGCCGTAGCGGCGGTCGCCGACCATCTCGCGATACCAGTACTGCGTCTGCAGGAAGCCGCCGAACCAGCGGCGGCGCTGGCGCAGGAAGGCGCCCGCGGCGCCGGGCGCCTCCGTGCGGGCGCGGGCGCCCCCCAGCACGCGCGTGGTCCAGCGCAGGCCGTTGCGCGCGGCGTGACGCTTCAGGCGGTGGATCAGCTCGTAGTCCTCCACCAGGCAGTCGGGGTCGAAGCCGCCCACCTCCAGCACGGCCGAGCGGCGGAAGCCGGCGAAGGCTCCCGAGATCAGGAGCAGGCTGTCGCTGCGCATCCAGGCGTAGCGGGAGAGGAAGTTGCGGATGTACTCGTAGGTCTGGAACCACTCGAACACCCTGCCGGCGCCGTCCGGCGCGCACACGGGGGTGAGCACGCCCGTGGTGGCCGCGAGCTCGGGCTCCGCCGCGAAGGCGCGGCGCACGGCGGCCACGGCGTCCGGCTGCAGCAGGGTGTCCGCGTCGACGGTGATGACCACGTCCGTCTCGATCAGCGGCAGGGCCGTGTTCATGGCGCGGGCCTTGCCGCCGCCCGGCAGCCGCAGCCAGCGGATGCGGGGGTGGCCCGCCGACGTCTCGCCGAGAGGCGGCGGCGACAGGCCGTAGCGGGCGAGCGCCGCGGGCGTCGCGTCGGTGGAGCCGTCGTCGGCGACCAGGATCAGGTCCGGCGGGTCGGACTGCCCCAGGAGGGCGTCCAGCGTCGCCGGCAGCACCAGGGCCTCGTCCTTGGCGGCGACGATCACGCCCACCGTCGGCCGCACGCCTGGGGCCGCCGTGGCGGGCGGCTGCGAGGCGAGCAGCGGCAGGGTGCGCCAGAAGGTGAACGCCAGCAGCAGGGTGTCGTAGGCGATGTAGACCAGCCCCGACGTCCACGCCCAAAGGCCGTTCAGCACGAAGGCGGCGGCGAACAGGGCGATCCACAGCAGCAGCACGCCGCCGTGGATGGCGCGGCTGGCGAGGGGGACGCGGCCGGGCGAGGTGCGCGGAGACTCGGTGTCGCGCAGGACGGCCAGGGCGTCCCCGCCCCGCGCGTGATCGACGGCCGAAGCCGGCTGTCGTAGGCTGTTCATGAACTCTCTGTCCCGATCGCTTCAGCGCCGCCCGGCGAGGGCGGCGTTCCGGCGGTTCCGCCCCGGACGCGCCCCATGACGACCCCGCCCCGCGCCGACCGCTACACCGGCGTCGCCATCGCCCTGCACTGGATCGTCGCGGTGCTGATCGGCGCCAACCTCGTGCTGGTGTGGTTCGCCGACAAGTGGCCGCAGGGGTGGGTGCGCCCGGCCATCGACCTGCACAAGTCCATCGGGATCACCGTGCTGGGCCTGGTGCTGATGCGCCTGCTCTGGCGCTGGAGCCACCGCCCGCCCGCCATGCCCGCCGAATACCCACGCGCCGAGAAGTGGGCGGCGCACGCGGCCCACGCCGCACTCTACGTCCTGATCTTCGCCATCCCGCTCTCCGGCTGGCTGCACGACTCGGCGTGGAAGGACGGCCCGACGCATCCCGACAAGCTGTTCTGGACCGTGCCGTGGCCGCGGATCGGGCTGCTGGCCGACCTGCCCGCCGGCCCCAAGGAGCGGGCGCACGACGCCTTCTTCGCCGTCCACAAGTGGCTGGCCTACGGGCTCTACGTGCTGTTCGGCCTGCACGTGGCGGGCGCGCTCAAGCACCAGTGGGTCGACCGCGAGCCCGAGCTGCAGCGCATGCTGCCCCCCCGCCGCGCCTGACTCCCCCCGGACGACGGGGGCGAGGCTCACGCCGCCGCGTCCGACGCCGCCGGCCGTTCGCCGGCCTCGTCCTGCGCAAGCGCGGCGGGCAGGCGGTGGCCCATCTTGTCGCGCTTGGTGGCGAGGTAGCCCGCGTTGTGCGGGTTGGACGCCAGCACCAGCGGCGCCTCGCGCCGAACGCGCACCCCGTGGCTGCGCAGGGCCTGCGTCTTGAGCGGGTTGTTGGTGAGCAGCACCACGTCGTCCACGCCCATGGCCTGCAGCATGTGCGCTGCGGCGGCGTAGTCCCGCGCGTCCGGCGCGAAGCCCAGGGCGGCGTTGGCCTCCTGCGTGTCCAGGCCGCCGTCCTGCAGGGCGTAGGCGGCGATCTTGTTGGCGAGGCCGATGCCCCGCCCCTCGTGCCCGCGGATGTAGAGCAGCACCCCCGCCTCGCTGGCGCCGATGCGCGCGGTGGCGGCGCGCAGCTGCTCGCCGCAGTCGCAGCGCAGCGAGCCCAGGGCGTCGCCCGTCAGGCACTCGGAGTGGATGCGCACCAGGGCGCCCGCGCCGGGCTCGCCCTTGACCAGGGCCAGGTGCTCCACCCCGTCCGCCTGCGAGCGGAAGGCGCGCACCGTCAGGGGCTGGGAGGCGTGCGCGGACGGCAGCTGCGCGCGCGCGACCTCCTCGACCGGCGGCTCGGCGGGCTGGGATGGACGCATGGGGCTCAGGATCGGGAGGAGGGAGACGGCGTCGCGGCGCACCGCTCAGCTGGGGGGCCGCATGGACCGGCATTCGGGCCGTCATAGGGCGCGGGGCTCACGGCCGCACCAGCGGGCGGCGGCGGCGCACCTCCACCGCGTCGGGCGTCCCGGGCGTGGCGGAGGTGCGGAACACGACCTCCTCGTCCCACAGGCCGAGGTCGAGGAGGGTGCGCCGCAGCGTCGGCCCCGCCTCCACCAGCACCTGCATCACGCCGGCGGCGCCCAGCTCGTCCAGCAGCGCTTCCGGGTCCGCGTGGACGGACGGGTCGAGCCCGCGCTCCCGCGCCGCCTGGAGGTAGGCGGCGGGCGTGCGGCCGCGCCTGTCCAGGATCGCGAGCAGGCGGCGCTTGCCCGGATGGTCGGGCAGGTGGCGGACCGTGAACGAGGGGTCGTCCGCCAGGATGCAGCCCGAGCCGGTGACGACGGCGTCCGCCGCGCGGCGCAGGCGGTGCGCGTGGGCGAGGGAGGCCGGCGAGGTGAAGGTCTTGGCGCCCGGCGGCGGGATCATGCCCCCGGCGGCGTCCAGGGCGGTCTTCACCGTCACCCAGGGTCGGCCGGTGCGGGTCCAGGTCCCGAACGGGGCGACGAGGCGCGCCGCCGCATCCGCCAGCTCCGCCGCCCGGGCGCCCGGCAGGTCCGCGACCATGCCGACCGACACGCCCGCCGCCTTCAGGCGCGCGACGCCCGCACCGGGCGCCCGCGGATGCGGGTCGAGCGCGCCGATCCAGACGTGGCGCACCGGCGTCGCCAGCAGCGCCTCGACGCAGGGCGGCGTGCGCCCCGTGTGGCTGCACGGCTCCAGCG
>CAXTCO010000070.1:0-10836 GCA_964242255.1 uncultured Caulobacteraceae bacterium | reverse complement strand
GCCCTGGACGCCCTGGCCCGCGGCGGCGCTTGGCCCGTGGCGGAGGCCGCCGCCGTGGGCGCGGCCCTGGCGGCGGCGACGCAGTTCGTGTCCGCCCCCGCCAGCGCCGGCGCCCTGGCGCAGCTGCGCCGTGCAGGCTTGGCGCGCGAGGCGGCGGCGCGCGCGGTCGACACGCCGGGAGCGCTCGGGGATAAGGCGCGTCCTCCCGCCGCGCCTTCCGTCGAGCTCCTGCCCGCATGACCGCCTTCCCCGTCGTCGACGTCGCGCTGGAGGGCTTCCGCCTGACCCGGGAGCGGCCGGCCAGCGTGCTGGCGTGGGGGCTGGTGCTGGCCGCGGCCCAGGCGCTGACCACCGTGCTGCTGGCGACCTCGGGCGCGGGGGCCGGAGTTCTGGCGCTGGCGCACGCCGGCGCGGCGCCGACGACGGACCCGGCTGCGGCGGAGGCGCTGCTGTCGGGCGCGGGGCCCGGCCTGATGATCTCGACGGGGGTGGGCCTGTTCGCGGACACGCTGGTCTACGCCGCCCTGCTGCGCACGGTGCTCAGGCCGGCGGAGCGGCGCGGCGCCGGCCTGCGGCTGGGCGCGGACGAGCTGCGGCTGCTGCTGGTGACGGCGGGCCTCGTCGCGCTGGGCGTCCTCGCCGCCGTGGTGCTGACGGGCGCCCTGGGCGTCTTGATCCTGCCGCTGGCGGGGGCGGCGGGCTACGCGCTGACCGCCGCGACGCCCCTGGTGCTGGCCGTGGCGGTCGCCGTCCTCAGCTACCCGTCCGTGCGGCTGTCGCTCGCGCCCGCGGCCGTCATGGCGGAGCGGCGCGCCGCGCTGTTCGGCGGCTGGGCGGCGACGCGCGACGTCTTCTGGCCGTTGATGGGCAGCTTGGTGCTCGCGGCGGGGCTGGCGTCGCTGGTGTTCGTCACGGCCGAGGTGCTGGTCACCTGCCTGTGGGCCCTCGGCGCCGGCCTCGACATGGAGGCCGCGGCGCGCGCCCTGCAGCCGGGCGTGGGCGGCGTGGCCGCGGCGCTCGCTCCCGGCTCGGTGGCCGCGGTGGCGGCCGGCGGGCTGGTGAGCGCCTTCGCCTTCACCGCCGCCGTGGCGCCGGCGGCGGCGGCCTACCGCGTGCTGGCCGCCCGGACGGGGCGGACGGTCGGGTAGACCGAGGGCGCTACTCCGCGGCCGGCTCCTCCGCCACGCGCCCGTCGACCAGGTGGATCACGCGGTCGGCCGCCTCGATGGTCTCGCGGCGGTGCGCGATCACGATGCGGGTGATCCCCATGGCCTGGACGGCGCGGTTCACCTCGCGCTCGTGGGCCGTGTCGAGGTGGGCCGTGCCTTCGTCCATCACCAGCACGCGGGGGCGGCGGTAGAGGGCGCGCGCCAGGAGCACGCGCTGGCGCTGCCCGCCGGACAGGCTGGAGCCCATGTCGCCCACCACCGTCAGGGACTTCATGGGCATGCGCTCCACCTCGTCGAGCACGGCGGCGGCGGCCAGGGCCTCGCGCACCCGCCCGGCGTCGACCTGGTCGAAGCCGGCGACGTTCTCCGCGATGGTGCCGGCGAACAGCAGGTCGTCCTGCAGCACGGCCCCGACCTCCTCGCGGAAGGCGCGGCGGCCCATGCGCGCCAGGGGCTCGCCGTCCACGAGCACCTCGCCGGCGGTGGGCTCCACCAGGCCCAGCAGCACCTTGGCCAGGGTGGACTTGCCGCCGCCGGACGTGCCGGTGACCGCCACGTGCTCGCCGGGCCGCACGGCGAGGTCCACCCCCTTGAGCACGAACGGCTCGTGCACGCCGTAGCGGTAGGTGACGCCGCGCAGCTCCACGCCGCCGCGGAAGCCCTCCGGCGGAGCGGAGGGTTCGGCGAAGCCCCGGTCCTCCGGTGTCAGCGCGATGTCGCTCAGGCGCTCCAGGTGCAGGGACAGCATGCGCAGGTCCACCGCCCGCTCCACCAGGGTCTTGGCGGTGACGGTGAACTGCTGGCGATAGGCCATGAAGGCGAAGATCATGCCGACGGAGAAGCCGCCGGCCACGGCGTGGCGCACCGACAGCCACACCAGCAGCACCAGCTCCACGCCCGTGATCAGGCTGTAGGCCGCCGCCTGCCACGCCTTGATGCGCTCGTGGGCGTAGCCGGCGCCCAGGCTCTCGGACAGGCGGTTCTGCCACACGGCGTGGCGCATGGTCTCGCGGCCGGCGAGGCGCAGGGTGACGACGCCGCGCAGGCTCTCGATCATGGCGCCCTGCTCCTTGCCGGCGGCGACGATGCGCTCGGCCTCGGCCCGGCGCTCCGCCCCCAGAGTCAGGGCGCGCACGGCGGCGTAGAGCCCCGCAGCCCCCGCGGCGACCAGCGCGAGGGGGACGGAGTAGGCCGCCATCAGCACCACTGTCAGCACGGCCAGCAGGCCGTCCACCCCCGAGGCGGCCGCGCTCTCCGTGAGCAGCTTCTGGATCGGCTGCACCGACTGGAAGCGCGACAGCACGTCGCCCACCGTGCGCGTCTCGAACCAGGCGACCGGCAGGCGGAACAGCCGCCGCGCGATGTTGGAGCTGATGCCGAACGACAACGCCACGCCCGAGGACAGCAGCACGAAGGTGCGCAACAGCGTCGCCCCCGCGTTCACCAGGGCGAACAGGCCGAAGCCCAGCGCCAGCACCGTGAGCAGGTCGAGGTCGAAGGCGGGCAGGGCCTGGTCCACCGCCAGCTGCAGCAGGTAGGGCGAGGCCAGAACGTAGGCCTGCAGCACCAGGCTCAGCAGCGCCACCTGCGCCAGGGTGCGCTTCAGCCCGGACGCGCCGCTCCACAGCTGCGACAGGCGCAGCCGGGCCCGCTCGCGCAGGGGCTCGAAGTGTGTGGCGGGCCGCAGCTCCAGCGCCACGCCGGTGAAGTGCTTGGACACCTCGGCGGGGGTGCGCCAGCCCGCCTCGCCCGCGGGATCGAGGATGAAGGCGCGGCCGCCGTGCATCCGGTCCAGCACCACGAAGTGGTCCATGTCCCAGTGGAGGATGGCGGGGGTCTTCACCTGCCCGAGGGAGGCGATGTCCACCTTCAGCGGCCGGCCGGAGAGGCCCAGGGCGTCCGCGCTCTGCATCAGGGCGCGCAGCCCCATGCCGCGCGAGCTGACGCCGAAGCGGCGGCGCATGGCGCCGATGTCCAGGTCGTGGCCGTGGGCGTTGGCCACCATGGCGAGCGAGGCCAGGCCGCACTCTGTGATCTCCGCTTGCCGCACCAGCCGGGTGCGCCGCCGCGGCCACAGCCCCAGGTCCATGTCGTGCGTGTTGAGCGGCCCGTTCATCGCGCGCGCACCGCCAGCACGGGGTCGAAGATCCACGCCAGGAGCGAGCGCGGCCGTGTCCGGATGCGCGCCGTCAGCGTCATGCCGGGCCGCAGCGGCCGCAGGGACCCGTAGGCGCGCATGGAGCCGGGCAGGGTGGTCCGCACCAGGAAGGCCTCGCCCGCGGCCGTCGGCGCGGTGGTGCGCGAGACGGAGGTGACCACCCCCGTCAGCGCGCCGTAGACCTCGAAGGGGAACGCGTCCACGGCGACCCGCACCGTCTGCCCAAGGTCGAGCAGCCCGGCGGAGGCGGCCGGCACGGAGAGCTGGGCCTCCACCCGCGTGTCCTTCGGCAGCACGGCCATGGCCGGCGCGCCGGGGGCGGCCGGGTCGCCCGCGTGCGCGGTGACGGCCGTCACCGTCCCGTCCACCGGCGCGCGCAGCACCACCCCGCGCGCCAGATCGTCGCCGGCGCCGCTGCGGTCGAGCTCGGCGCGGGAGCCGGCGATGCGCCCCGCCTCGTCCTCCGCCTCGGCGCGGACGCGGGCGATGTCGGCCTGCGCGACGTCGACGGCGGTCAGGCGGGCGCCCGCCTCCTGCTGCAGGCGCGACAGGGCCTGCTTGCGCGTGGCCACCGCCTCCTCGCGCTGCCGGTAGTCGCGCTGGTTGACGAGGCCCTGGCGCGCCACCTCGCCGATGTCGGCCAGGTCCTTCTCCGCCGCCGCGATCAGCGCCCGCTCCTCGGCGATCTGGTCCTGCAGGCCGGCGGCTTGGCGGCGCTCGCCGGCGATCTGGGTCTGGAGCGCGTGGACCCGCTCGCCGGCCCCGCGGCGCACGCTCGACAGGCGGTCGTCGAGTCCGCCCTTTTCGCGCGCGAGCGCCTCGGCGCGGCGCTCCTGCACCACGCCGTCCGCGTCGCCGGTGGTGAGCGCCACGTGGGCGAGGGGGTCGCCCGCGCGCACGGCGCGGCCCTCCTCCACGAACACGCGGTCGTAGACGCCCGCCCGCGGGGAGGCGATCCGCGCGACGCCCCGGTCGCCGGCCACCGCGCCACGCACCACCGTCACCTTCGCGTAGGAGGCGAGCGCCAGGAACACGGCCGCCGCGACCACCGACAGGGCCAGAAAGCCGCCCAGCAGCTGCCATCCGACCGGCGGCACGAGGCTAACCTCGCCGTGCAGCTTGTCCTGGCCGCGCAGGGCCTCGGGTCGGAAAAGGGGCATCGGGTCCCGCGGTTCTCCCGCCCGTCTAGCCGCCGCCGCGGCCCCGCCTCAAGCCGGCGCGCCGCCGCGGGCGGTGAGTCGGACATGATCGGCGTTCAGTTTGCTGATCTGCAGAGATTAACCAAGTTCGGCCACTTTTGGCTTGCCATTAACGCCTCGCTAAGCTTACGGATCTCTTACCGGGCGGCCGCTGGGGGCCGGCTCGGCAAGTCAAGGATCAGGCACATGGTCGAACTCTCCGACATCGAGCTGGACGTCGTGGCCGGCGGCAACCGCGGCAACACCATCAGCCCCTGGTGAACACGATCCGCGGGGCGGGCCAGGCCCGCCCCGCGATCCCTTCTCCGAGCTGACGAAGACCGGCCGCAGGGCCGGTTTTTTGTTGCGTAGGCCGCGCCACGCCGCGCGGTTCAGGCGCGGCGACGGACTTTCGCCTTGGGCGCGAGCGCGGCGGCTCGGGCCGTCCGCCGCTCTTCGTGCCGCTCCAGCAGGGTGTCGAGGTAGCGGCCCGTCCAGCTGCGCGGGTTCTTGCTGACCACCTCCGGCGTGCCGACCGCCACGATCTCGCCGCCGCCGTCGCCGCCCTCCGGGCCGAAGTCGAGCAGCCAGTCGGCCGTCTTCACCACGTCGAGGTTGTGCTCGATGACGACCATGGTGTTGCCCTGGTCCACCAGCTCGTGGAGCACCTCCAGCAGCTTCTTCACGTCCTCGAAGTGCAGGCCGGTGGTGGGCTCGTCGAGGATGTAGAGCGTGCGGCCGGTGGCGCGGCGCGAGAGCTCCTTGGCCAGCTTGACGCGCTGCGCCTCGCCGCCGCTGAGCGTGGTGGCCTGCTGGCCCACCTTGACGTAGCCCAGGCCCACCTGGATCAGCGCCCGCATCTTGTCGCGGATCGGCGGCACGGCCTTGAAGAAGTCCGCCGCCTCCTCGACCGTCATGTCCAAAACGTCGGAGATGCTCTTGCCCTTGAACAGCACCTCCAGCGTCTCGCGGTTGTAGCGGCGGCCGTGGCAGACGTCGCAGGTGACGTAGACGTCGGGCAGGAAGTGCATCTCGATCTTGATGACGCCGTCGCCCTGGCACGCCTCGCAGCGGCCGCCCTTGACGTTGAACGAGAAGCGCCCCGGGCCGTAGCCGCGCGCCTTGCTCTCGGGCAGGCCGCTGAACCAGTCGCGGATCGGGCCGAAGGCGCCCGTGTAGGTGGCCGGGTTCGAGCGCGGGGTGCGCCCGATGGGGCTCTGGTCGATGTCGATGACCTTGTCGAAGTGCTCCAGCCCCTCCAGGCGTTCGTAGGGGGCGGGCGCGTCGCTGGCGTTGTTCAACCGCCGCGCCGCCGCCTTGTAGAGCGTCTCGATGGTGAAGGTGCTCTTGCCGCCGCCGCTGACGCCCGTGACGCAGGTGAAGGCGCCGACCGGGATCTCGCCGGTGACGCCCTTCAGGTTGTTTCCCCGCGCGCCGGAGATGCGCAGCCGCTTCTTGCCGATCGGGCGGCGCTTCTCCGGCACGGCGATCTCGCGGTCGCCGGTGAGGTACTGGCCGGTGATGCTGGCGGCGCTGGCCATGATGTCGGCCGGCGTCCCCTCCGCGATCACCTCGCCGCCATGGACGCCGGCGGCCGGCCCCATGTCGATCACGTGGTCGGCGGTGAGGATCGCCTCCTCGTCGTGCTCCACCACCAGCACAGAGTTGCCGAGGTCGCGCAGCCCCTGCAGGCTGTTCAGCAGCCGCGTGTTGTCGCGCTGGTGCAGGCCGATGCTGGGCTCGTCGAGCACGTAGAGCACGCCCGTCAGCCCGCTGCCGATCTGCGACGCGAGCCGGATGCGCTGGCTCTCGCCGCCCGACAGGGTGGCCGACGCGCGCGCGAGGCCCAAGTAGTCCAGCCCCACGTCGTTGAGGAAGCGCAGGCGGTCGTTGATCTCCTTGAGGATGCGGCGGCCGATCTCCGCCTGCTTCGGCGTCAGCGAGGCGTCCAGCGCGGTGAACCACGCGCGCGCGTCCTTGATGGCCAGCGACGACACCTCGGCGATGGAGCGGGCGTCCACCTTCACCGCCAGCGCCTCCGGCTTCAGCCGCTGGCCGCGGCACGCCTCGCACGGGGTCTGCGCCTGGTAGCGGCCCAGCTCCTCGCGCACCCAGGCGCTGTCGGTCTCGCGCCAGCGGCGCTCCAGGTTGGGCAGCACGCCCTCGAACACCTTGGAGACCTCGTACTTCCGCGCCTGGTCGTCGTAGGTGAACTTGATCTTCTCAGGCCCGGTGCCGTGCAGGATCACCTCCCTGGCGCGGTCCGGCAGTTCGCGCCACGGCTTGTCCATGCTGAAGCCGTAGTGGCGCGCGAGCGCCTGCAGCGTCTGGGTGTACAGCGGGCTCGGCCCTCGCGCCCACGGCGCCACCGCCCCCTTGTGCAGCGCCTTGTCCGGGTCGGGCACGGCCAGCTCGGCGGTGAACTTCAGCTTCTGGCCCAGGCCGTCGCACACGGGGCAGGCGCCCGCCGGGTTGTTGAAGGAGAACAGCCGCGGCTCGATCTCCGTGATGGTGAAGCCGCTCACCGGGCAGGCGAACCGCTCGGAGAACAGCAGCCGCCTGGGTTCGGTCTCGCCCGCGGCGAGGTCGGCCCACTCTGCGGTGGCGAGGCCGTCGGCGAGGCCGAGCGTCTGCGTGAGGCTGTCGGCGAGGCGCTGCTCGACGCCCTCGCGCACGACCACGCGGTCCACCACCACGTCGATGTCGTGCTTGACCTTCTTGTCGAGCGCCGGCGCGTCCTCGATCAGGTGCAACGCGCCGTCGATCTTCACGCGCTGGAAGCCCGCGCGCTGCCACTCCGCCAGCTCCTTCCTGAACTCGCCCTTGCGGTCGCGCACCACGGGCGCGACCAGGTTCAGCCGCGTGCCCTCCGGCAGGGCCATGACGCGGTCGACCATCTGGCTGACGGTCTGGCTCTCGATGGGCAGGCCCGTCACCGGCGAGTAGGGCACGCCGATCCGCGCCCACAGCAGGCGCATGTAGTCGTGGATCTCCGTCACCGTGCCGACGGTGGAGCGCGGGTTCTTGCTGGTGGTCTTCTGCTCGATGGAGATGGCGGGGCTCAGCCCCTCGATCAGGTCCACGTCCGGCTTGCCGGCCAGCTCCAGGAACTGGCGCGCATAGGCCGACAGGCTCTCCACGTAGCGGCGCTGGCCCTCGGCGTAGATGGTGTCGAACGCAAGGCTCGACTTGCCCGATCCGCTGAGCCCGGTGATGACGACGAGCTTCTCCCGAGGGATGTCGACGTCGACCCCCTTGAGGTTGTGCTCGCGCGCGCCGCGCACGCGGATGGAGGCGTTCGGGTCGGTCATTCGGGCCTCGGGGCGACGTCCACATGTAATCGGCAGGCGCCGCGTTTCACGTGGAACGTACCACGAACGGCGCAGGGTCGCACCCGTCTCCGCCCGCCGGAGAGGCAGGCTTGCCTCCCCGGCCGCCCGGCCCTAGCTTCCGCGCCCTTCAGAAGACCCGCCTCCGCCGCGGGACCGTCCGCGCGCCCGGAGCCTCCATGTTCGCCACCACCGCCCAAGCCCAGACGCCCGGGGGCGCGCCGTCCGCCGGCGGCGGCGGGCAGGACATGCTGCTGCAGTTCGCCCCGCTGCTGCTGGTGTTCGTGATCGGCTACTTCATGCTGTTCCGCCCCGCGCAGCAGCGCCAGAAGCAGCAGCGCGAGACCCTGGCCAAGATCAAGCGCGGCGACACGGTGGTGATGACCTCCGGCATCATCGGCAAGGTGATGCGCGTGGACGATGCGGAACTGGGCGTGGAGATCGCGCCGACGGTCACCGTGAAGGTGGTCAAGTCCATGATCACCGAGGTGCGCGCCAAGGGCGAGCCCGCGCCCGCCAACGACGCCAAGGGCTGATCCGCCTCCGATGCTGCAGCTCAGCCGCTGGAAGGTCGCCCTCGTCGCCGTCGCGACGGCGTTCGGCCTGATCTTCACGCTCCCGAACTTGTTGCCCGCCTCGGTGACGGCGGGCTTGCCGGGCGCCCTCCAGCAGCGGCTGAACCTGGGGCTGGACCTGCAGGGCGGCTCCTACCTGCTGCTCGAGGTCGACCTGAAGGCGCTCAAGGCCGAGCAGCTCAACAACACGGTGGAGGAGAGCCGCCGCGTGCTCGGCGAGGCGCAGGCGCCCTTCTCCGGCCTGGGCGTGCAGTCGGACGGGACGATCCGCGTGCGGATCACGAACGCCGCCCAGCTCGACACGGCGCAGACCAAGCTGAACGACGCGGCGCCCCAGCTGCAGGGCGCCGCCGGCCGCGAATACGGCGTGGAGCGCGCCGCCGACCAGACGCTCGTGCTGCGCCCGGCCGCCCGCTACGACCAGCTGTCGGCCGCCCGCGCGGTGGACCAGTCCATCGAGGTGATCCGCCGCCGCGTCGACCAGCTGGGCACGCGCGAGCCGACCATCATCCGCCAGGGGACCAACCGCATCGTGGTGGAGGCGCCCGGCGAGAGCGACCCGGAGAAGCTGCGCGCCATCATCGGCAAGACGGCCAAGCTGTCGTTCCAGATGGTGGACGACGCGGCGCCGCCGGTCACGCCCGGCGTCGCGGCCCCGCCCGCGCCCGGCGGCGACGTGATCCTGAAGTCCTCCACCGGGCCCGACCTGCTGACGCTCAAGAAGCGCATCCTGGTCTCGGGCGAGGACCTGACCTCGGCCAGCCAGGTGTTCGACCCGCAGACGGGCGCGGCGCAGGTCGCCTTCCGCTTCAACGGCCGGGGCGCCAGCCGCTTCGGCCAGGCGACGTCAGAGAACATCGGCAAGCGCTTCGCCATCGTGCTCGACAACCAGTGGATCAGCGCGCCCGTGATCCAGAGCGCCATCACCGGCGGCTCCGGCGTGATCAACGGCGGCTTCACCCAGGAGAGCGCCAACGAGCTCGCCCTGCTGCTGCGCTCGGGCGCCCTGCCGGCGCCGTTGAACGTGGAGGAGCAGCGCACCGTCTCGGCCGAGCTGGGCGCGGACGCCGTGCGCACCGGCGCCATCTCGCTTGGGATCGGCGCGGCGGCGATCATCGTGTTCATCGTCCTGGCCTACGGGTTGTTCGGGTTGTTCGCCGCCGCCGCGCTGATCGTGAACGTGCTGATGCTGATCGCCACGCTCTCGATCACCCAGGCGACGCTGACCCTGCCGGGCGTGGCGGGCCTGATCCTGACGCTGGCCGTGGCCGTGGACGCCAACGTGCTGATCTACGAGCGCATGCGGGACGAGGCGCGGGCCGGGCGCACGCCGCTCCTGGCGGCGGACAACGGCTTTCGCCGCGCGCTGGTGTCGATCGTGGACGCCAACGTCACCACGCTGATCTCGGCCGCCATCATGTTCCAGTTCGGCACCGGCCCCGTGCGGGGCTTCGCCTGGACGCTGAGCGTGGGCGTGCTCACCTCCCTGTTCACCGCCATCCTGATCACCCAGGTCCTGATCGGCTGGTGGTTCCGCTCGGCCAAGCCGCGCGCCCTGCCCATCTGAGGAGCGCGAACCGATGCGCTGGCCGCTCTCCCGCTACCTGCCCCACGACACGACGTTCGACTTCGTGCGCTGGGCGCCCTTCGCCGCCGCCCTGTCCGCCCTGCTGGTGCTGGGCTCGGTCGCGAGCTTCGCCGTGCAGGGGCTGAACCTCGGCATCGACTTCACCGGCGGCGCGCAGGTGGAGATCGCCACGCCCGGCCCCGCCCCGCTCGGCCTCCTGCGCGCGACCCTGCCGAGGCTGGGCGCGGAGGACGGGCAGGTGCAGGGCTTCGGCGCGCCCACCAGCGCCATGGTGCGCTTCCGCCCGCACGCCACGGACCCGGCGGGGATCGCGGCCGAGATCGCCAGGGTCGACGCCGGGCTGAAGGCGGCGGTTCCGGGGCTGGTCGCCAAGCCGGCCACCACCGTGGGGGCCAAGGTCTCGGGCGAGCTGTTCCGCGCGGGCTTCCTGGCCCTGGGCGTCGCGATCGCGCTGATGCTGGTCTACATCTGGTTGCGTTTCGGCCTGCAGCAGGGCCTGGGCGCCATCGTCGGCGTGTTCCACGACGTGCTCCTGACGCTGGGGATCCTCTCCGTGCTGCGGATCGAGTTCTCCACGGAGAGCATCGTCGGCCTGCTGACGGTGATCGGCTACTCCATGAACGAGAAGGTGATCACCTTCGACCGGCTGCGCGAGAACCTCGTCAAGTACCGCCGCACGTCGCTGCGCGAGATCATCAACCTGAGCGAGAACGAGCGCCTCAGCCGCACGGTGATCACCGGCACCACGGCGCTGCTGGCTCTCTCGGGCGCGCTGTTCATGGGCGGGCCGGCGCTGTTCCCGCTGGTGTTCACCATGGCGTTCGGGATCGTGGTGGGCA
>CAXTCO010000069.1:0-10960 GCA_964242255.1 uncultured Caulobacteraceae bacterium | reverse complement strand
GCGCGGCCGTGGCCGTCGAACACGAACTGGCCGCACCAGTCGCGCGCCGACACGCTCGGCCAGGCGGTCGAGCCGTTGCCGCCCGACGGCGGGTTGTGGCGGCAGACGCCCTTCTCGGCCGACGAGGCGTCGTCGAAGAAGGTGCAGCTCGCGCAAGAGGTCTGTTCGGTGTGGGGGCCGGCCGACATGGCGTCTCTCCTGGTTGGGTCCGCGTCTATGCGGTCTCAACAGGGAAGATGTCGTGCGAGTTCCCGCCAGTCCAGCGCGAACATCTCGCAATTCAAACTCGGGAATGGTGGTGCGAGGCACTCGCATTCAGCGCCTGCGAACGCCTCTCACCTGCGCCCTCGCGCGGTGTTGCTAGAGGAAGTCGCGCAAGTGGGCCACGAGCGGCCGGTCGGCCGGCGGCATGGGGTAGTCCGCCAGCTTCGACGGCCGCACCCAGGCGAGGTCGGCGTGCTCGCGCCGCTGCACGACGCCCTCCCATCGCCGCAGCAGGTAGAGGGGCATGAGCAGGTGGAAGTCTTCGTAGGCGTGGCTGGCGAACACGAACGGCGCCAGGCAGTCGGCCTTGGCGGCGATCCCCAGCTCCTCTTCGAGTTCGCGCACGAGGCACCGCTCCGGCGTCTCGCCGGGCTCCACCTTGCCGCCGGGGAACTCCCACAGGCCGGCCAGCGACTTGCCCTCCGGGCGAAGGCAGATCAGCACGCGCCCGTCGCCGTCCACGAGCGCCGCGGCGGCCACCAGGAGCAGGCGGGAGGACGGCGCGCTCAGGCGTTGCGCCGCTTGTTGCGGACGAGGTCCTCCAGGTCGGCGTTCAGCCGCGCCTGCCAGCCCTCGCCGCCCGTGCGGTAGAAGTCGATCACCTCTGCAGAGGTCTGCTTGGAAAGCTCGGCCGCCTCCGCAGCGGTCTTCTCCAGCAGGACGCGCTGGCGGTTGGCCTCCCAGGCGTCAACGAACGCGCCGCCCATCACCTCGCGGATGGGGCGGGCACGCGCGAAATCCTCCTCGGTCCATTCCGGGCTGTCGGGATCGTCGATGTCGAAGTCCTCGTAGTCGTTCGGGTCGAGCGACACGCCTTCGATCTTACCCACAGCGCCGCACCTCGCGTCGGTTGGCCTTGCGCAGGCTGATCACCCGGCAGACCTCGTCCCGCCACGTATACGCCATGACGAAGAGGCGGTCATCGAGACGCGCATAGGCCAGCAGGCGCTCCTCGCCGCAGGCGGCGCGCTGGTCGGCGCGCTGAATCGCGCGATTCAGATCGACGTCCATGGCGCGTCGCGGCGACACGCCATGCTTGGATGCTTGGCGAGGTTGGCGGCGTCCTTCGCCGGTCGAACTCCAGCGGCTTCACCATGCGCCGTCAGCTGCGGTAGTCGCCGTTGATCGCGACGTACTCCTTGGTCAGGTCGCAGGTCCACATGACGTGCCGGCCGGGGCCGGCGCCCACGTCGGCGGCGATCTCCAGCTCGGCGCGCTTCATGTAGGCGCTCATGGCGGCCTCGTCGTAGTCGGGGGAGACCGCGCCGTCGCGCGCCGCCCACAGGGGGCCGAAGCGGATGGAGAGGCGGGTGCGGTCGACGGGCTCGTCGGCGCTGCCCACGGCCATGGCGATGCGGCCCCAGTTGGCGTCCTCGCCGGCCAGCGCGGTCTTCACCAAGGGGCTTTCGCACACCTGACGGGCGATCCGGGCGGCGGAGGCGTCGCTGACCGCCCCCGTGATCTCCACGCGGACGAACTTGGTCGCCCCCTCCCCGTCGCGCACCAGCGCCTGGGCGAGCTCCAGCATCACCGCCTCCACGGCCTGGCGGAAGGCCGGCAGGCGCGCGTCGTCGGGGTGGAGCAGCGGCTCGCCGCCCGCCGCCCCCGTGGCGAACAGCAGGCAGGTGTCGTTGGTGGAGCGGTCGCCGTCCACGGTGACCGCGTTCCAGGTATGCGGCGTCGCCGCGTCCAGCACGGCCTGCAGGGCGGCGGGCGCGACGGGCGCGTCCGTGGCCGCGAAGGCCAGCATGGTGGCCATGTTGGGCGCGATCATGCCGGAGCCCTTGGCGATCCCGGCGATGCGGGCCGTACGGCCCTCGCCCCAGGCGAACTCGCGCACGGCCGCCTTGGGGAAAGTGTCGGTGGTCATGATGGCGCCCGCCGCCGCCGGCCACGCGGCGGGATCGAGCTTCGCGTTCAGCTCGGGCAGCACGTTCAGGATCTTGCCCGCCTGCAGCAGCACGCCGATCACGCCGGTGGAGGCGACCATCACCTCCTCCTCGCGGCAGCCGATCTCGGCCGAGACGGCCTCCGTCACCGCGCGCACGGCGCGAGCCCCCGCCTCGCCGGTGAAGCTGTTGGCGCAGCCGGCGTTGCACACGAGGGCGCGGGCGAGGCCGCCGGTCGCCTCGAGCGCCGCCTTGTCCCAGTCCACCGGCGAGGAGCCGACCTCGTGCTTGGTGAACACGCCGGCGCACGCGGTGTCCTTGGGAAAGCGCATCAGCATCACGTCCGGCCGCTCGTGCTTGTAGAAGCCGGCGCGGGCGGTCGCGAGGCTCACCCCGCCGATCTCGCCGACGTGCGGCAGGGGCGTCGCGAGCGGCGAGACCTTCAGCCCCGGCTTGCCGGGCGCCGTCTGCATCGCCGCGGCGGCGGCCTCCGCGGGGTCGTGGGCGTCGGCCATGGGGGCGCTCCCGGAGCGGGGGCGCGCGGCCCCGTCGCGTTGACTTGAGGGGGCCGAGTGCATAGGTCGCGCCTCCAGCCAAGTCGAGCGGTTCCGGCCGGGGCGAGGGGTCGTCACGGGCTCTTGGAGCCCCGCCCCGGCGCCGCCCGAATCCCAAGCCACAACGGCGCTGCGCCGGCCCCGTCCTCCCGGGCCGCGACGCCGGACAGCGGACGCCCGATGCTCGCCCTCGCCAGAAAGATCTTCGGCTCCTCCAACGAGCGGCGCGTCAAGGGCATGCGCGGGCGCACCGCCGCCATCGGCGCGTTCGAGCCCAGGCTGCAGGGCCTCACCGACGATCAGCTCCGCGCCAAGACGGCCGAGTTCCGCGAGCGCCTGGCCGGCGGGGCCGTGATCGACGACCTCCTGGAGGAGGCCTTCGCCGTGGTGCGCGAGGCGGCCAAGCGCACGCTGGGCCAGCGCCACTACGACGTGCAGCTGGTGGGCGGCATGGTGCTGAACGGCGGCGGCATCGCCGAGATGCGCACCGGCGAGGGCAAGACCCTGGTGGCCACCCTCGCCACCTACCTGAACGCCCTGGAGGGCAAGGGCGTCCACGTCATCACCGTGAACGACTACCTGGCGCAGCGCGACGCCGAGTGGATGGGGCAGGTCTACCGCTTCCTGGGCATGACCACGGGCGTGATCGTCCACGGCCTGTCGCAGGACCAGCGCCAGCGCGCCTACGCCAGCGACATCACCTACGGCACCAACAACGAGTTCGGCTTCGACTACCTGCGCGACAACCTCGTCTACGACAAGGCCGAGATGGTGCAGCGCGGGCACCATTACTGCATCGTCGACGAGGTGGACTCGATCCTGATCGACGAGGCGCGCACGCCGCTGATCATCTCCGGCCCGACGGAGGACCGGAGCGACTTCTACCGCACCATAGACCTCCTCGTGAAGGACCTGATCAAGGACCCCACCGTCTTCGAGCACGACGAGAAGCAGAAGCAGGTCCACCTGACCGAGCACGGCAACGAGGTGGTCGAGGAGGTGCTGACGCAGAGCGGCCACCTGATCCCCGACACGGCAGGCCTCTACGACCCGGCGAACATCACCACCGTGCACCACGTCAACCAGGCGCTCCGGGCCAACATCCTCTACGCGCGCGACAAGGACTACATCGTCAAGGGCGGCGAGGTGATCCTGATCGACGAGTTCACCGGCCGCATGATGCAGGGCCGCCGCCTGTCGGAGGGCCTTCACCAGGCCATCGAGGCCAAGGAGGGCGCGGAGATCCAGCCGGAGAACCAGACGCTGGCCTCCGTCACCATCCAGAACTACTTCCGCCTCTACAAGAAACTGTCGGGCATGACCGGCACCGCCTCCACCGAGGCGGCGGAGTTCGGCGACATCTACAAGATGGACGTGTCGGAGATCCCGACCAACCGCGTGATCCAGCGGATCGACGACGACGACGAGGTCTACCGCACCGAAGACGAGAAGAACGTCGCCATCCTCAAGCAGATCGCCGACTGCTACGTGCGCCGCCAACCGGTTCTGGTCGGCACCGTCTCCATCGAGAAGTCGGAGACGCTGTCGGAACTGCTGCACGGCTACACGTACGAGCACGAGGGGGAGAGCCGCCGCGGCATCCCGCACAGCGTGCTGAACGCCCGCTACCACGAGCAGGAGGCCTACATCGTCGCCGAGGCGGGCGTTCCGGGCGCGGTGACGATCGCCACCAACATGGCCGGCCGCGGCACCGACATCCAGCTCGGCGGCAACCTCGACATGCGCGTGGAGCGCTGGCGCGAGGAGCAGCGCGGCCTCGGCGGCGAGGTCACGCCCGAGTCGGAGGCCGCCTTCCAGCGCGAGGTGAAGGCCGAGATCGAGGCCGGCAAGCAGGAGGCGCTCGCCGCGGGCGGCCTGTTCGTGCTCGGCACCGAGCGCCACGAGAGCCGGCGCATCGACAACCAGCTGCGCGGCCGCACCGGTCGCCAGGGCGACCCCGGCCGGTCCAAGTTCTTCATGTCCACCCAGGACGACCTGCTGCGCATCTTCGCGGGCGAGCGCATGGACATGATCATGCGCTCCTTCGGCCTGGAGGAGGGCGAGGCCATCACCCACCCCTGGCTGAACCGCGCCATCGCCACCGCGCAGAAGAAGGTGGAGGCGCGCAACTTCGAGATGCGCAAGAACCTCCTCAAGTACGACGACGTGGTCAACGATCAGCGCAAGGCCGTGTTCGAGCAGCGCCAGGAGTTCATGGAGGCCGCCGACCTGTCGGAGATCGTGGCCGAGTTCCGCGCCGACACGGTGGAGGACGTGGTCACGCGCTTCCTGCCGCCCAAGCAGTACGCGGAGAACTGGGACCTGGACGGCATGGCCGAGCGCCTGCAGGCGCTGTTCGGCCTGGAGCTCCCGCTGCGCGAGTGGGCCTCGGCCGAAGGCGTCACGCCGGAGGACATCCACGCCAAGCTCACCGAGGCCGTGGAGGCGCGCGCGGCCGAGCGGCTGGCGCTGGTGGGTCCCGAGACCATGCGCGAGTTGGAGAAGAACTTCCTCCTGCAGATGGTCGACATGCAGTGGCGCGAGCACCTGCAGCAACTGGACCACCTGCGCCAGGTGATCGGCCTTCGAGGCTACGGCCAGCGCGACCCGCTGAACGAGTACAAGACCGAGGCCTTCTCCCTGTTCGAGAAGCTGCTCGTCGACCTGCGCCAGCAGACCACGCGCTGGATCATGACGGTGGAGTTCCAGTTCGAGCAGCCGGAACCCCTGCCCTCCGACATGTTCCAGCCCTTCCCTCTCGACCTGAACGAGGTCCACCTCGACCCGTCGACGGGGGAGAACGAGCGCGCCCGCGGCTGGGGCGAGGGGCCTTCCGCCGACCTCACGCCCGAGCAGCGCGCGGCGCTGCCGGTGAGCGCCCTCCCCGGCGGCTGGGAGCGCACGGCGCGCAACTCGCCCTGCCCCTGCGGCTCGGGCAGGAAGTTCAAGCACTGCCACGGCGCGCTGATCTGACGGGAGGCGCGGCGGCCTGCGTCCCCGTCTCAGGTCGGGCGGCGATGTCGTAGGTATTTGGCAGCTTGCGGCGCCCTTCGGAAAGCTTGCGACTCTGTAGGAAGCTCGCCGGGCGCAGCTCGACCTGAGCGGAGACGTCCGGTCGGTGCGGCCGCAGCGGCCGGACGCTGCGCCCGGCGCCCCGCGCGCCTATCTGCCACCGCGCCGATGTCTTCCACTTCCAAGCCGCTCTCCAATTTGGCCGTGCTGGCCTTCATCGCGCGCCGTTGGGCGACGCGGCCGGCGGCGCTCGCCTCCCAGCTGGGCTTCCTGCTGGCGGCCACGGGGTGCGACCTGTCCGTGCCCTGGGCGGCGGGGCGCTTCGTCGACGCGGTGAGCCGGCCGGGCGCGCGCGACGCGCCCGCCGCCGCCTGGGCGGGATGGGCGACGCTGGCGACGCTGTACGCCGGCTACTATGCGCTGCGCACGGCCAGCTTCCGCGTCATGAACCGGTTCGCCGCCGCGAACATGGAGGCGGTGGTGCGGCGCGCCTTCGCCCAGGTGCAGCGCTTCAGCGCCGACTGGCACGCCGACAGCTTCGCAGGCGCCACCGTGCGCAAGGTGAGCCGCGCCATGCAGGGCTATGACGAGGTGACGGACGCCCTGTTCCTGATGCTGGGCCCCACCTTGCTCGTGCTGGCCGGGCTGACGCTGCAGATCGGCTGGCGCCAGCCCTTGGCGGGACTAGGCGTGGGGGCGGTGATCGTCAGCTACGCCGGGCTGAACATCTGGCTGACGGCGCGCTTCGTGCGCCCGGCCAACCTGCGCTCCACGGCGCTGGACACGGAGGTGGGCGCCTCCCTGGCGGACGCCGTCGGCGCCAACGCCGCCGTGCGCGCCTTCGGCGCGGAGGCGCGGGAGGACGCGCGCTTCGGCGCCGTGGCCGCGGCCTGGCGCGACGCCACCGTGACGACCTGGAACCGCTTCAACGCGCTCAGCGTGCTCCAGAACGGCCTTTTGCTCGTGCTGCAGGCCGGGCTCACCGCCGCCATGCTCTGGGCCTGGACGCAGCGGCGCGCCTCCCCGGGCGACGTGGCCTTCGCCATCAGCGCCTTCCAGCTCATGGCCGGCTATCTGCGCAACCTGCCGGAGACCGTTCGCAACCTGCAGAAAGGCCTGGACGACGCCGTGGACGCGGCCGTGTTCGACCGCACCCCGCCCCAGGTGGCCGACCTGCCGGGCGCGCCGGCGCTGCGGCTCGGCCGCGAGCCCGCGGGCGCCGTGCGCTTCGAGCACGTCGGCTTCCGCTACCCCCGCGCGGCCGCGCCCCTGTACGACGACTTCAGCCTGCAGATCCGGCCGGGCGAGCGGGTGGCGCTGGTGGGGCCGACCGGCTCGGGCAAGTCCACCTTCGTCAAGCTGCTGCAGCGCTTCCACGACCTGGACGCCGGCCGCATCCTGATCGACGGGCAGGACATCGCGGCCGTGACGCAGGAGAGCCTGCGCCGCGCCATAGCCCTCGTGCCGCAGGACCCCGCCCTGTTCCACCGCAGCGTGGCGGAGAACATCGCCTACGGCCGCCCCGACGCCACCCGCGAGGAGGTGACGCGCGCCGCGCGCCGGGCCAAGGCGCACGACTTCGTCAGCCGCCTGCCGCAAGGCTACGACACACTGGTGGGCGAGCGCGGCGTGAAGCTCTCGGGCGGCGAGCGCCAGCGCGTGGCCATCGCCCGCGCCTTCCTGGCCGACGCGCCGATCCTGGTGCTCGACGAGGCCACCTCCTCCCTGGACGTGGAGACCGAGCGGCAGGTGCAGGCGGCGGGCGAGGCGCTGATGAGCGGCCGCACCACCCTGGTGATCGCCCACCGGCTCTCCACCATCCGCGACGCCGACCGCATCCTCGTGTTCCAGGACGGGCGCGTGGTGGAGGAGGGCCGCCACGGCGAACTGGTCGCCCGCGGCGGCGCCTACGCCCGCCTGCACGCGGCGTCGGAGACGGGCTGAAACGCGTCGGCACGGACGCAGGACGGATCGTCATGGCTTCAAGCGCTCGAGCCCAGGCGGGACGGGCGGACCCGCTCGCTCAGGCGCCGCCGCGCACTCCCTCCGTGGCGTCGGGTTCGGGATTGAGCGGCCCGCGCTCGCTGCCGACCCACTCGCGCCACAGCAGGATCAGCGCCGCGAGCAAGGCGGGCCCGACGAACAGGCCGAGCAGCCCGAAGGCGGTCACCCCGCCCAGGATGCCCAGGAGCACCCAGAGGAAGGGCAGCCGGGTGGCGCCGCCGATCAGGACGGGCCGGAAGAAGTGGTCGGCGACGAAGGTCACGACGAGGCCGATCCCCGCCGCCACGACCGCGCCAACGACCTTGCCGACCGCCAGCAGGACGACCGCGGCGACCGCGAAGGCGACCGCCGCCCCGAACGGGACCATGGCGAGCAGCGCCGTGAACAGCCCGAACAGGGCGGCGTGCGGCGCACCGACGGCGAAGTACACCACCGTCATCAGCGCGCCCTCCGCAAGGCCCACGAACACCAGGCCGTTCACCGTGCCGTGCACGGAGCGGATCATCTGCCGCCCGACGCCCTCGCCCGCCGGCCCGAACGCGCGGCGGCTGGCCACCTGCAGCTGGCCGACGACGGCGTCCGCCTCGCGCAGCAGCATGAACAGGGTCAGCAGCGTGAAGCCGAGGAGCACGGCGCGGTGCGCCGCCTCGCGCGCGAGGTGGCGGCCGAAGTCCACGAGCTGGCCCTGGGCCAAGCGCGAGCTGAACTCGTCGAGGTAGCCCGGCCGCCCCAGGTTCGACCCCCACAACGCCGTGAGCTTGGCCCCGTAGGGCAGCCGCCCCAGGATCGGCGGCGCAGGGACGCCCGCCTGGCGCGCCCGTGCGATGAAGGCGGCCGCCCCGTGGGCGTCTTCCGCCACGGGCACGGCCACGAGCGTCAGCGGGATCACGAACACGACCAGGATCGCCAGAACCACCAGGGCGGGCAGCAGCGTCCTGCGGTGCTGCGGCCAGCGGCGGCCCGCCCGGTCGAACAGGGGCCAGACGCCGATGGCGATCACCACCGCCCAGACCAGCGCGGGCAGGAACTCGTGCAGCGTCCACAACCCCGCGGCGAGCAGGAGGGCGGCGGCGACGAGGCCGGCGCGGCCTTGCCCGGGCGTCATGCGCAGGGCGCGGTCGCGCGTGTAGGTTCCGGGCGCGCGGCTTTCCTTCGGCGTCTTGGGCATGGGCGTGGACCGGGTTTCGTTGGAGCGATGCGGCGCGAACGCCTTCGCCGCCGCCTTGTCACGGAGGCCCCCTCAGGTCGAGGGCGTCTCATCCTGAGGAGAGTCGGACGGAGGGCGGGGAGCCTCGCCTTCCGCGTGTCCGCCCGGGGCGGCGCGTCCGCGGCGGCCCCTCATGGCGCCCGCCATCCCGCCCGCGACGTGGCGCAGGCCGTCGAGCGCCAGGGCGTCGAGGTCGGCCAGCGTGCGGCCCACCGGCGATTGCGGCCCCAGCGTCTCCTGTATCCTGCGCCCCGCGGCGGCGACCTCCTCCAGGATGCGCTGGTCGGCCGGCGTCTCCAACGGCGAGCGGCCGCCCGCCATCTGGCGGCGCGCACAGGCGGCCAGGTAGCCGGAACGGGTCATGGCGACCTCGCCGGCCGCCTGGTCGATGCGCGCCACCAGACGCTCGCCCATGGAGATGGTGATGCGGATGGGCGTGTCCTCGACCTCCACGTCGATCCATATCACCCCGCCCCCGTCCGCCGCATGCGCGCGGCGGACCTCCGCCAGGGTGGAGGCCGCGGGCCAGCCGTCGCCCGCCTTCTCCAGGGCGTGCAGAACCTCCATCAGCTTCTCGCGGGCGCGCAGCAGGAGCTCGGCGGGCGTGGCGGCGGAGACGGTCAGTCCGGGGATGTCGGGAAAGGTCGCGTGGAGCGCAGCGGCGTCTGCGTCGTTGACCAGCGCGGGATAGACGATCAGCCCCATGTCATCCTCCTGAAACAGGCAGGCGGTCATATCGCCACGACCCACAGATAGGGATCCGGGCCATAAATTCCATAAAAGCGCATAAATTCGGGGATCAAAGGTTCGCCGTCCGTGTTCATGGAGGAAGCCCATCGGGGCTGACGGAGACGATGATGAGCGAGGATGGGATCGAGGGCGGCCTCAAGAAGGCCGGCGGCAAGCTGGAGGACGCCTGGGGCGGCCTGACCGGCGACACCGGCCGCCAAGCGAAGGGCAAGCTCGACCAGGCCTCGGGCTCGGCGCAGGACCTTATCGGGCAGGCGAAGGACCGCGCCGGCGACATCTACGGCCAGGTCGAGCAGTACGCGAAGGGCGAGCCGCTGCAGGCCGTCGGCGTCGCACTGGCGGTCGGCGTGGTGATCGGCTTCCTCCTCCACGGCGGTCAGAAGACCGTCTACCTGCGCAAATAGAGGGCGACCGACGTCATGGGCATCATCGCGTGGCTCATCCTGGGCCTGATCGCCGGCTTCATCGGCAGCAAGATCGTCAACAAGACCGGTGAGGGCCTCGTGCTCGACATCGTGCTGGGCGTCGTCGGCGCCGTTGTCGGCGGCTTCATCTTCAACTTCTTCGGCCACTCGGGCGTGACGGGCCTCAACCTGTACAGCCTGCTGGTGGCGGTGATCGGGGCGGTCGTCGTCCTGTGGCTTTACCACGCCGTCGTCCGGCGCACCTGAACAGGTCTCGGGCGCGGTCTTCGACGAGGCCGCGCCCGAGGCGCAGCGCGAAAACGGGGCGGCGTCACAGCCCCGGTCCTCACGACAGGGAACGATCATGGCCAAGGACGCCCACCACGAAGCCGCCGCCCACCACGAGGCGGCCGCCAAGTCCCACAAGACCGCCGCCGAGCACCACGAGAAGGGCGACAAGGCCACGGCCGAGAAGCACGCCGCCGAGGCCCACGGCCACTCGGCCAAGGCCCACGACAGCTCGACCAAGGCCCACGCCAAGTCGACGGCGAAGTGACCTGCGGGGCGGGGGCGAGGGCTCCCGCCCCTTCTCCTCATCCACTCAACCCGAGGTCCCGATGGCGCACACGATTCCCGCCCTTTACGACACCTACGCCGAAGCCGAGCAGGCCGTGGCCCGGCTCGAAGCCGCCGGCGTCCCCCCCGACGACATCAGCGTCGTCTCCAACAACACGCGCGGCGAGCACGCCGACAAGGTCCGTGACGGCGATGCGGTGGGCCGCGACGCCGGCGCGGGCGCCGGCACGGGCGCGGTGATCGGCGGCGCGGGCGGCCTGCTGGCGGGCCTCGGCGCCCTCGCCATCCCCGGCCTCGGCC
>CAXTCO010000068.1:0-11005 GCA_964242255.1 uncultured Caulobacteraceae bacterium | reverse complement strand
TCGACCATGTGCTCCACCACGCGGGGGCCGGCGATCTGGCCGTCCTTGGTGACGTGGCCGACGAGGACCACGGCCGTGCGGCGGCTCTTGGCCAGGCGCACCAGCTCGCCCGCGGCGGCGCGCACCTGGGTGACGCTGCCCGGGCCGGCTTCGTGCGCGTCGCTCCACATCGTCTGGATGGAGTCGATGACCACGAGGTCGAAGCGGTCGGCCTTCAGCCCGTCGATCACCGCGCGCAGGTTGGTCTCGGCGGCCAGCTTCACGGGGGCGGCGCCGAGCCCCATGCGCTGGGCGCGGGCGCGCACCTGCTCCACCGCCTCCTCGCCCGAGACGTAGGCGACGGCCGCGCCGCGCAGGGCGGCGGCGGCGGCCACCTGGAGCAGGAGCGTCGACTTGCCCACGCCCGGGTCGCCGCCCACCAGGATCGCCGAGCCCGGCACCACGCCGCCGCCGCACACCCGGTCGAACTCGCCCACGCCGGTGGCGATGCGCGGGGGCGTGGGCGTCTCGGCGTCCAGCGTCTCGAAGGCCAAGCCTGCGCCCTTGCGGCGCGAGGGGGCCAGGGCGCCCGGCGGACGGGCGGCCGTGACCTCCTCCACCAGCGTGTTCCACGCGCCGCAGGCGGCGCACTGCCCCGCCCACTTCGACGCCACGGCCCCGCACGACTGGCAGACGTAGACCGCGCCGTCGCGAGGCATGGACTCTCCAGGGTTTCCGGGGCCTCATGCCGCAAGTCCCCGCGTTCGTCACCCATCACGCGCCGACGCGCCGCGGGCCCGGGGGCTCCGGGCCGGCGGGAGTGCCGTCTTCATGAGTCTGTCCGATCCCGCGCACCGCGCGTCGCTGGGCGCGCGTGTCCGGGGCGTCCTGCTGCGGCCCGCGTCCGAATGGGACCGCATCGCCCTGGAGCCCGCCACGATCCGCAGCCTGTTCACCGGCTACGCCATGCCCCTGGCCGCCATCGGACCGGTGTGCAGCGCCATAGGCTCGCTGCTGTTCGGCCGGCTCCATCCCGACCCGGTGTTCGTGCTGGTGTTCGCGGGGGTCAGCTACGTGCTCACGCTGGCGGCCACCTTCCTGATCGGCCTCGTCATCGAGGCCCTGGCGCCCACCTTCGGCGGGGTGAAGGACCGGGTTCAGGCCATGAAGGTGGCCGTCTACGGCTCGACCGCCAGCTGGCTGGCGCGCATCTTCGGCCTCGTGCCCCTGCTGGCCCTGCTGACGATCCTCGGCCTATACAGCCTCTACCTCTACTACGTGGGCCTGCCCCGGGTGATGAGGACGGGCGAGGACAAGGCGCTCGGCTACACGGCGCTGGTGGTGGTCTGCTACGTCGGGCTCTTGCTCGTGATCGGGCTGGTCACCGCGCCGCTGCTGTTCATGGGCGTGGCCGCGAGGGGCGGGTTCCATGGCTGAGGACCCGGCGCTCAGCCTCCCGCCGTGATCGGCCCCTCGGCGCGGCCGTGGATGAACTGCTCCACGTAGGGGTTCCCGCTGCGGTCGATCTCGGCGGCGGGGCCGCGCCAGATGATGCGGCCCCCGTGCAGCATGGCGATCTCGTCGCCGATCCTGCGGGCCGAGGACATGTCGTGGGTGATGGACACGGCCGTGCAGCCCAGCCGGTTCACCTGGGTGCGGATCAGGTCGTTGATCACGTCGGCGTTGATGGGATCTAGGCCGGTGGTGGGCTCGTCGAAGAACAGGATCTCCGGGTGCGCCACGATGGCGCGCGCCAGGCCCACGCGCTTCTGCATGCCGCCGCTGATCTCGTTCGGGTAGAGCTCGGCGGCGGCGCGGGGCAGGCCCACGTCGGCCAGGGCGGCGCAGGCGCGCTCGCGCGCCTCCCTGGGGCGCACGCCGTCGGCGTTGATCAGGCGGAAGGCGACGTTCCTCCACACGGGCAGGCTGTCGAACAGGGCGGCGCCCTGGAACAGCATGCCGAACTTGGCCATGCGCCCTTCCGCATCGCGGTCGCCCACGGGCTGGCCGTCGACGCGCACCTCGCCCGCGTCGGGCGCCAGCAGGCCGATGGCGATCTTCAGCGTCACCGACTTGCCCTGGCCGGAGCCGCCGATGATCACCAGCGAGCGGCCCACCGCCACGTCCAGCGTCACGTCGTCGAGCACCGTGCGGCCCTCGAAGCGCTTGGAGACGCCGCGCAGCTCCAGCTTCGGCCCGGCGGGGTAGGGGAGGAGGTCGGCCGCCAGGGCCGCCCCGAGATCGCCGAAGTCGTGGGGCGCGCTCATCCGCTGAACAGGCTCGTCAGCCCGTAGTCGGCGGCGAACACCAGCACCGCCGAGCTCACCACCGCGAAGGTGGTGGCGCGCCCCACGCCCCGCGCGCCCCCCGTGGCGTTGTAGCCGTGGTAGCCGCCCATCAGCGTCACGATGAAGCCGAACACGGCCGCCTTGACGAGGCCGCTCTCCACGTCCCACGGCGTGAGGAAGCCCACCGTGTTGCGGATGTAGCCGGCGGGCGAGAAGTGCAGGGTGGTCGTGGCCACAAGCCAGCCGCCCATGACGCCGATCACGTCGGCCACCACCGTCAGCAGCGGCAGCGTCAGCACCCCCGCCGTCAGCCGCGGCGCGACGAGGTAGCGGAACGGGTCGGTGGAGAGGGTCTCCAGCGCGTCGATCTGCTCGGTGGCGCGCATGGCCCCCACCTCCGCGGCTATGGCGGCGGCCACGCGGCCTGAGAGCATCAGGGCGGCCAGCACCGGGCCGAGCTCGCGCGTGATCCCCAGGGCGACGATCTGCGGCATGATCTGCTCGGCGTTGAAGCGCACGCCGCCCGTGTGGATGTTCAGCGCCAGGGCCGCGCCGGTGAACACGGCGGTCAGCCCCACCACGGGCAGGGACAGGAAGCCGACCTGCATCAGCTGGCGCACCAGCTGCGACTGGAAGAAGGGCGGCGTCACGGCGGCCCAGACGCCCCGGCCGGCGAACAGGGCGAGGCGCCCCGCCTCGCGGCACACGCCCAGGGCCCAACGGCCCACCGCCTGGACGAACCCCAAGCCCCGTATGGTGTCCTCGCTCACGCCTGTCTCAGATAGGTGCGGCCCAGGCGCGGCGCGAGGCGCGTCAGCACCTCGTAGCCGATCGTGCCGCAGGCGGCGGCGACGTCGTCGAGCGGCGCGTCGGGGCCGAGCAGCTGCACGCGGTCGCCCGGCTTCAGGTCGGGCGCGTCGCCTGCGTCGAGGGTCAGGAGGTCCATGGAGATGCGGCCGACCACGGGAAGGCGTCGCCCGTCGTGCGAGCCATAGAGGCCGCCGCCGCCCGCCCGCAAGACGCCGTCGGCGTAGCCCGCCCCCACCACCGCCGCGCGCAGGGTCCGCTCCGCCGTGACGGTCGCTCCGTAGCCGACGCTCTCGCCGGCGCGCACCGTGCGCACCTGCAGCACGGGCGCCGTGAGGGTCGCGACGGCGCGCAGGCGCGGGTCGGCGACGCCGCGCGGGCCGCCGCCGTAGAGGGCGATCCCCGGCCGCACCTCGTCGAAGGCGTAGTCAGGCCCCAGGAGCACCCCCGCGCTGTTGGCGAGACTGGCGGCCACGCCGGGCAGGCCCACGCGAACGGCGGCGAAACATGTGCGCTGGGCGGCGTTGAGGGGGTGGCCCGGCGCTTCGGCGCAGGCGAGGTGGCTGAGCAGCGCCGTCGTCTCCACGCCGCGCAGCCGGTCGGGCGAGGCGGCGAGCGCCTCCAGCTCCTCCGGCCGCAGCCCCAGGCGGTTCATGCCGGTGTCCACGTGCAGCGCCGCCTCGCCGCCGCCCGACGCGCGCCACGCCTCCACCTGGTCGAGGGACGACAGCACCGGCTGGAGCCGCGCCGCCTGCAGCCGCGCCGCGTCGCCATGCGGGCAGCCGTCGAGCACGCGGACGGCGGCGCCCGGCAGCACGGCGCGCAGCGCTTCGCCCTCCGCGAGGCGCGCGACGTAGAAGGTGCGGGCGCCCTCCGCCGCCAGCCGCCGCGCCACGGCGGCGACGCCCAGCCCGTAGCCGTCCGCCTTGACCACGGGCGCGACCTGCGCCCCGCCCGCAAGCTCGCGCAGCACGGCGTGGTTGTGCGCCAGGGCGTCCAGGTCGACGGTCAGGGTCGCGGCGGCGGAGGACACGGCAGGGGCTTAGCCCTTCGAGCGCGCCCGCGCACTCGTGTCGCAGGGTCGGGATGCGGACTCCCTTCGCGGCGGAGGGGCCGCCTCACCGCGGGGCGAAGCGGTCGTCGCGCGCCAGGTTGCCGAACTTGGTCAGGTCGCCGTTGAAGCTCAGGCGCACGGTGCCGATGGGGCCGTGGCGCTGCTTGCCGATGATCGCCTCGGCCACGCCCATGACCTTGTCCATCTGCTCCTGCCACTCGAAGTGCTTGGCTTGGTCCTTGTTCGGGTCGGGCTCCTGGCGGCCGAGGTAGTACTCCTCGCGGTAGACGAACATCACCACGTCGGCGTCCTGCTCGATGGAGCCCGACTCCCGCAGGTCCGAGAGCTGGGGCTTCTTGTCCTCGCGGTTCTCCACCTGGCGGCTGAGCTGGGAGAGGGCGATCACCGGCACGCTCAGCTCCTTGGCGAGCGCCTTGAGCCCCTGTGTGATCATGGAGACCTCCTGCACCCGGTTGTCGCCCTTGGAGCCGTCGGTGGTGACCAGCTGCAGGTAATCCACCACCACGAGGTCCAGGCCGCTGGAGCGCTTCAGCCGCCGGGCGCGCGCGGTCAGCTTGGCGATGGAGAGGCCGCCGGTGGCGTCGATGAACAGCGGCGCGTCCTGGATCTCCACGGCGGCGTCGCGCACGCGGAAGTACTCGGCGTTGTCGATCTCGCCCTTGCGCAGCCGGTCGGACGACACGCCCGAGACGTCGGCCAAGAGGCGCGTGGCCAGCTGCTCGGCGCTCATCTCCAGGCTGAAGAAGGCGACCACGCCGCCCGCCGCCGTCTTCCTGCCGCCGTCGGCCTGCGGTTCCCAGGCGTAGGCCTTGGCCACGCTGAAGGCGATGTTGGTGGCCAGCGCCGTCTTGCCCATGGAGGGGCGGCCGGCCAGGATCACGAGGTCGCTCGGGTGCAGGCCGCCCAGCTGGCGGTCGAGGTCGATCAGGCCGGTGGAGAGGCCGGCGAGGCCCCCCTCGCGGTTCTTGGCCTCGCCGATCACGTCGGTGGCCCCGGCCAAGGCGTCGGCGAAGCTGACGAAGCCCTGGCTGGCGCTGCCCGTCTCGGCCAGGTCGTAGAGCTGCAGCTCGGCGCGTTCGATCTGCTCGCGCGCCTCCACCTCCTCGTCGCCGGTGGCCGTGTGGGCGATCTCGCCGCCGATGCGGATCAGCTCGCGGCGCACGGCCAGGTCGTAGATGGCGCGGGCGTAGTCGGGCGCGTTGGCCGCGGGCGGGGCGCGGTCGACCAGGAGCGCGAGATAGCCGAGGCCGCCCAGCTGGACGTAGCCGGGGTCGGCGGAGAAGCGTTGCTGGAACAGGATGGGCTCGGCCAGCTGGCCCTTGCGGATGCACTCCTCCATCGCCGCGAACAGGCGCTGGTGGAACGGCTCGTAGAAGTGGCGCGCCTGCAGCCGGTCGGTCAGCCGCTCGTAGGCGGCGTTGTCGTAGAGCACCGCGCCGAGCAGGGCCTGCTCGGCCTCGATGTTGCACGGCGGGGCGGCGACGGCGGCGGCGTGCGCGGAGGGGTCGGCGGAGGGGACGGGCTGGAGGGCGAAGGCGGGCGGCGTCATGGGGAGGACGGTTCTAGCCGGGCCTCACGCGGTCCGCATCGACGGGAAGATGAACATCCACAGGCGGCTCACAGCTGAGGTGTCGCATTCGTGACGGTGTCGCACGGGGGTGCGACAGGGGCGGACGGGGTGGGTGCCGGGAGCGGGGGGTGTGTGCGGAACGCGGGGCGCCACCGTGCTCGGTCGCGTCAAGGCACGCCTTCGGCTCTCCGGCCTTGACCCGCCCTGCGCGCGGCGGCTGACGCTTGGGCGTCGGGACGCGGGGCGTCCCACAAAGGTTCGACGGCCTGCGGCGCGTCGAACACAGGGCTGAGGCTTGGATGGAGTTCGCCCGCAAGCCGACGTGGGGGATTCCAGCTGGGAGTGGATGCAAGACGCATCTTCGCGAGGTGGGGACGATCCGCTACACTGGCGATGGTGCAGCTGGGAGGGGCCTCCCTGGATTATCACTACACGATCAGCCTGCGTATTTGGCACTCAGGTGCTGACCTCAGTCTGGCCGAAAGGGTCTTCGACCTGACCCCATCCAACTCATGGATGGTAGGCGACCATCTACTGGAAAGATGCTGGAGGGCTTCAGGTCTGACAGCTTCTGGACGGCGCGCATCGATGAAGGCCAGTCGGCGTCGCGGCCCCTGTCGATCGCACTTTCAGATGCCGTCGAGCGCCTCCGCACAGGCGCGACGTTTTTAAATGATCTCGCAACGAGTGGTGGACGTTCCGAACTGTTCGTCAGGTGGTTCTTCAACAAGGGGAACAGTGGCGACGTGCTTGGATTTGAGCTTCTCGGAAAATTGGCTGAAATGAAGCTGGACGCGTCCTTCGACGTATACGGTGAGGTGACTTGACGATGTCCCCACTGGGTTTGGGATTGGCCGTGGCGCTATCTCACACTCCGACTAAGCCTCAGCCCTGTCTTCGAAGCCCCGCAGGGCGTTGAACACTCGACGGACGCCCCGCGTCCCGACGCCCAAGCGTCAGCCGCCGCGCGCAGGGCGGGTCAAGGCCGGAGAGCGCAGCGAAGCGGAGCGTGCCTTGGCGCGCCCGAGCACGGTGGCAGCCACCGCTACGCACACGCGACGCTGGACGGCGCACAAGCGAAAGGCCGCCGCAGTCCCCCGCGACGGCCCCCGCCAACTCTCAGCCTCAGCGCAGAGTCAGCCGCGGTAGTCCGCGTCCGCCATCGCTTGGCCGGCACCGCCTTCCAGCATGTCCTGCGCGGCGGCCTCGTCCTGGGCGCGCTCGTCGGCGAAGCGGCTGGCGATCACGTCCTCGCCGCGGGCCTGGCGGTCGGCCTCGTCCTGGCTGCGGGCGATGTTGACCTTCACCGTGACCGTGACCTCGGGGTGGAGCTGCAACTTCACCTCGTGGACGCCCAGCGTCTTGATCGGCCGGTCGAGCACCACCTGGTTGCGCTCCACGCGGCCGTCCTCGGCCTGGATCGCCTCCGCCACGTCGCGGCCCGAGACCGAGCCGTAGAGCTGGCCCGACTCGCCGGCCTGGCGGATCAGGATGTAGCTCGCGCCGTCCAGGCGCTGGCCGTTGCGCTCGGCGGCCGAGCGGTTCTCGGCGTTGCGCGCCTCGATCTGCCCGCGCTGCGCCTCGAACACCTTGAGGTTGGCCGTGTTGGCCCGCAGCGCCTTGGAGCGCGGCAGGAGGAAGTTGCGGGCGAACCCGTCCTTGACGCTGACCACGTCGCCGATGGCGCCGAGGTTCGCCACGCGCTCGAGAAGTACGACTTTCATGTCTTCGCCCTCCTCAGCGCACGACGTAGGGGAGGAGCGCCAGGAAGCGCGCGCGCTTGATCGCCTGGGCGAGTTCGCGCTGCTTCTTCTGGCTCACCGCCGTGATGCGGGAGGGGACGATCTTGCCGCGCTCGCTGATGTAGCGCTGCAGGAGCTTCACGTCCTTGTAATCGATCTTCGGGGCGCCGGCGCCCGAGAACGGGCAGACCTTGCGGCGGCGGAAGAAGGGACGGCGGCCGCCGCCGGAGCCGGCGGAGGAGCCGGGCGCGGGCGCGCCGGCGTCGGGGGTGTCGATGTCGGTCATGATCTAGATCCTCACGCCGCGGCCGGGGCGTCTTCGGCCGGAGCCGAAGCCTGGGCGGGGGCGTCGTCGCGCGGCGGACGGTCGGGGCGGCCCTCGCGGCCTTCGCGCTCGGAGCGGTCGCGCTCGCGGCGGGCGAGCACGGGGGAGAGCTCGAGGTCGATCTCCTCCACGCGCACGGTCATGTAGCGCAGCACGTCCTCGTTGAGGGAGAGCTGGCGCTCCATCTCCTTGACGGCGGGCGCCGGGCTGTCGAGCGCCAGGAGCGAGTAGTGCCCCTTGCGGTTCTTCTTGATGCGGTAGGTGAGGTTGCGCAGGCCCCAGTACTCGATCTTGGCGACGGAGCCGCCGCCTTCCTCGATGATGGCCTTGAGCTGGTCGTTCAGGGCCTCGGCCTGTTGCGGCGAGATGTCCTGCCGCGCGATCACCACGTGTTCGTAGAGCGCCATCGGTGGGCGTGATCCTCTTCCGTCGATGCCGAGGGCGGCGCCCGGCGCCGGCGGAAGCTGCGGCGCGCGGACGACGGTTCCGGTCCGCGGCGGGCGGCGCGAAGGCCGTTCCCGTGTGAGGCCGCGGAGGACCGCCTCTCGAAGAGCGCGCGCTTATACGCGAACGCGGGAGCAGGGCAAGGTGCGGCGGCGGCGCGCGCGGGGCCGGACGTACGGAACTCCGGCCGAGGGCGGGTTGCGGGCGTGGGCGCGGCGCATGCTGACGCGGCGCCCGCCGGGGACGCGCTGCGGGGCGGGTCCGACCGCCCGCGCGGTGGGCGGGGAGTCTAGGCCCGTCCTCGGGATCGGATCCGCCGCCGCTCGGCACGCGCCGCGCCGCGGATGTCCGCGACGACCCGCGCGCCTCCACCCTCGACTTCACCCGCGCTGTGGAGCGTTGGCGCGAGGAGGTCGTCAAGCTCGACATCTACGATGTGGAGGGCTTGCGCCGCGGCTTCCGCTTCACCTGGGATGTCGTGCGGATGCCGGGCGCGAGCTCGGTGCGCTTCGAGGCCACCGGCCTCACCTACCGTCGTGACGCCGCGCGCCTGCGTGCGGACGGGATCGGCCCTCGGCCTCGCCGACGGCAAGCACTTCCACCGCCGCTTCCGCGACCGCTTCGGCTTCAACCCCGGCGACCTGCGGCCGATCCGGAGCTGATGGCGACGAGTCTTCCGCGGCCGACGCCGTCGGCGCGGCGCGCCCGCGCCGTTCGCGCGCTATAAGATCCTCGCGGCCGAACCCGGCCGCCCCGCCGGAGCCCGACGCCATGCCCGTTCCCGACCATCTGCTTCAGCTGCGCACCCTGATCACCCGGGGCGGCGAGCTGCAGCTGTCGCTGGCGCCCGCGCCGATCCCGGGGCTCGGCGCCGACGACGTGCTGGTGGAGCTGCACGCCGCGCCGATCAACCCGTCCGACCAGAGCCTGCTCACCGGCCCCGCCGACCTCTCGGCCGCGACCGCTTCGGGCGAGGGGCGCGGGCGGACGCTGATCGCCCCGGTCGCACCGCCGCTGCTGCGCAGCGTGCAGGGGCGGCTCGACCAGTCGCTGCCGGCGGGCAACGAAGGGGCGGGCGTGGTGGTCGCCGCAGGGGCTGGTCCCGCCGCGCAGGCCCTGCTCGGCCGTACGGTGAGCGTCGTCACGGGCGCGACCTACGCCACCCATACGACCGCCGGGGCGGCCGACGTGCTGCCCCTGCCGGAAGGCGTGACGGCGGCCGACGGCGCCTCCTGGCACGTCAACCCGATGACGGCGCTCAGCATGGTCGAGACGATGCGTGCGCAGGGCCACACGGCCCTGGTGCATACGGCCGCCGCCTCCAACCTCGGCCAGATGCTCAACCGTGTGTGCCTCGCCGACGGCGTGCCGCTGGTGAACATCGTCCGCCGGCCGGACCAAGTCGAGCTGCTGCGCGGGCTGGGCGCGGTCCACGTGCTGGACAGCAGCGCCGACGGCTTCTCCGACGCCCTCGTCGCCGCCTTGCGCGAGACGGGCGCGACGCTCGCCTTCGACGCGCTCTACGGCGGCCGCATGGTCAACGACATCCTCACGGCGATGGAGGTGGTGGCGAGCGCGGGGGCCGCCTACAGCCGGTACGGCTCCGACAGCCTTAAGCAGGTCTACATCTACGGCGCCCTCGACCTGCGGCCGATGGAGCTGACGCGAAGCCTCGGCCTGTCGTGGAACGTGGGCGGCTGGCTGTTGACCTATTTCCTGCGCCGCGCCGGGCCCGAGACGGTCGCGCGCCTGCGCGCCCGCGTCGCAAGCGAGCTCACCACCACCTTCGCCAGCCGGTACACGCGCACGATCGCCCTGCACGACATGCTCGATCCGGAGACCCTGCGCGCCTTCTCGCGCAAGGCGACGGGGGAGAAGGTGCTGGTCGATCCGAGTCTCCCCGGGCCGCAGGGATGAGGGTCCGCCCCCGCCGACGACCACGGCCGAGGATGGGCGTCACCGCCGACGCGGGCGTCGCACGGGGCTGGAGAGGCTCGCCGGCGGATCGGAGCTCCTGCAGCGACGGCTGCGCCGGTCGGCGGAGACACGGGCCGCCGCGTCACCGCGGCTTGGCGCCGCCGGGTGGAGGACAGGGGGCGGCGCCTCGCACACCGGGGCCGCCGGGCGCAACGCCGCCCGCGCCATGGGCCGCGCCGCCCATCCCCGCCGGCTCAGCTGTTGCGAGCGCTCTCAGTCCCCGTACCAGAGGCCGCAAGCGGAGCCGTTCAGGGGCGAGTCGGTGAGAACGATCTTGATGACGGCGGGCGTGGCCGCCTTGGCCTTTGCGACGGGGGCGGCGGCGGCTCGGGCGCAGGCCGTCGGCCCGCCGGACGACGCCGCGCAGATGGGGGAAGTGGTCGTCACCGCGCCCCACTACGTGCCGGACGGGAGCCGCACGGCGACCAAGACCGACGCGTCGCTGATCGAGGCGCCTCAGTCCGTCTCGGTCGCCACCCTGACGCGGACGTTCTGACGGAGCGAGGGGAAGCGCCGCGGTTCGGCCGGTCACGGGAAAAGTCGTCGGCGCGAACCGGCGGTTAAGGTCGATCGATCAGGGTGCGCGCCCTGGAGCGGGAGGCGCGCCGGATGCGCAGGGGGATGGGGGCGCTGGCCGCCGCGGCGTCGGTGGTGCTGGCGACGCGGGCGGGGGCCGCTCCCGCCGCGGACAGGCCCGCCTGGCCCGACGTGCAGGCTGAGATCGCCGCCGCCAAGGCGGACATGCTGAACGCGCCCGAGGCGGCGCTGGCCTCCGCCCGGCGGGCCGAGGCGCTGGCC
>CAXTCO010000067.1:0-11031 GCA_964242255.1 uncultured Caulobacteraceae bacterium | reverse complement strand
GCCGGCGGCGGTTCCGCACACGGCCGCCTCCAGCAGCGAGTTGGACGCGAGCCGGTTGGCCCCGTGCACGCCCGTGGCCGCGATCTCGCCCGCGGCGTAGAGGCCGGGAAGCGAGGTGCGGCCGTCCAGCCCCGCCGCGACGCCGCCCATGTGGTAGTGCGCGGCGGGCGCCACGGGCGCGGGCGTCGTGCGCGGGTCGATCCCAGCGGCCATGCAGGCGGCGAACACGGCGGGGAAGTGCTGCGGGAAGGCGGCGCCCACCGCCTCGCTCGCGTCCAGGAAGGTCCTCCGCCCGGCGGCGCGCTCGGCGGCGACGGCGCGCGCCACCACGTCGCGGGGGGCGAGCTCGCCGCGGGGGTCGTAGCCGGCCATGAAGGCGCGGCCGGAGGCGTCCACCAGCCGGGCGCCCTCGCCGCGCAGCGCCTCGGTCAGCAGCGGGGCGGGTCCTGCGCCGCCGCCGTCGCCGAGGTCGAGGGCGGTGGGGTGGAACTGCACGAACTCCGGGTCGAGCACGTCGGCGCCCGCCAGGGCGGCGAGGCCCAGCCCGTCGCCGCGCACCTCCGGCGGGTCGGTGGTGACGGCATAAAGGCCGCCCAGGCCGCCGGTGGCGAGCACCGTCGCCGCTGCGACCACGCACACCAGCCGGCCGTCGCGCTCCACCATCGCGCCCCGGACGCGGCCTGCGGCGTCCTGCAGCAGGGCGCGGGCGCGGGCGCCGGTCCAGACCTCCACGTGGGGGGCGGCCCGCACGGCGGCGGCGGCGGCCTCTGTGATCGCACGACCCGCCCCGTCGCCGCCGACGCGGGCGACGCGGGACCGCGAGTGCGCCGCCTCCAGGCTCTGGACGAAGCCGCCCGCGGCGTCCCGGTCGAACGGCGCGCCCAGGGCGGCCAGGGCGCGCACGGCGTCCGGCCCGGCGATGGTGAGGGCGCGGGCGGCCTCCGGCTCGGTCAGGCCCGCACCCGCGGCGACCGTGTCGGCGGCGTGCAGGGCCGGGCTGTCGTCGTCCGCCAGGGCCACCGCCACGCCGCCCTGCGCCCAGGCCGAGGCGCAGCCCTGCGCCAGGAGCGTCGGCGAGACCAGCAGCACGCGCCGCGGCCCCGCCGCGAGCGCGGCGGACAGGCCGGCGAGCCCGGCGCCGAGGACGAGCACGCCGTCGAGGTCGAGGCGATCCACGGTCAGATCAGCTCCACGTCCACGTGGTGGCGGGCGCGGGCCAGGTCGTAGCGCGCCGGCCGCGCCGGCGGCGGCAGGTCCACCATGCGCTGCACGGCGAGGCGGGCGCGCTCGGCCGTGGGCGGGTCGACCGTCACCTCGTGGCGGTCGAGAAGCAGGCAGTCGCGGATGGCCTCCAGCGTGATGCGCTTCATGTGCGGGCACAGGTTGCAGGGGCGGAGGAACTCCACGCCGGGCGCGTCGGCGGCGACGTTGTCGGCCATGGAGCACTCGGTGATCAGCACCACCTGCTTCGGCCGGCGCGTGACCACATAGTCGGTCATGGCGGCGGTGGAGCCGGCGAAGTCGGCCACCTGCAGCACGTCGGGCGGGCACTCGGGATGGGCCAGCACCTCGGCGCCGGGGTGGGCGGCCTTGATCTCCAGGATGTCGGCGGCGGTGAAGCGCTCGTGCACCTCGCAGCGGCCGCGCCAGGCGATGATCTTCACGGACGTCTGGCGGGCGACGTTGCGGGCCAGAAACTCGTCGGGCAGCAGGATCACGCGGTCGACGCCCCACTCGGCGGCCACGGCCTCGACCACCTGCACGGCGTTGGCGCTGGTGCAGCAGACGTCGGTCTGCGCCTTCACCGCGGCGGTGGTGTTGACGTAGGTGACCACCGGCAGGCCGGGGTGGCGCCCCTTGATCAGCCGCACGTCGTCGGCGGTGATGGAGCTGGCGAGGCTGCAGCCGGCGCGCAGGTCGGGGATCAGCACGCGCTTCTCGGGGCTGAGCACCTTGGAGGTCTCGGCCATGAAGTGCACGCCCGCCTGCACGATCACGGGCGCGTCCACCTTCTGCGCCTCCTTGGCCAGCGCCAGGCTGTCGCCGACGAAGTCGCCGACGCCGTGGAAGATCTCGGGCGTCATGTAGTTGTGCGCCAGGATCACCGCGCCGCGGGCGAGCTTCAGCCGGTTGATCTCAGCGATCAGCGGCGCCTGCAGCCGCCACTCCAAGGGTGAGACGCGGTCGCCCAGGCGCGCGCGCACGGGGGCGAGGTCGCGCTCCAGTTCAGGCGTCCAGGCGGGCGGAGCGGGCTGGGCGGCGGCGTGGTCGAAGGGCTGGAACCCGTCGGCGGCCATGACGCGACTCCTTCTGCTCGGAGTGAGCATTTACCGGGCCTGAGAAACGCCGCCCGTCGGACGAAGGGCGGCGCCGGCTTATGCTGCATGTGAGCATAAGGTCGCCGAAGATAGGCGCGGAGGGCGGGCGCGGCAACCTCGAAGGCCGGGCGCCCCTTCACGATCGCCTGCACGATCCGGGGTGCGATCCGGGGTGCGATCCGGGGCGCGGCCGCCTTCACGCTCCGGTGAGCGGCCTCAGCCCCGGCCGACGTCGGTGGTGTAGACCACCGTGCGGAGCACGCGCGCGCCCTCGACCCGCGGATAGGCCTTGAAACTCAGGCGCTCGCCCTCCTTGGCGACGACCTGGACGCTGACTGTGGCTTGCAGGTGGTTGTGGTCGTCGGAGCCGCGGGGGCCGTCCTGGGCGTGGGCGGCCCCGCCGTCCATCTCGATCACCGCGTCGAGGGTGGCCGGACCGTTGACCACGGCGGCCACAGTGGCGACCACGATGCGCACGGTGGCGGTGCGGTCGCGCTCGATCCAGGTCTCGACGCCGCTGACGCCCTCTCCCAGCAGGAGCGCACCGTCCGGCGGGTCCAGGAAACCGTCGTCGGACTCGTTCAGCTTCTCGGCGTGCGGCATGGGGCCTCCGTTTCGCCGACGTGAACGCCCGGGCGGCGGCCAAGCTCCCGCTCAGGATCTCCGCAGCAGCAGCGCCTTGGTGAAGAAGGCGGTGTCGGCCGCCTCCAGCTCCAGGCGGGCCTCGCCGAACAGGGCGCGCAGGTCCTCCTGCTGGTAGGAGCGGTAGAACGGCTCGTGGAAATGGACGGGGAAGGTCTCCAGGGGGCGGCCCAGCTCCGGCGCGTCCACGCGCTGCAGGGAGTCGGCGAAGGCCAGCACGCCGCCAGGCTTGAGCACGCGGGCGAACTCGGCCGCCACCTCGCGCCGCACGCGCGGCGGCAGCTCGTGGAACAGGTAGATGCAGGTCAGCGCGTCCAGGCTGGCGTCGGCGAAAGGCAGGCGCTCGGCGGCGGCCTGCACGCCGGGCGCGCCGGACCGCCGCCCCGCCTCGCGCAGGTACGCGTGGCTGAGGTCGAGGCCGAAGGCGGCGGCGCGCGGGAAGGCCGCGCGCAGGTCCCGCAGGAAGGCGCCCGAGCCCGTGGCCACGTCCACCACCGTCAGCCCGCGATGGTCGCGCCCGCGCCAGGCGCGCGCCAGCAGCGACAGGGCGCGGCGACGCATGGGGCCGGCGGCGCCGGCGAACAGCCCCTCGACCTGCGCCTCGTAGCGGGCGGCGCTCTCCGCGGTGAACCAGCCGCCCGACTGGAAGTGGAAGTTCTGGCGGTAATAGGCGGGGCGGCCCTCCCCTTCCGGCTCGGCGCGGGCCTCCACCGCGCCGCGCCTCGCGCCCTCCGCGTCGCGGCGGCGGCGGGCCTCCACCTCGCGGGCGTCGGCGATCAGGTCGGCGAAGCGGCGGGCCAGGGCGGCGGGCGAGGCGGGCGGCTCGCTGACGGGGTAGAGGCCGGCCGCCACGTCGGCCGCGTCCTTGGCGAAGGCGTCGAGGTATGCGCGGCGCAGCGCCCCCTCCGGCGGCGGCGGGCTCTGCGGCTGGAAGGCGGCGGCCTCGCCGGGGCGCACGAGGGCGCGGCCGGCGGCCGCGGCGGCGCTCCACCACACCGCTTTGGCGGCCTGGCTTGCGAGGTGGGCGGCGGTCTCCGCGCGGAAGGCGCGGGGGCGGCGGGCGGGAGCGGCGGCTTCGGTCACGGGGCAGAGGTGGGAAGCGCCGAAGCGGCGGCAAGCGGAGGCGCGGGCCTATCGGCGGAACACGCCCACGAGCTCCACGTGCGGCGACCACAGGAACTGGTCCACCGGCAGCACGCGCTCCAGCCGGAAGCCGGCGGCGACGAGCACGGCCGCGTCCCGCGCGAAAGTGGCCGGGCTGCACGACACGCCCACCACCGTCCCGACGGCGGAGGCGGCGATCTGCTCCGCCTGCTCCGGCGCGCCCGCGCGGGGCGGGTCGAACACCACGGCGTCCACGCGCTTCAGTTCGGAGGCGAGCACCGGGCGGCGGGCGAGGTCGCGCGCCTCCGCCCGCACGCCCTTGAGCCCGGGCGCGGTCGCCAGCCCCGCCGTGAGGGCGCGCACGGCGGGCGCCGAGGCGTCGGCCGCCGTCACGGAGGCGTGCTCGGCGAGGCGGAAGGTGAAGGCGCCCGACCCGCAGAACAGGTCGGCCACCACCGAAGCGCCCTGCACCGCCTCGACGGCGAAGGCGGCCATGGCGTCCTCCGCCTCCGCCGTCGCCTGGAGGAAGCCGCCGGGCGGCAGGGCCACCGTCGCCCGCCCGAAGCGCACGAGGGGCTCGCGCGCGCCGTAGGCGGTCTCGCCGGCCAGGGTCACGCGGGCGAAGCCGGCCTCCGCGGCGGCGTTCGCCAAACGCAGCCGCGCGTCGGCCGAGAGGCCGCCGGAGCGGGCCTCCACGCCCGTCACGTCCACGTCGAGCCCCGTGTCGGACAGGGTGACGTGCAGGGTCGGCGCGCTCTTCGGGTGCTCGAACAGGGGCGCGGCGAGCCGGCGCAGGGCGGGCAGCGCCTCCACCAGGCGCGGATCGGAGATGGGGCAGGCCGCAACGGGGACCAGGTCCCACGACCGCCGGGCCTTGAAGCCCACGGCCGCCGCCTCGCGCGAGCCCCGCCGCGCGTGCAGGGCCAGCCGGCGGCGGGAACCCGGACGGGCGGCGAAGGCCGGGGCGAACGCCGTCTCGATCCGCTCGCGGGCGAGGGCGAGGCGCACCTGCTCCACCTTCCAGGCGAGGTAGGGCGCGGGCGCCCAGTGCTGCAAGGCGCAGCCGCCGCAGACGCCGAAGTGCGGGCACGGCGGGTCGACGCGGTCGGGGCTCGGCGTCAGCACCTCCACGAGGGCCGCGCGGTCGCCGGCGGTGCGCGCCGACACGCGCTCGCCGGGCAGGACGAACGGCGTGTGCGGGGCGCCGGAGGCGGGCTGGCCGTCGCCGCCGTGGCCGATCCGCACGATGTCGAGCGTCACAGGGAGAGCGTCGGCGGCGGGCCGCGGGGTCGGCCGGGGGCGTCGCAAGGCGGGGTGGATCCTCAACCGGGAGGAGAAAGGCGTAGCTTCACGGATGTATTCGCGTCCAGCCTCGCATCCGGAAGCGCGCGTCCGGGTTGGCGGCGCGGTGGCGGCCGTGTCCGCCGGGGAGAGCTTGAGATGTTTCGTACGATCCTGGCCGGGGCGCTCGCCTCCGGCGCGCTCCTGGCCGGCGGCGGGGCGCACGCGCAGGCCTACGGCTACGGCGGGTATGGCGGCTACGGGCCCGGCGTCGGCGTGGGCGTGGGCGTCGGCCTGGGCGCGCCCGCCTACGCCGGCGGCGGCTACGGCTACGAGCCCTACCGGCCGCGCGGCTTCACCCTGGCCGGCGTCCGCGCGGGCGTGACGGTGCTGGGCGTGGACGTCGACGGTTCGGCCAAGCTGACGATCGGCGCGCACGACTGGGGCCGCGGCGGCTATGGCGGCGGCTACGCGCCCGCGCCGGCTCCCTATTACCCGCCGGCTCCGCAACCCTACGGGCCGCCGGTGGAGCCCCCGCCCGGCTACTGGATGGGCTACTCGGCGCCGACGGGCTACGGCGGATGCGGCTGCGCGCCTCCGCCGCCGCCCTGCTGCGGCTACTGACGCCGCCCCGCGCCGGCGGCCTCAGCCCGCCGGCGCGCCTTCGGCGAACAGCGCCTTCAGCTGCGCCTTCAGGATCTTGCCGTTCTCGTTGCGCGGCAGCATCTCGCGGCCGATCACGACCTTCACCGGCACCTTGAAGGCGGCCAGCCGCTCGGCGACGAAGCCGCGCAGCTCGTCCTCGGACGAGTCGGCCCCGCCCGTCAGCGTGACCACCGCCACCGGCTCCTCGCCGAGGGTGCGGTGGGGGCGGCCGACCACGGCGGCGTCCATCACGGCGGGGTGCTCGTAGAGGGCGTTCTCCACCTCCACGCAGTAGATGTTCTCGCCGCCGCGGATCAGCATGTCCTTGGCGCGGTCGACGATGTGGCAGAAGCCCTCCGTGTCGATGCGCGCCAGGTCGCCCGTGCGCACCCAGCCGTCAACGAAGGTGGCGGCCGTGGCCTCCGGCTTGTTCCAGTAGCCGGCCACGATCATGGGGCCGCGGGCGTGGAGCTCGCCCACCTCGCCCGGCGGCAGGGTCGCGCCGTCCGGGCCGCAGACCCTGATGTCCGCCGTCGCCACCGGCGGCCCGCAGCTGGTGGGGCGCTGGATGTAGTCCTCGCCCATGTGGTGGGTGCAGGTGGCCATGGTCTCCGTCATGCCCCAGCCGTTGCCGGGACGCGCGTTGGGGAACGCGCCCTCGATCCTGCGCCCCAGGTCGGCGGAGGACGGGGCGCCGCCGTAGGTGACGGCCTCCAGGCTGGACAGGTCGTAGTCGCCCCGCTCGGGGTGCTCGATCAGCTGCCAGGCGACGAAGGGCACGCCGCCCGCCTGGGTGACGCGCTCGCGCTCGATCAGCTGGAAGGCGCGAACCGGGTCCCACTTGCGCATCATCACGACCTTGCCGCCGCCGGCCAGGGCGGGGTTGGTGCTCGCCGAGAAGCCGGTGACGTGGAAGAAGGGTATGGAGATGAGCGTGGCGCGCTGGGGCGCGTCCGGGTCGGGCGCGGGCAGCGGGTCGCCGCGGCGCAGCAGGTGGCGGGCGTAGGAGTACAGGCCCGACAGGATGTTGCTGTTGATGTTGCGGTGCGTGCCCAGCGCGCCCTTGGGCCGGCCCGTGGTGCCGGAGGTGTAGAAGATCACCGCCGGGTCGTCCGGCGCGATCTCGGCCGCGGGCAGCGGCGCGTCCGGCAGGTCGGCCCAGGCGGCCGTCTCGCCCAGCACCTGCTCCAGGTGGCGCACCTTGGGGTGGGCGATCGGCTCCTCCGCGCGGGCGACGTAGACGCGCTGGAGATCGGGCGGCGCCGACAGGTGCTCGGCCAAGCGCGCGTGGCGCTCGGCGTCCATGACGGCGACCTTCGCCCCGGAGTCGACGAGGCCGTACTCCAGCTCGGGCGCGGTCCACCAGCCGTTCAGCGGCACGGCGATCGCGCCCAGCGCCGCGGCGGCGTAGAAGGCCACCGGCCACTCGGGCAGGTTGCGCAGGACCACGGCGACGCGGTCGCCCTTGGCCACGCCCTGCGCTCGCAGCTCGGCGGCGAAGGCGGCGACCGCGCGGTGGAAGGCGTCGAAGCTGACCCGCTCGTCCTCGTAGACGAGGAAGGTCCTGTCGCCGAAGGCGCGGCCGGCGGCGAGCGTCTCGCGCAGGGTCGGCGGGGCGTTCCTCCACACGCGGGTGGGCACGCCGCGGATGGTCGCGGTGTCCATCTCGAAGGGCGATCCGGGCGCGGTGAGCGCGGCGTCCACCGCCTCCAGGCTCATCACGGGCCAGGGCTTGGCGGCGGGCGGCGCGGCGATGTCGGCCATGGGCGGTTCCCTGCGTCGACGCGCCTCGTGAACGCCGGGCCGCCTGACGCCAGGTAAGGAGCACGGGCGCGCGGCGGCTGTAAACGGCGTTCAGCCTGCGCGCCGCCGGCGCGGAGGTCAGGCGGCGGCGAGGCGCTCCAGGGCGGCGCGCAGCTTGTCGCGCGCGCCCTGCGCGTCGGAGAGCTTGGCGCGGTTCTCCTCGATCACGGCGGCGGGAGCGCGGGCGGTGAAGCGTTCGTCGGCGAGCTTGGCCTCGAAGCGCGCCGTCTCCGCGTCCAGGCGGCCGATCTCCTTGGCGAGGCGGGCGCGCTCGGCGGCCACGTCGATCACGCCCGCCAGCGGCAGGGCGAAGCCGCAGCCGCCCGCGACGAAGCGCACCGCCCCCGAAGGCGCGTCCGCCTCGAAGCGCAAGGCGGACACGCGCAGCAGCGCGCCGATCACCGCCGCCTCGCCCTCCAGCGTCGTGCGCGCCTGGGGCGAAGCGTCGGTGACCACCAGCTCCGGCCGGGCGGAGGGCGGGACGCCCAGCTCGGAGCGGACGGAGCGGCCCTCCGTCACCACCGCGATCACCAGCCCGATCCGCGCCTGCGCCTCCGCGTCCACGTAGGACGGCGGCAGGTCGGGCCAGGGCGACACGATCAGCAGGCGCTCGCGCGTCAGGCCGGAGAAGGCGGCGGTCTCGCGCCACAGCTCCTCGGTGACGAAGGGCGACACGGGGTGCAGCAGCGCCATGGCCTGGTCGAGCACCCAGGCGGCGACGGCGCGCGTCTCGGTGCGGGCCGCCTCGTCTTCACCGTTGAGGATCGGCTTGGCGAGTTCGAGCCACCAGTCGCAGAACACGTTCCAGACGAAGCGGTAGAGCGCCTCCGCCCCGCTCGCGAAGTCGGCGGCGTCGAAGGCGGCGGTGATCTCGGCGGCGGCCTTGGCGGTCTCGCCGCGGATCCAGCGGTTGACCGGCTCGCGCACTCGGGCGGGGTCGAAGCCGGGGACCAAGCGGCACTCGTTGACCTGGCAGAAGCGCGCGGCGTTCCACAGCTTGGTGCCGAAGTTGCGGTAGCCCTCGATCCGGCTCTTCGACAGCTTGATGTCGCGCGCGCCCGACAGGATCGCCATGGAGAAGCGCAGGGCGTCCGCGCCCAGCTCGTCCACCACGTCCAGGGGATCGATGACGTTGCCCTTGGACTTGCTCATCTTCTGCCCGCGCTCGTCGCGCACCAGCCCGTTGATCACCACCCGGTCGAAGGGGACCCGGCCGGTGGCGTAGAGGCCCATCATCATCATCCGGGCCACCCAGAAGAAGATGATGTCGAAGCCCGTGACCAGGGTGTCCGTCGGGTAGAAGCGGGCGAAGTCGGGCGTCGCCTCCGGCCAGCCGAGGGTGGAGAAGGGCCACAGGCCGGAGGAGAACCAGGTGTCCAGCACGTCCGGGTCGCGCCACACGGCGATCTCGCCCGAGAAGGGGTCGGCCGTGGGCTTGGCCCAGGCGCGCTCGGCCGCCGCTCGGTCGTCACAGACGGCCACGGGCGCGCCGTAGCGGCGGGCGGCCAGCTCGACGGCCTCAGCCTCCGTCTCGGCGACGAAGGTGAACTCCGCCTCGGGGTCTAGCGTCAGGCGGCCGTCGGGCCGGCGCTCCAGGGCGAGGCCGTACCAGACGGGGATGCGGTGGCCCCACCAGAGCTGGCGCGAGATGCACCAGGGCTCGATGTGGCGCATCCACTCGAAGTAAGTCTTCGACCAGTTCGCCGGCTCGAAGACGGTGGCCCCCGTCTCCACCGCGGCGATGGCGGGGGCGGCGAGCGTCTTGGCGTCCACGTACCACTGGTCGGTGAGGAAGGGCTCGATCACCACGCCCGAGCGGTCGCCGTACGGGCGGGCGATGATCCGCCGCTCCTCGCCGCGGCGCAGGCCCAGCGCCTCCATCTCGTCCAGCACCCTCTTGCGCGCGAGCGCGCGGTCCTCGCCGCGGAAGCGCTGGGGGATCGGGCCGTCCATGCGGCCCTGCCCGTCCATGACGGAGATCAGGCCGAGGCCGTGGCGTCGGGCGACCTGGTAGTCGTTGAAGTCGTGGGCGCCGGTGATCTTCACGGCCCCCGAGCCCTTCTCCGGGTCGGGGTAGGCGTCGGCGACGATGGGGATCAGGCGGTCGGCGATGGGCAGGCGCACCATGCGGCCGACGAACTTCGTGTAGCGCGGGTCGTCCGGGTGCACGGCCACGGCTCCGTCGCCCAGCAGGGTCTCCGGGCGGGTGGTGGCGATGACGATCTCCGACACGCCGTCGATCGGGTCGCCCTCCAGCGGATAGGCGAAGCTCCACATGAGGCCGGGCTCCTCGCGGGTCTCCACCTCCAGGTCGCTGACGGCGGTCTGCAGCGCCGGGTCCCAGTTCACCAGGCGCTTGTCGCGGTAGATGAGGCCGTCCCGGTGAAGCATCACGAAGATGCGGCGCACGGCGGCCGAGAGGCCCTCGTCGAGGGTGAAGCGCTCGCGGCCCCAGTCGCAGGAGGCGCCCAGGCGGCGCAGCTGCCGCGTGATGGCGCCGCCGCTCTCCGCCTTCCAGCGCCAGACGCGCTCCACGAAGGCGTCACGGCCCAGGTCGCGGCGGCCGGCGTTCCCTTCCGCGGCGAGCTGGCGCTCCACCACCATCTGGGTGGCGATGCCCGCATGGTCGGCCCCAGGCAGCCACAGCACGGGGCGGCCGCGCATGCGGTGGAAGCGCGCCAGCACGTCCTGCAACGTGTTGTTGAGGGCGTGGCCGATGTGCAGGCTGCCCGTCACGTTGGGCGGCGGGATCACCATGGTGAATGGCGCGGCGTCGGGCGCCGTCGCCGCCTCGGGCGAGAAGGCGCCCGACTCCTCCCAAGCGGCGTAGAGGCGCGGCTCGGCCTCGGCGGGGTCGAAGGTCTTGGGGAGCATGCGGCGGGCGATCCGAACGGCGGAAGGCGGCGTCCCGGCCGGGACGCCGCCTTCCTTAGAGACGCGGGGCGGGTCCGGCGAGACCCGCGGCGGTGCGGCGGGTCAGTAGGTGCGGCGGCGCGAGATGCGCTCCACCTCGTCCTGCACGCGCGCCTCGACGATGCCGGGCAGGTGCTGGTCCAGCCAGTCCTTCATCATCGGGCGCAGCAGCTCGCGCACCACGTCCTCCAGCGTGCGGCCCGCCGCGGGCATGGAGAGGCTGGAGGCCAGGGCGCCGAAGTGGTCCGCCGCCCGGCCCGCCGCGCCGGACCCCACCAGCGGCTCGTCGGGGCCCGCGGCGGCGGGCCGGGGCTCGGGCGCGGAC
>CAXTCO010000066.1:0-11090 GCA_964242255.1 uncultured Caulobacteraceae bacterium | reverse complement strand
TCCCTGGCCGCCGGGCGGCTGTGGGTGGTCGCGCCGGGCGAGGCGGCCGACGCCGTGCTGGCGCGCGTGGCGCCGGGGGCGGCCGACGCGGGAGAGGGCTGACGTGGAGCCTGCGCGATCCTAGATGCGCCGCCCATGCCCGAGACCTTCGACCCCGCCCGCCTCGCCGCCGACAAGCGCGCCCGCTACGCCGAGCTGCTGGAGGAGGTCGCCGCCGTGCTGGAGGGCGAGCCCGACCTCACCGCGCGGATGGCCACGGTCGCCGCCATGCTGGCGCAGGCCTTCGCGCCGCGCTTCCTCTGGACGGGCTTCTACGTGGTCGACGCCGCCAAGGGGGACGAGCTGGTGGTCGGCCCCTACCAGGGCACGCTCGGCTGCCTGCGCATCGCGTTCGGCCGCGGCGTCTGCGGCGCGGCCGCCGCCCGCGGCGAGACGACGGTGGTGGACGACGTGGACGCCTTTCCCGGCCATATCGCCTGCGACTCGCGCTCGCGCAGCGAGATCGTGGCGCCGGTGCGCGACGGGGCCGGGCGGCTCCTCGCCGTGCTGGACGTGGACTCCGCCGAGGCCGCCGCCTTCGACGCGGACGATCGGGCGGGCCTCGAGGCGATGGTGGCGAGGGTGTTCGGACGCTGAGGTCATGCGGCTCTGGTCTTCCACCATCGCCTGGCTCCGCTCATCCCGGCGAACGCCGGACCTAAGCGGGCAACGGCGCCATCCGTCCGCGCCCAGCGCCTGCGACCTGCTTGGATCCGGCGTTCGCCGGCCGGGATGAGCGGAGGAAGGAGTGCGCGGAGAGTAAGGACGGAGGCTCACCGCGGCTCCGGCCCGCCCAACTCGCGCTTGAAGAAGGCCAGGTAGGTGCGCCACAGCTGCAGCTTGCGCGCGTTGGTGGCGACGTGGTGGCGCTGGCCGGGGTAGAGCATCAGGTCGAACGGCGTGCCCAGCGCCTGCAGCCGGTCCATCACCGCGGTGGAGTTGGCGAACAGCACGTTGTCGTCCGCCATGCCCTGCACCAGCAGCAGGCGGCCGGACAGCTTGTCCAGCCGAGGGATGTCGGCGCTCTGCGCATAGGCGGCCTCGCGGTCCTGCGGCTTGCCCATGAACTGCTCGGTGTAGTGGGTGTCGTAGAGCCGCCAGTCCGTCGGCGCCGCCCCCGCCATGCCGGCGCGCAGGCCGGCGCGGGGCTCGGTGAGCAGGCGCAACGCCATGTAGCCGCCGTAGCTCCAGCCCGTGACGCCCACGCGCTTGGGATCGATCCAGGGCTGCGACTTCAGCCAGTCCAGGCCGGTCAGCTGGTCCTCCACCTCCACGCCGCCCAGGTGGCCGGCCAGGGCGCCCGCGAACTGCAAGCCCCGCCCGCCGCCGCCCCGGTTGGCGATCTGGAACACGACGAAGCCTTCGCCGAGGTAGAGCTGCTCGTTCACCTCGCGCCAGGCGGCGGTGACGTCCTCGACCGCGGGGCCGCCGTACACCTTGACGATGGCCGGGTAGCGCTTGGCCGGGTCGAAGTCCTTGGGTTTCAGCAGCGCATAGTGCAGCGTCGTCCCGTCCTGCGCCTTCAGCGTCCCGAACTCGGGCGTGACGTGGCGGTCAAGGAACGGATGGTAGGGGTGGCCCGGCCCCAGCCGGTTCTCCTCGATCCAGCGCAGGCGGCGGCCGTCCATGGCGTAGAGGCCCGTCTGCGGCGGCGTGGCCGGGTCGGAGTAGCCGCCGACGAAGCTCTTTCCGTCGCCCGCCACGCTGACCGACCAGCGGCCGTGGCCCTGCGTGATGCGGCGCGGCTCGCCCGGCTCGGCGTAGCTGACGACGTAGAGGTGCCGCTCCAGCGGGCTCTCCTTGCCGGAGATGAAGTAGGCGAGCTTCCTGTCCTGGTCGACGTAGGCCACGCCCGGCGCCTGCAGCCCCGCGCCCGAGGCCGCGCCCACCACCGCCCAGCCGTCGCCGTGCGTCACCGCGCGGATCAGCCGGCCCTCGCGCGAGTAGAGGTACAGGTGGTTCCAGCCCGTGCGCTCGCTGCCCCAGAGGAAGGTCCCGTCCTTCAGGGGGGTCATGTTGTCGTTCAGGTCGACCCAGGGCTCCCGCCGCTCCGTCAGGACGACGCGGCCGGCGCCGGTGGCGGGATCGACCATGAGCAGGTCGAGCGTCTTCTGGTCGCGGCTCTGGCGCTGGACGTAGAGGGTGCGCCCGTCCTCCGACCAGTTCACCCGGGCGAGGTAGACGTCCTTGTCGGCGCCCAGGTCCACCTTCACCGGCGCCGCGCCGGGCGCCAGGCCCGCCACGTAGAGGTCCACCACCGCGTTGGGCCGGCCGGCGCGCGGATAGCGCTGGTCCACGGTGGTGGAGCCGGTGGCGTTGATCTCGAGGCGCGGGACCACGTCCACGCCGCTCTCGTCCACGCGGGTGTAGGCGACGCGCGCCTCGTCCGGGCTGAACCACCAGCCCGTGTAGCGGTCCATCTCCTCCTGCGCCACGAACTCGGCCACGCCGAAGGAGATCGCGCCGCGCCCGTCGGTGGTGAGCGCGCGCTCGCCGCCGCCGGAAAGGTCGTTCACGTAGAGGTTCTGGTCGCGGACGTAGCCGACGTAGCGGCCGTGGCGGCTGAACTTGGCGTCCGTCTCGTCGCCCGGCGTCTGCGTCAGCCGCTTGACCGAGCCGTCCGCCGCGCTCGCCAGGTAGAGGTCGCCCCCCGCGGGCGCCAGCAGCTGCCGGCCCTCCTCGTCCCAGCGGTATTCGACGATGCCCCGCGCGCTGATGCGCTGGCGCTCGCGCCGCGCCTTCTCCGCCTCGCTCAGCTCCTGGCCGTTGGGCTCGAGCGCGGCCGAGTCGATCAGCCGCCGGGGCTCGCCGCCGGCCACCGGCATGGCCCACAGGTCCTGCACCGTCTGGTCCTCCGGCTTGGCGCGCAGGAAGGTCACGAAGCGCCCGTCCGGGCTGATCTGCACGCCGCGGGCGGTGGGGCCGTTGATGTCCGGATCCGCAAAGGCGCGCTCGACGGTGAGCTTCTCGGCGCGGGCGGGCGGGGCGGGCAGGGCTGTGGACACGAGCAGGGCGGCGGCGGCCAGAGCGGACAGGCGGAGCATGGCCGCTTCCGTGCGGGGGCGTGCCGCCCCGGTCAAGCGGCGGCCGGGCGCCTACGGCCCGAAGAAGGTCAGGAGCCCCACCAGCGCCAGCCCCACGCCGAGCGGCGCCGCCACCAGCGCCCAGTCCAGGGCGTCGCGCATCCGGGTGGGTCGAGCCTCGCGCGCCATGACGCCCTCCTCTCCGCCTCCGCCGCCCGCAGCGGCGACAGGAGGTTCTCGCGCACGAATGGGGCGCCATCACCGCGCCCAGGTTTCAGTTGCGCCTGCACACCTTGCGGCTCAGACAAGCCGCGTCGCCGGCGTCAGCGGCGGATTGTCCACGAGCCTCGCCTGCCCCTGCCCTGAGCGTCGCGGCGGCGAAACGCGGGTCGCCCTTATTCGCGTCGGAATTTGAGGAGCCAGACAATCGTTCCCACCTGGCAGAGCGCCGCCAGCCCGGCGACGCCGATCAGGAAGACCGGATGCACGCGCGGTGATCGTTCGCCGGCCACCACACCGCTCGCAAGTACCAGCGCAACGGCTGCAAGCCCCAGCGCTCCGCAGAGAAGGATGGTGAGCGCCGAACGGACGAACTGCTGAAGAGCGGGCGGCGACCGGTTCCAGAACACCAGGCGTGAAGCGAACAGGATGAGGAACGACCCAGCGAAGGCGGTCTGGCCGGGCCAACCCGTGGCGGCGACGGAGTCCCGACCGGCGCGCGCCAGAACCGCTCCAACCAGCGTCAGGGTGATGAAGAACAGCCCTGCAACGGCTGACACCAGGGAGACGACGTAACCGGAACTCGGCGTGCGGCTTCCACTATCGACGTTCACCACGCTGACCTCACCGACTCACGGTGGCGGCGTGCACCTGCAACCGCCTCATCACTTCTTGAAGAAGCGAGTCCTTGTTCTGGATCTCTTCGCGAATTAGCAGACCGAATGAGCCGCCACCGGCTCCGCGCGGCGCGATCTCATGCTTCAACGAGCCCGCGATCTGTCGCACCCTGATCTGGGCGCGAAGGTGCGCCCGTTCGGCCACCTGCATATACCGATCCGCCCGGTGCGCGTCGACGGTCGACGCCGACAGACGCTCGGCCGTAGCGGCTGTGCGTCGAGCCATCGGCAAGGCCTGCGTGACTTCTTTCAGTTCCCTGATCGCCACGTATCCACCCCTGAATAGATCAGGCAAGGTCATGACCGTGGCGATGATACGGTAAACCTCCGTGTTCTTCTTGACGGTCTCAGCACCTGCGTCGTCGCCGGCCAGCTCCATTCCGTAAGCGACGCCGTCCATCCCCAGCAGAGCGATCCCGCCTAGGGCGGCGATGCCGGCGGCCGTCGTGACCAAGCCGACGCCGGTTGGGATCAGCGCGATGGACAAAGCGATGCAGAGCACGTCCAGGGCTACGCCTACGCCATCATCCCGGTGCGTGTGCATCATGCGATCGACGACACGGTTCATCATCTGCCCCATGGCCATGTCGGCCTGAGCTTCGGCCATGCTTGCCTGATATTGAGCTTCCAGAGCCCGCTTCACGAAACCTCTGAAGCTTGTCCAGAAGCCGGAGGAAGTGGGCCGTGGGGGTGTGGGCAACCGAGGCCAGTGAAAGACGAGCACGTCGCCTAATCCTTCGCCTTCTCTGCGAGGAGGTCGTAGCGGGTAGAGGCACCCGTCGGCGGCCCAAACTACGCCGACGCTCGGCGCACAGGCACGATCCACAAGAGCGCAAAGCCGCGTACGGGCGTCGTTGACGTCGGTGAAGGGGCCCCAGGTCGGACTCAGGATCGTGCTCATGATCGACTGTGTCTCACCATCCCAATTTGAAACGGGCTTCCAGGACCGGGCGCAAGGCGTCCAGCTTTAAGCGGTCGTGATCCGCCTATCGATGCCGTCGCTTATCACCTTGTGTGTCCCATCCGCCACACCACATCGGAGCGGTCCGGGCGTGCTTGATGAGGCGTCCGCGGCAGAACCGTCCGCCGTCAGGGGATCACCGCGTTGAACATCGACAGCTACTCCGACCGCGCCAAGTCGGCGCTGCAGGCCGCCCAGGGCCTGGCGCTCGCCGCCGGCCACCAGCAGTTCGCGCCCGAGCACCTGCTCAAGGCGCTGCTCGACGAGCGCGAGGGGCTCGCCCGCGACCTGATCAAGCGCGCCGGCGGCGACGCCGACGCGGCCGTGCGCGCCGTGGACGCGGCGCTGGCCAAGCTTCCCAAGGTGGAGGGCGGCTCCGGCGGTCTGCACATGACGCCCGCCCTCGCCCGCGTGTCCGCCGATGCAGAGGCGAGCGCCAAGCAGGCCGGCGACGCCTTTGTCACCACCGAGCGCCTGCTGATCGCCCTCGCCGGCAAGGACGGCGCGCAAGCCGCCGCCGCGCTGAAGGCGGCCGGCGTCACGCCGGACAAACTCACCGCCGCCGTCGCGCAGGTGCGCCAGGGCCGCACCGCCGACAGCGCCACCGCGGAGGAGGGCTACGACGCCCTGCGCCGCTACGCCCGCGACCTCACCGCCGCCGCCCGCGACGGCAAGCTCGACCCGGTGATCGGCCGCGACGAGGAGATCCGCCGCACCATCCAGGTCCTCAGCCGCCGCACCAAGAACAACCCCGTGCTGATCGGCGAGCCCGGCGTCGGCAAGACCGCCATCGTCGAGGGCCTGGCGCTCCGCATCGTCAACGGCGACGTGCCCGAGTCCCTGCGCGACAAGAAGCTCATGGCCCTCGACATGGGCGCCCTGATCGCCGGCGCGAAGTACCGCGGCGAGTTCGAGGAGCGCCTCAAGGCCGTCCTCGCCGAGACCACCGCCGCCGAGGGCGGCGTCGTGCTGTTCATCGACGAGATGCACACCCTGGTCGGCGCGGGGAAGGCCGACGGCGCCATGGACGCCAGCAACCTGCTCAAGCCCGCCCTCGCCCGCGGCGAGCTGCACTGCGTCGGCGCCACCACGCTCGACGAGTACAGGAAGCACGTGGAGAAGGACGCCGCGCTCGCCCGCCGCTTCCAGCCCGTGTTCGTGGAGGAGCCCACGGTGGAGGACACAGTCTCCATCCTGCGCGGCTTGAAGGAGAAGTACGAGGTGCACCACGGCGTGCGCATCGCCGACGGCGCCATCGTAGCCGCCGCCACCCTCAGCAACCGCTACATCACCGACCGCTTCCTGCCCGACAAGGCCATCGACCTGATGGACGAGGCGGCCAGCCGCGTCCGCATGGCCGTCGACAGCAAGCCCGAGGCGCTGGACGAGATCGACCGCCGCGTCCTGCAGCTCTCCATCGAGCGCGAGGCCCTGCGCAAGGAGACCGACAGCGCGTCGCAGAACCGCCTCTCCGACCTGGAGGGCGAGCTCGAGGACCTGCGCGCCGAGTCCGCCGAGCTCACGGCCAAGTGGCGCGCCGAGAAGGCGCAGCTCGGCACGGCCGCCACCGCCCGCGAGGCGCTCGACGCCCTGCGCGGCCAGCTGGAGCAGGCGCAGCGCCGCGGCGACCTCGCCGCCGCCAGCGAGATCCTCTACGGCCGCATCCCCGTGGTCGAGAAACAACTCGCCGAGGCCGAGCAGGCCGCCGAAGCCGAGAAGGTCTCTCCCGAGGTGGTCGACGCCGAGCAGATCGCCCAGGTGGTCAGCCGCTGGACCGGCGTGCCCGTCGATAAGATGCTGGAGGGCGAGCGCGAGAAGCTCCTCTCCATGGAGGGTGAGCTGCGCCGCCGCGTGATCGGCCAGGACGAGGCGCTGGCCGCCGTCAGCGACGCCGTCCGCAGAGCCCGCGCCGGCCTGAACGACCCCCACCGCCCCATCGGCTCCTTCCTGTTCCTCGGCCCCACGGGCGTGGGCAAGACCGAGCTGACCAAGGCCCTGGCCGAGTTCCTGTTCGCCGACGACGCCGCCATCACCCGCATCGACATGAGCGAGTACATGGAGAAGCACGCCGTCTCGCGGCTCATCGGCGCGCCCCCCGGCTACGTCGGCTACGACGAGGGCGGGGCGCTGACGGAGGCCGTGCGCCGCCGCCCCTACCAGGTCGTGCTCTTCGACGAGGTGGAGAAGGCGCACCCCGACGTCTTCAACGTGCTCCTGCAGGTGCTGGACGACGGCCGCCTCACCGACGGCCAGGGCCGCACGGTGGACTTCAAGAACACGCTCCTGATCATGACCAGCAACCTCGGCGGCCAGGTCCTGGCCGAGCTGCCGGACGGGGCGGACGTGGAGGCGGCGCGCCCTGCGGTGATGGACGTGGTGCGCGGCCATTTCCGCCCCGAGTTCCTGAACCGCATCGATGAGATCATCCTGTTCCAGCGCCTCTCGCGCACGGTGATGGACGACGTGGTCCGCGTGCAGCTGGCCCGCGTGGAGACGCTCCTGGCCGACCGCCGCATGGCGATCACGCTCAAGCCCGACGCCCTCCGCTGGCTCGGCGACCGCGGCTACGACCCGGTCTACGGCGCCCGCCCGCTCAAGCGCGTGATCCAGAAGGCGCTGGTGGACCCGATCGCCCGCAAGGTGCTGTCAGGCGAGTTCGCGGACGGGGCGGTGATCGAGGTGGGGGCGGACGGGGACGCGCTCAGCGTGGCGCGGGCGCGGGTGCATTAACACCCGCGCTGCACACGTTGTCGGCCCGGCATTCGCCCTACCTTCAGCCAGCCGCCCACGCCCTTCAGACTTCAGCGAGCGGGTGTGCGGATCGCGTGGAAGCGCCCCGTGATTGAGCCCTTGTCTGTGGCGACGATGCCCGTGCGCAAGTCATAGCGGAGAGTGAAGAGTAGAGGTTCTATGTGAGGATCGCCTCCGCATGTCTTATCGTGCAGCTCTAGAGCTTTCACATATACCACGTCGCGCCTGGATCTATCAGCAGAATACTGGAGGCAACCTGGATTGGAGTTTAGGCCGTTTAAGCGAACAACGCGATCAGTAAAACTGACCACCTCCCCATCGCTATTTGGAAACAGTGGTGTCGCTCTCGCCGCCGAGATTACAGGGTAAAGCGCAAGCATCATAACAAGCGGCGCCCTATGACTCATTCTATTCCTTCGACCCTTTCAGTGAGCGATCCACCCAGACGCGTTCAACCGGTCGCGAATTATGGCGGAGCTATCCAGAGCGAGACATGATTTGCACGGTAAAAATTAGTCGTCGTGGATACAGCGAGATCCATCCCAGAGATCGAAATGTCCCGATGCATTGCTCCATCCCTTTACGCGGAAAGCGATTATACCTTGGCGACCAGAGAAGGGTGCGGGTGAGGTCGGGCCTTTATCGCTGGCCGCGTCCGCCTGGATTTGGGGCGGACCGTACTCGTGACGCATATAGCCCTCGAATTCAGCTACACGGAACGCGTACCATTTGTGGTCCGCTCCGCTGACAGTAAGAGCTTGCGGGCTCTGGTGGATAGGCTGTCCCGAATAGTTGAGCGCACGGCTGATGCGTACTACGCAGCTATTGGGGAATTGTTTTCCTGCACGTGGCCGCCGATGAGTGCGAAGACTTCGGTGGGTGAACTTAAGTTCGGGTAGGCGCGGACCATGGCGGCGAAGCTGGGAAGGTGTCTCATCGGCACCCCTTGGTCAGCCGCAGGATGTCCCTCCGCGTGACGGGGGTATCGGGAAGTGCCGGGCCGTCGACGGCGACCCAGCCACCCGACGACGCTCGCCGAAGAAAGGCGATGTGGTCTTCAGCGAGCTGGTCCGGCCGCCCTTCCGCCGTCAGGCTGTAGAGGACGCTCTCGGAAAGGCGGAGCGGGCCTTTGAGGCATGCGGTCACGACGCCGCGCACTTGGTAATCCTGCATGCGAGTCGGCTTCTCGTCGGGACTCACCGGGGTCACCGATGAGGGATGGAGTGCGACCACCGCCGACGCCTCGTGCGACAGTGGACGGACGAGCGAGGAGGATGAAGCCGCGTAGGCGACGTCCATCCCACTCGCGACCGCGCAGGCCGCGGCGACGCCAAGCAGCATCCCGCCGCGTCGGGCCCTGATCGGAGAGGACGCCACCGTGGAGGTCGTGACCAGCAGGCTGTTCAGCATGACCGCAGAACACCGCTCAGCCCAGCCCCGGTCAAGGCGCCCGCCACACGGAGAGGCCCTCCGACGCGATGCCTTGCGGAGCGTTCACGACAGGGGCCGTGAGAAGCTCCGACATCATTCTTCATGGTGTTGAGCGAACGGTGCACCCGTGCTCGGTCGCGTCAAGGCGACCTGCTGCGCAGGAGGCGCGTTCCGCGCCCGCCTTGCCCGCCTACCCTGCGCGCGGGGCTGACGCGGAGGCGTCGGGACGCGGAGCGTCCCTCCAAGTTCAACGCCCTGCGGGGCGTCGAACACAGGGCTGAGGCTTGGGACGCGATACCGGCGAGGGTAGGGGCAGGCGCCGACTTGCGGGTGGTCAGCGGACCTTCGGACGACTTAGGGTGGCGCTACGGGGTGCGCGTGCGCGAGCCTGGACCGGGAGCCTACGTCGATGACACACGTCTGCGCCGCGCCCGGCGGACCGGCGTTGGCCCAGCGCAACGTCCACGACCTTGCCGGGTGATCACCACGGAGGCCGGCGGCGAGAACCGGGCGGCGCAGACCGCGGTGGGATGGGCTCTGCGCAACCGCATGACCGCAACGGCGCCGACGACGTGGAGCGCGTCTGGTCGCCTGCTTTCCAGCATGGAAAATCGCCTCCGCGCTCGCCATCCAACTGGCGACCGGCATACTGAACGGCGAGATCGCCGATCCCACGGGCGGCGCGACGCACTTCTACACACCTAAGAGCATGCCCAAGAAGGGTGAGGCTGCCGGGCATACCGATGTCGCCGGCGGGCTGGAGACCACGCCTGGGGTCATCGACGGCGATGGGCGACCCATCCAGAACTACCGGCCGTCCTTCGCTCACTGGCCTCAGTGCGTCGTCGCCGGCGTGCCCGAGGCCACCTTCAAATTCTATCGCAAGCCGGGAGACGGCCATGTCCGCTAACCCCGCCCTGGTGCTGCTGTTGGGAGCCGTCCTGGCGACGCCCGCACCCCTCGACGGCGTTCTGAACGGACTGGCGGACGACGCCGCCCTCTCGCAGGCGCACGCCGTCCTGAAAGGCTGTACGGAGCCGACCTGCCAGGCCGTCGATCACCTTTCGCAGGCGTTCCAGGTGGCGACGCGGCGCGATTTGCCCAACACCATGGTTCATCTCGACAAGCCGCATCGCGACTACCTGCGCGAGGCCGACCTTGCGCTCAGTCGACTCCTGCCGACGGCAGGACCGCTCCATACGGCCTACTGTCCGGTCCTGACGAAGATGGCTCATCATTACACCCAATACTCGGTGGGTCTTCGGGTGATCGAATTCGCCAACCGGATCGACGGAGCCGGAGACCGCTGCACGCGCGAGGTGATCGCAGCCTTCCCCTCGACCCCTGACGTCGCCGACATGATCGCGTACAGCCGTGACGCCTGCCAAGCCGCGCATCGCGGCGGATGTCGGCGGAACCGTCGCTGACGGCGGTAGCCGAGCCTGGGTGCACCCTTGTCCCCGGCGCCCACCCCCTCGCCGCCGCCCTAAGCCGTTGTTCCGCCTCCGCTTCCGATGGGGACACGCCGCGATCTGTGCCCGTCCCCTCCGCCGGGCGCACTCTCGCCTCTGTCCCCGCCGCACGGGGAGGGCTCTTGGTACCGGCCCAAGGGATCGGCGTCAGCCGATCCCGCTCCCGCAAGGAGCGCAGCGCGGCGGGGGACGGTCGAGCGGGGCCGCGCCTGTTTGACCCGTCCCGCGAGGGGCGGGGAGGGCCGAGGACGGGGAGCACGAAACCCGTCCATCTGCAGGGGGCCGGTTCCGTCCCCGCAGCCCGCCCGCGGTCGAGTCCGACGGGGAGGAGAAGGACCCGAAGGTCCGAACCACTGCGGAGCCCAGGCCGTGCGGAGCGTCAGGACGACCCGCCGAATCCCTCGCGCGTTTCGGCCCTCTGCCCACGGTGTTCCGGGCGGCGCCCGGACGCTCCGCCGCCTCCCCACACTCCCTCCGCCCGGGCGCCGGGCCGGAGCGCGGCCCCGCGCGCGGACGC
>CAXTCO010000065.1:0-11187 GCA_964242255.1 uncultured Caulobacteraceae bacterium | reverse complement strand
CGATCACCACGTTGTGGGCGACCTGGACCAGGTTGTCGATCTTGGTGTTCTCGCCGATCACCGTGTCGTCGTAGGCGCCGCGGTCGATGCAGGAGTTGGCCCCCACGGTGACGCCGTCCTGCAGGATCACGCGGCCGAGCTGGGGCATGTCGACCGCCCCCTCCCGGCTGCCGGCCACGCCGAAGCCCGCCTCGCCCACCACCGCGCCCGCAAGGATGCGCACGCGGTCGCCGATCAGGGCGCAGCCGATCACCGCGTGCGCGCCGATTCGGGCATGGCGGCCGATCTGCACGCCCGGCCCGATCACCGCGTGCGGCCCGACCTCCGTCCCTGCGCCGACCGCCGCGCCCGGCCCGACCACCGCGCCCGCGCCCAGGCGCACGCCGGGCTCCAGCCGCGCGTCGGGATGCACGGACGGCGCGTCGTACGGATGGTGGCGCAAGGCGTGCAGCCGCGCGGCCGCGCGGGCATAGGCGGCCTGCGGCTCGGCGGTGAGCAGGCGCGCCGCACCCGCGGGAACCTCGTCGGCGTGCGCGGGCGAGACGAACACCGCCGCCGCCCGCGTCGCCCGCAGGTCGGCGACGTAGCGGCGGTCGGCGAGGAAGGCGACGTCGCCCTCCCCCGCCCGGTCGAGGGGCGCGACGCCCGAGACGGCGCGAGCCCCGTTCCCCCCATCGGCGAGCTCGGCCCGCGCGACGGCGGCGAGGCCGGCGAGGTCGACCGGCCCCAGCGCCTCGAAGAAGCGTGGATCGACCACGCCGGCCTGCGCTCCGCCCTAGCGGGGCGCCGCGGCCGCGCCCTGCTGGGTGTCCAGCCGCTTGCGGTCGAAGGTGATGGTGGGCAGGCGCGCGTTCAGCTGCTGGATCGCCGCGTCCGTCACGTCGAACGCGGTGTTGGAGGCCAGCACGCCCTGGTCGGTCGACAGCAGCAGGCTGCAGCCGCGCGCGCCGTAGAGCGACTGAAGCACCGGGTTGAGCTCGCCGCCGATGCGGCCGAGCTGCTCCTGCTCCGTCGCCTGGAGCTCCGCTTGGCGCAGGCGCACCTTCTGGTCGTAGGTGCCGGCGCGGGTCTGCAGGGCCTGGCCGCGCTGCTGGCGCTGTTCGGCGGTGAGGGCGGCCTGCTGCGTCTGGAAGGTCTTGGCCTCCGTCTCGATGGCGTCGCGCTCGGGCTTCAGCTCGGCGTCGACCTGGGCGCTGATCTGCTGCATGCGCGTCTTGTAGGCTTGGCCCGCTGCGGAAGCGCCGATGGCGCGCGCCTGCGACACCACGCACACGCCCGGGATGGCCGGGCCTTGCGGCAGCTGCTGGGCCGCGACCGCGGGACGGGCGGCGGGAGCGGCGCCGCGCGCCTGTGCGGAGGCGGCGGGGGCCTGGGCCAGGGAGGCCAGGACCAGGAGGGCGGGGGCGAGGGCCGCGGCGGCGGTGGTCTTCACGGTGGGTCTCTCTCGTTCGTCAGAATTGAGTGTTGGTGGAGAAGCGGAAGGCTTCGGTCCGGTCGTAGCTGGCCTTGGTGAGGACCTTGGAGAAGTCGAGCCGGATGGGGCCCAGCGGCGAGGTCCAGAACACGCTCAGGCCCGCCGAGGAGCGGAAGGTCAGGCCGTCGCGAACGTTGGCGCTGAGGTCCTTCACCGACTTGTCGAGGATGCCGAGCGTGCCGAAGTCGGAGAACAGGGCGGTGCGGATGCCGTACTGCTCCGGCAGGTAGTTGGGCACCGACAGCTCCAGCGTGCCGATGGCGTAGAGCTTGCCGCCCAGCGCCTCGTTGAAGGCGAGGTCGCGCGGACCGATGCCCGCCACCTCGAAGCCGCGGAAGGTCTGGCCGCCCTTGAAGAAGCGGTCGTTGATGCGCACGGCGTCGCCGCCGTAAGGCAGGATGTATCCCGCCTGCCCGTCCAGCCGCAGCACGAAGGCTGGCGAGAAGCCATAGTAATACGAGCCGTTGCCCTCGGTCTTCAGGTAGTCGACAGTGCCGCCGAGGCCGGCGAGCGACTGGGTGAGCGACAAGACGAAGCCCCGGGTCGCGCGGATCGGGTCGTTGCGCTTGTCGTAGTTCAGCGTGTAGCCGACCTGCGAGGTGTAGCTGCGGCCCCGCTGATCGCACAAGGCGATGGAGGCGCCCCCCGCGTCGCAAGTGGCGGCGTCGATGATCACGTTGTCGGCGTGGAAGGTGTAGTTCAGCCGCAGGTAGGTGTTCAGGTTGAGGGGGAAGCCCAGGCGCAGGCCGCCGCCGTCCGACTCCGACTCGTAGCCCGAATACTGCGTCAGGTCGTAGCGGTAGGAGAACAGGTCCACACCCGCCGCCAGGTCGCGGCCGAGGAAACGCGGCTCGGTGAAGCGGAAGTCCACCTGCCGGCGCAGCGAGCCTATGGAGGCGCGCAGCGACACGTCCTGCCCCGTGCCGCGGAAGTTGTGCTGGCTGATGCCCACGTCCAGCAGCAGCTGATCCACGGTGGAGTAGCCGGCGCCCAGGCTCAGCTCGCCGGTGGGCTGCTCCTGCACCTTGACGCGCAGCACGGTGCGGTCCGGAGCGCTGCCGGGCGTCTGGTCGACGTCCACTGTCTTGAAGAAGCCGAGGCGCTTCACCTCGATCTTGGAGCGGTCCACCAGCACGCGGTTGTAGGCGTCGCCCTCCGCCAAGCGCAGCTCGCGGCGGATCACGTAATCCTGCGTGGTGGTGTTGCCCACCACGTCGATGCGCTCGACGTAGACGCGCGGACCTTCCTTGACGCGGAAAACCACGTCGACGGTGCGGTTCTTCGGATCGGCCTTGGGCTGCGGCTGGATGTCGACGAAGGCGAAGCCCGCCGCACCCGCCGCGAAGGTGAGCGAATCGACCGCCGTCTCGATCTGGTCGGAGCGGAAAGGCTGGCCCTCGTGGATCGGCAGCAGCGCCTTGAGGAAGTTCCCGTTCAGCCGCTTGAGGTCGGTCTCGACCGTCAGCTTGCCGAACTTGTACTTCGGCCCCTCTTCGACGACGTAGGTCAAGTCGAAGCTTTTGCGGTCGGGCAACAGCTCGGCCGTCGAGGACAGCACGCGGAAGTCGTAATAGCCCTTGTTGGCGTAGAACTTGCGCAGCTGCTCGCGGTCGTACTCGATCCGGTCGGGGTCATAGTTGTCGTTGGAGGAGAAGAAGCGGTACCAGCGGCTCTCCTTGGTGACCACCACATCGCGCAGGGCCGCGTCGCTGAAGGTCTTGTTGCCGAGGAAGTTGATGCGCTGGATGCCGGTCTTCGGCCCCTCGGTGATCTCGAACACGAGGTCGACGCGCTTCTGCGGCAGCTGCACGATCTCGGGGTTCACCGAAGCGGAGATGCGGCCGGAGCGGCGGTACAGCTCCACGATGCGCTGCACGTCGGCCAGCACCGACGCCTTGGTGAAGATGCCGCGCGGGTGGATGGAGATCTCGTCGCGCAGCTTCTCGTCGTTCAGCGCCGAGTTCCCCTCGAACACCACCTGGTTGATGATCGGGTTCTCGACCACGCGCACCACCAAGTCGGCGCCGCGCAGCTCCACGCGCTCGTCGGAGAACAGGTCGGTGCGCGCGAGCGTCTTCAGGGCGAGGTTCAGGCGGGCCGCGTCCACCGTGTCGCCGATGGACACCGGCAGGTAGGCGATGATGGTGGAGCTCTCGATGCGCTCGTTGCCCTCCACGAGGATCCGGCGGACCACGCCCGTCTGGTTGGGCTGAGCTTCCGGCGCACCCGACGCCGCATTGGACGTGGCGGCGGCTTCGGTCTGGGCCGCGGCCGGGCTCGGCACGCCTACGCCGGCGTTGGCCTGCCGGGGTGTCGGTGTCGGCGCGGGCGGTGGACCGGCCGGGGCGGCGGCGGCGCCCGGCGTGGAGGCTCCCCGGTCGGCGGCGGCGGACGCCGTCGGCTCGCGCGTGGTCGGGGCGGAACCGCCCGCCCCGACGCCGGTTGATCCGTCGACGCCCACGTTGGGCGCCGCGGTGGGGGCGGCCGCAGGCACGCCGCCGCCCGTCTGCGCGACCGCCGTCACGGGGACCGTGATGGGCAGGAGCGCGGCTCCGCTCATCAGCGCGGCCGTGAACGCGGCCCGTCGGTCGAAAAATCTCGTCATCAAGTCAGAGCCGTGGGGTGGGGGGCGTCAGGAGGCCGGGCCGCCGAGGAGTTTGAACAGTCTCAGCGGCTGAACGTCGTTCCATGTGGCGAACAGCATCAAGCCGAGCAGCAGGGCGAGACCGACGCGGTGGCCGGCCGCCTGCACCCGCGCCGCCACAGGGCGGCGCGCGATCGCCTCATACGCGTAGAACACGAGGTGCCCGCCGTCCAGCACGGGCACCGGCAGCAGGTTCATGAAGCCGATGGAGACGGAGAGCACGGCCGCCCAGCTGAGCAGGGTGGCGGCCACCGACAGGACCAGGGCGCCGGCGTTGGGCGCGCCCGCGGCCGAGGCCTTCACCAGGGCGCCGGAGACCTGGGCGATCCGCAGGGGACCGCCGAGCTGCTCGGCCGAGGCGCGCCCCGTGACCACCCGCCCGATGTAGAACACCGTCGTACCGACGATCTCGCCGATCCGCTGTGCGGAGTTGGCCACGGCCTCGACAGGGCCGAAGCGCTTGCGGAAGGTGTCCTGCGGGGTGTCGGACCGGATCACGCCGAGCTGGCCGACGGTGACCGGCCGCCCCGTGAACGGCTCCGCCTCCCGCTCCGGAGCGGGGATCGCGGTCAGCACCAGATCGGTCGCGCCCCGGTGGACGCCGAACCGGATCGGCGCGCCGGTGCGCAGCTGGACGTATTGCTGGACGTCCCCGAAGCTCTCGACCGCGTCACCGTCCAGGGAGGTGATCAGGTCGCCGGGGCGGAAGCCGGCCGCGGCCGCCGGGCCGCCCGCGACGAGGCCCGCGACCTTGGGCCGCGTGACCACCTGGCCGATCGCCATGGCGAGCACGCTGAACAGCACCAGCGCCAGCAGGAAGTTCGCGGCGGGGCCGCCGGCCACGACGACCGCGCGCACCCACACGGGCTTGAAGTGGAAGTACGACCTCACCGCCGCAGCGCCCCGCGCCCGCACGATCTCGTCGCGGAACTCCTCGAGCTCGTCCTGATCCGGCACGGAGGACGAGGCGTTGGCGTCGCCCTCGAAACGCACGTAGCCGCCCATCGGGATCCAGCCGAGGCGCCACTCCACCCCCGACCGGTCGCGCCAGCTGGCGACCGCGCGGCCGAAACCGATGGAGAAGCGGTCCACCGCCACGCCCAGCCACCGCGCGGCCAGGAAGTGGCCGAGCTCGTGCACCGTCACCACCAGCGTCAGGACCGCCAGGAACGGCAGCACGTAAAGCGCCAGGGTCTGCAGCAGATGGATGACGAGCATGGCGGCGGCCTCTTACGTCCGGGCGCGGGCGCGGCGTGCGATCGCCGCGTCCGCCAGGGCGCGTGCGCTCGCGTCGACCGTCATGGCCGCGTCGAGCGCCGCATCGCCCTCCGTCGCAATCTCCGTTCCGTTCACCATGGCCAAGGTGTCTTCCACGATTGAGGCGATGTCGAGGAAGCCGACTCTCCCGTCCAGAAACGCGGCCACCCCGCGCTCATTCGCCGCGTTCAGCGCGGCGGTCACGCCCACGCCTTGGCGGAGCGCCTCGCGCGCCAGCCGCAGGGCCGGGAAACGGTCGAGGTCGGGCGCCTCGAAGGTGAGGCTGCCCCAGCGCGCGAGGTCCAGCCGCTCGGCCGGCCACGCGATGCGCTCGGGCCAGGCGAACGCCGCGCTGATGGGGCTTTTCATGTCCGGCGGCCCGAGCTGGGCCATCGTCGAGCCGTCCTGGTACTCCACCGCGCTGTGCACCACCGACTGCGGGTGGACCACCACCTCGATGCGGTCCTCGGGCGTCGAGAACAGGTAGCTGGCCTCGATCAGCTCCAGCCCCTTGTTCATCAGGGTGGCGCTGTCGACGCTGATCTTGGCGCCCATGCTCCAGTTGGGGTGGGCGACGGCCTGGGCCGGGGTGGCGGCGGCCATGGCCTCTCGCGTCCAGCTGCGGAACGGCCCCCCCGAGGCGGTGAGGATCAGGCGCGCCACGCGGTCGCGGGCCGCGGGCGACAGCGCCTGGAAGATGGCGGAGTGCTCGCTGTCGACGGGGATCACCTCGCCGCCCGCCGCCTTGGAGGCGGCCAGGAGCGCGGGGCCGGCGCAGACCAGGCTCTCCTTGTTGGCCAGCGCCACGGTCGCGCCCGTCTTGGCCGCCGCGAGCGTGGGGCGCAGGCCCGCCGCGCCGACGATGGCGGCCATCACCCAGTCCGCCCCGGTTCCCGCGGCGGCCTCGACCACGGCGGCGGCGCCGGCGGCGGTGCGCAGCCCCTCCCCCGCCAGCCGCCCGGCCAGCTCGGCGTGACACGTCTCGTCGGCGCAGACGGTGAGGGCCGGGCGCCAGCGTTTGGCCTGTTCCGCCAGAAGCGCGACGTTGCGGCCGGCGGCCAGCGCCGCGACCTCGACCTCGGCCGCCCCGCTCGCCTGCACGTGGCCGAGGAACTCCAGCGTGGAGACGCCGATGGAGCCGGTAGAGCCCAGCACGGACACGCGGCGCGAGCGCATCAGCGCAGCACCCCGTGGTTCCACAAGAGCCGCGCGCCGGCGACGGCCAACGACGCGAACAGAAGGCCGTCCACCCGGTCCAAGAGTCCTCCGTGCCCGGGGATCAGGTCCCCGGAGTCCTTCACGCCGAAGCGGCGCTTCAACATCGATTCCCACAGATCGCCGCCCATGGTGGCCAGCGCCCCGACAAGCCCGATCCCCGCCGCCAGCGTCAGGCTGGGGCCGCCGAGCGGCTTCAGCAGCACGCCCGCGACCACCGCCACGAGCACGCCCACGGCCAAGCCGCCGCCGAAGCCCGACCAGGTCTTGTTCGGCGAGAAGCGCGGCCACAGCTTGGGCCCCCTGAGCGTGCTGCCGATCAGGAAGGCTGCGCTGTCGGCGCTCCAGGCGATGGCGAACATCAGGAACGTCCAGGCGCGGCCCACGTCCTCCGCCTGCCCGGGCGCCACCCGCCGCAGCCACCACAGGGCCAGCGCCGGTGCGCCCAGGTATAGCACGCCGAACGCCGCGTCGCCCGGCCGGCGCGTCAGCTTCAGCCCCGCGGCCAAGGCGGCGATCACCAGCGACGCCAGCGCCAGGGAGATCCACGCCGCCCGCGGATAGCCGAGGTAGACGGTGAACAGCGCCGCCAGCACGCCGACCAACACCGCCGCCGCCGCCCGTGTGGGCCAGCGCCGCGCGGTCATCTTGCCCCATTCCAGCGACAACAGCGCCATGGCCACCGAGAGCACCAGCAGCAGCAGGCCGCCGCCCACCCACACCGCCGCCAGCGCCGCCGGGGCGAGCACCGCCGCCGACAGCGCCCGCACCCCCAGGTTGCGCCAGTCGAAAGGCCGGGGCGGCGCGTGCGCCCTAGCCGGCGGCGGGGAGGTCATCCACCTCGGCTCCGCCATAGCGCCGCTCGCGCGCGCCGAACTCCGCCACCGCCGCGGCCAGGGGCTCGCGCCCGTAGTCGGGCCACAGCACGTCCTGGAACACGAGTTCGGCGTAGGCGGCCTCCCACAGGAGGAAGTTGGACAGGCGCCGCTCGCCCGAGGTGCGGATCACGAGGTCTAACGGCGGCCCGCCGGCTGTGGAGAGGCGGCGCGCGAGGGCCTCCTCGTCCACGCGGTCGGGCGCGCGGCCCTCGGCGATGTCGCGCGCCAGCTCCAAAGCGGCCTGGGCGATGTCCGAACGGCCGCCGTAGTTGAACGCCACCTGCAGGTGGAAGCGGGCGTTGTGCCGCGTGCGGCTCTCAGCGCGGGCGATCACCTCCAGGATGTCGGGCGACAGGCCGTCGCGGCGGCCGATCACGTGCACGCGCACGCTCTCGCGCTCCAGCCGGTCGAGGTCGCTCTCCACATAGGCCTTGAGGAGGCGCATGAGCTCGGACACCTCCGACGGCGGCCGCCGCCAGTTCTCCGTGGAGAAGCCGAACACCGTCAGCCACTCGACCCCGAGGTCGGGCGCGGCCTCCACCGTGCGCTTCAGCGCCTGCACGCCCGCGCGGTGGCCGAAGGTGCGCGGCAGGCCGCGGCGGCGCGCCCAGCGGCCGTTGCCGTCCATGATGATGGCGACGTGGCGCGCGGCGTGCGGGCGCGCGGAGCCGCCCGGCTCGGCCGGAAGACCGCGGGCGCCGCCGCCCTCCCCTGCCCGGACGCCTGCGCCGCGCATCAGACCTGCATGATCTCCGCTTCCTTGGACCTGAGCGTCTCGTCGATGCGCTTGACCGCCTCGTCGGTGAAGCCCTGGACGTCCTTGTCCGCCTTCTTCTGCTCGTCTTGGCTGATGTCGCCCGCCTTCTCCGCCTTCTTCAGGTCCTCCAGCGCGTCGCGCCGCACGTTGCGCACGGCGACCTTCTGCGTCTCGGCGTACTTGCCGGCGAGCTTGGCGAGGTCCTTGCGCCGCTCCTCCGTCAGGGGCGGCACGGGGATGCGCAGGGTCTGGCCGTCGGTGATGGGGTTCAGGCCCAGGCCCGCGTTGCGGATCGCCTTCTCCACGGCGATGGTCACCCCCTTGTCCCACACGCTGACGGTGATCATGCGCGGCTCGGGCACGCTGATGGCGGCCACGCTGGTGATCGGCGAAGAGGAGCCGTAGGCGTCGACCATCACGTTCTCGATCAGGCCGGTGTTGGCGCGGCCGGTGCGCAGGCCCGCGAAATCCTCCTTCAGCGCCGTGACGGCCTTGTCCATCCGCTCCCTGTAGCGGTTCAGCTCGGGCTTGCTCATTCAGGCGGGCTCTTCGGAGGCGGGCTTGGAGGGGGTCGGCTTGGAGGGGGCGGGCTCGTCGGCGATCACCGTGTGGACCCCCTCGCCCGTGAGCACCCTGAGCAGCGCGCCGGGCTGGCGGATGGAGAACACCACGATCGGCACGCCGTTCTCGCGCATCAGGCTGATGGCGGAGGCGTCCATCACCTTAAGGTCGCGGCTCAGAACCTCAAGGTAGCTCAGGCGGTCGTAGCGCCGGGCGGACGGGTCGCGCTTGGGGTCGGCGGTGTAGACCCCGTCCACGCTGGTGCCCTTGAACAGGGCGTCGGCCCCGATCTCGGCGGCGCGGAGCGCAGCCGTGGTGTCGGTGGTGAAGAAGGGCAGGCCCGTGCCGGCGGCGAAGATCACCACCCGGCCCTTCTCCATGTGCCGCACGGCGCGGCGGCGGATGTAGGGTTCGCACACCTGGCCCATGGTGATGGCCGACTGCACCCGCGTGGGCGCGCCGATCTTCTCCAGGGCGTTCTGCATGGCGAGCGCGTTCATCACGGTCGCCAGCATGCCCATGTAGTCGCCCTGAGCGCGCTCCATGCCGGAGGCGGCGCCCTGCAGGCCGCGGTAGATGTTCCCGCCGCCGATCACGAGGGCGACCTGCACGCCGGTGTCGATCACCTCTTTTAATGAGGCGGCGACCACCGAGACCACGTCCATGTCGATGCCGTAGGGGCGCGCCCCCATCAGCACCTCGCCCGACACCTTGAGCAGGATCTTGCGGTAGGGCGGCGCCGGGCCGGAGGCGGCCGGCGCGGCGGAGTCGGCGGCGCTGGAGGGGGTGTCGATCATCCTGACTCACGCGGGGGCGTCGCGCCTCTATAGAGCCGCCCGCCCCGGAAAGGGAACGGCCGGCGGGCCCCGGCCTTTGGTGGTCGTCCGCCAAAGCGGGGCCTAGGAAAGCGTCACGCCTTCCCACTCGTCGAACGCGGCCTCGTGCGTCGCTCTCGATGGGCAAGGAAGAAGGCGCCATCGCCGGATGAGATAAGGAGGTGATCTCGATCAATCACGAGTGCGTCAGAGCAAACAGCATCGATATGCCAAGTTTCTTTTCTTAGAGCATATAGGTGTATTCGAAAGTCTCCCCTCAACACGCGACAGTAGTCAAGAAGAAAATGATCCGTCTCGGTTTTCATCGATGAAGGCGGACGTTTGCACGGGCCACTAGGTAGACCAACTCATCAGACTTGATGATGACCCTACCCAAGGTTTCTGAAATGCCTTGTCCAGAGTTGAATGCAGCAGAGACTGATGCGTCAAACTGGTTCTGGTTGAGTCGTCGCGTGGAAACGCCCTGCCTGACGCTATTTCAGCAATCCTGATCCTGGAGTCCAGGTCGGTACGATTGCCCGCTGGATCCGACTGCTGGGCCAGCTCCGCGCCGGTGCAGGGGCCGTAGTGCACCAAGATGCCCGTGCCTACCGTGCAGTTGTCAGCCGTGTCATCGTAGTGCCCGTCCCTATTACCCGGCCGGCCGCCCTGACCTTCGCGCAACGCAAGGGCCGCTCTGCCCGCCGCCGACAAGGACAAACCGGCGTTGACGCCCGGCGCGGCGGCGAGGTGGGCGCGATCCACACGCCGCGGAGGAATGGTCATGGCGGCTCCGCGCCCAGGTGTCGGACGAGACCCTACCGGCCGCCTCCGACGCCGTGAACCCGGACCGCCGAGGTGGAGCCCGGGCGGCGCCTACGCCGCGCCGCCCGTCATGGACGCCACCTCGGCGGCGAAGTCGTCCGTCGGCTTCTCCACGCCTTCGCCCAGCGCCAGCCGCACGAAGCCGGTCACCTTGGCGGTGAAGCCGCCGTCCTTGGCCGCCTTGGCGACGTAGGCCTCGACGGTCACGTCCGGCTCCATCACGAAGCTCTGCTTGAGGAGCACGACCTCCTCGTAGAACTTGCGGATGCGGCCCTCGACCATCTTCTCCACCACGCCCGGCGGCTTGCCGCTGGCGGCGGCCTGCTCGCTGAAGATGGCGCGCTCGCGCTCCACCGCCGCCGGATCGACCTCCTCGGTGGAGAGGGCCAGGGGCGAGGTGGCGGCGATGTGCATGGCCACCTTGCGGCCGATGTCGGTCATGCGGTCGTGGGCGCCGTCGCCCTCCACGGCCACCAGCACGCCGAGGCGGCCCACGTCCGGGCCGGACTGGTTGTGCACGTAGGCGGCGACCACGCCCTGGCCGACGTCGAAGCGCTTGGAGCGGCGCGGCGTCATGTTCTCGCCAATGGTGGCGATCAGCTGGGTCAGGGTGTCGGCCACCGTGCGGCCGTCCTCCATCGCCGCCTGGTTCAGCGCCTGGACGTCGCCGTCGGCCACGTTCAGCGCCGCCTTGGCGACGCCGCGCGCGGCGGTCTGGAACAGCTCGTTGCGCGCCACGAAGTCGGTCTCGGCGTTCACCT
>CAXTCO010000064.1:0-11299 GCA_964242255.1 uncultured Caulobacteraceae bacterium | reverse complement strand
CGGTGAGCGCCACGGCCTCGCCGCCGCGCACCGCCGCCACCACGGCGGAGAGCTCGACGGCGACGCCCGGCGGGCCCCTCACCGCCGGCGCCTCACCAGCGCGCGGGCAGGTCGAAGGCGCGGCCCATCTGCTCGCCGCCCTCGCCGAAGTCGGGCGGGCCCATGGCGCGCACCGCCTCCGCCATGCGCCCCTCCCGGCCGAGGGCGGCGTCGGCCAGGGCGACCAGCCGGCGGTTGGGATAGGCCCACGGCGCCCGGCGGCGGAGATCCTGCGCGATGGCGGCCTCCGAGGCGCGCGGGTTGCGCTCGCAGGCGATCATGTAGGCCGCGGCGGTGGACCGGCTGATCCCGGCCCAGCAGTGCACCACCAGCGGCGCGGCCCCGTCCCAGGCGCGCCCGAACGCCAGCACGGCCTCCACCGTCGCCTCGTCGGGGCAGACGAGGCCGTCGACCACCTCGGTGATGTCGTTGACGCCGAGCTTCAGGTGGCGCCCGGCCAGGATGGCGGGCGGCGTCGCGGGCAGGGTCGAGGGGTCGATCAGGGTGAGCAGGTGCGTCGCCCCGCGCGTCGCGACCACCTCCTCGATCTCGTGCAGGGGGCAGACGATCATCACAGGGTCGGACACGTGGGGGGTCACTCCGTGGCGAAGGCGGCGTCGGTCTCGCCGCCGGTGAGCGCGTCGGCCAGCACGCGGTGACGGCCGAGGTAGCGCGCCTGGGCCGCGCCGGCGGGCTCCGGCGTCACGTCCACCGACAGGCCGGGCGGGGGCGCGCCGAACAGGCCGTCGGCCTCGCCCGCCGAGAAGCCGGCGAGGTTCACCGCCTCGAACCAAGCGCTGATCCGGTCGGCGGCCTTGACCAGCCGCTTGATCTCCGGAGGCGTGCGGGCGGGAAGGCCGAAGCGCAGGTGCACGGCGTGCTCCAGCCGCTCCTCGAACCCCCTGTAATCGACGCCCAAGGCGGCCTTGAACGGCGAGATCATGTCGCCGATCACGTACTCCGGCGCGTCGTGCAGCAGGGCGGCCAGGCGCCAGCGCGGCTCCAGCCCCGGCTGCAGCGCCGCCGCGACCTCCTCCACCACCACCGAGTGCTGGGCCACGGAGAAGGCGTGCTCGCCCACCGTCTGGCCGTTCCAGCGCGCCACGCGCGCCAGGCCGTGGGCGATGTCCTCGATCTCGATGTCCATGGGCGAGGGGTCCAGGAGGTCGAGCCGGCGGCCGGAGAGCATGCGCTGCCACGCCCGAGGAGAGCCCCGCGAGACCGCCCGCTCCGCCCTGCGCCCCGCCCTGGCCACCCGCCCCGCCTCCGCCGCGTCCCGCCGTCCCGCCGTGTCCTTAGAGGATCGGGACGGCGGCTGTCGCGGGGCGATCAGTCGGCGTCGATGTCGAAACCGTGGAAGCCGCGCACGTTGGCGTTCACCAGCCGCTTCACGTCGCGCAGTCCGCCGTCGTTCGATCCGCCGTCGTGGCGCGAGCGGGTGACGGCCAGCACCAGCGGCCCGCCCGCCGGCCCCCGCGCCACATAGGCGCCCGAGCGGAAGCCCTGCGGCCCGGCGTGCTCCGACGCGACGATGTACACCAGGTCCGCGCGCCGGCTGCCCACGGCGCCGAAGCGCATCTCGGCCCCGCCGTCGTGCGTGTCGACGACGCCGCCGCCCGGCGTGCGCACCAGGGCGCGGCCGGCGCGGTCGCCCTCCGCGTTCACCTCCACGCCGAAGGTGCGCACGTGGGCGCGGCCGGAGCCGTCGGCGTCCACGTGGAGGAAGGGCAGGCTGATGTGCACGCGGTCGCCGTGCGCGCCGGCGCTCCAGGCCCGGTCGATCTGCGGCGGCTCCGGCGGCTTGGGCGGCGCAGGGACGCCCGGAGAGGCGGGCGGCGCCGGAGGCGGGCGGCCGCCGTCTTCGTCATCGTCGCCGTCGTCCTTGTCGCGGCCGCCGCGCCGCGCGCCAGCGGGCGCGTCTTCGTCCGCGTCGCGGAGCGAGCCGGGCTCCGGCGCGGCGGCGGAGGGCACGTCGGCGCGGAGCTGCGCTTCTACGGCCTTCAGCTTGTCCTGGGGCGAGCGCCCGTCCAGGGCGAGGTAGGCGAGCGTCACCTCCTGCCCGTCCGGTCCGGCGTAGCGGCAGGACCGGCCGTCGGCGGCGGCGTCCGTCCGGCGCAGGGCGCCCTGCGCCTCCGGGCAGTCCAGCCGCGTGGTGGTCCCCACGGCGCGGTCGCGTCCATGGGGACGGCAGGCGCCGAGCGCCGTCGCCGCGACGGCGAGCAGAAGGCCCAGGCGGAAGGGGCGGGCGCGATGGGCGGAGGGGGTCATGGCGCAAGCCTCGGCGGTCGAGGGACCCTGGTCCGCGGCCCCAGGCCGGTCCAGTGAAAAAGGGGTAAGGCGCCGCGCCGCCCCGCCACCCACGGCTCACATGCCCGGCCGCACGCCCTCGCGCCGGGTGAGGAAGGCGAGGCGCTCGAACAGGTGCACGTCCTGCTCGTTCTTCAGCAGCGCGCCGTGCAGCGGCGGGATCAGCTTGGCGGGATCTCGCTCGCGCAGCACGCTCTCATCGATGTCCTCCACCAGCAGCAGTTTGAGCCAGTCCAACAGCTCGGAGGTGGAGGGCTTCTTCTTGAGACCCGGCGCCTTGCGGATGTCGTAGAAGATCTTCAGCGCCTCGGCGATCAAGCGCGGCTTGATGCCGGGATGGTGCACCTCGACGATCTCGCGCATCGTGGCGTCGTCGGGGAAGCGGATGTAGTGGAAAAAGCAGCGGCGCAGGAACGCGTCCGGCAGCTCCTTCTCGTTGTTCGAGGTGATGATCACCAGCGGGCGGACCGCGGCGCGGACGGTCTCCCCCGTCTCGTAGACGAAGAACTCCATGCGGTCGAGTTCCTGCAGGAGGTCGTTCGGGAACTCGATGTCCGCCTTGTCGATCTCGTCGATCAGAAGGACGGGGCGCAGCCCGCCTTCACGCGTGGAGAACGCCTCCCAAAGCTTGCCGCGCTTGATGTAGTTGCGCACGTCCTGAACGCGCGCGTCGCCGAGCTGGCTGTCGCGCAGGCGGCTGACGGCGTCGTACTCGTAGAGCCCCTGGTGCGCCTTGGTGGTCGACTTGACGTGCCAGGTGATCATCGGCGCGCCGAGCGAGCGGGCCACCTCGTAGGCCAGCACCGTCTTTCCCGTGCCCGGCTCGCCCTTGACGAGCAGGGGGCGCTCCAAGGCCAGCGCCGCGTTGACGGCCACCTTGAGGTCGTCGGTGGCGACGTAGTCTGCGGTGCCTTCGAAACGGGCGGCCATGGGCGGGGAGTCCTGAACGGCGATCACTCGCCCGCACCCTTACGGAGGTCGACACGGGCCGCCAAGCCGCGCCGACCGTCCGTCTTCAGGTGATGTGCTTGGCGGCCACGGGGTCGCTGGCGGGGAAGGTCTCCTCCAGCCCCTCGTCGAGGAGCTCGTCCTCGCGCGTCTGGGGCGCCTCGGGGTCGGAGCCCGCCTCGGCGGCGTCGGCCGCCCGGTCGGAGTCCGGCGCCTCGCCGCCCTTCGTCCGGACCCGGTCGTCAGCTTCATCAGCCATGGTCACGCCTCCTTGTAGTCGAGCTCTTCCAGGTCGGAGTCGGACAGGGAGTCCGACTCCAGGTCGGCCGTGCGCAGGCCCCGCTCGCCGCCGAGGGCGTCCACGTCGCCCATGCTGACCACCGTGGGCTCGTCGCCCAGGTGGGCGGAGACGCCGTCCACGTCGTCGGCGTCGGCGAAGTCGCGGTCGTTCGTGCGGTCGGGGACGTTGTCCGCCGCGAGCGGGTCGCGGTCGGTGTTCCCGTCGTCCAGGTCGTCGTCCTCCTGCTGGTCGGACAGCTCGGCGATCTCGTCGAGGTCGTCGTCCGTCTCGTCCGCGGCGTCCATCCCGTCCTCGTCGCCCTCCAGGTCCCCGTCGCCCAGGGCGGTGACGGCGTCGTAGGTGTCGCGGCGCAGGTCCAGCGCGTCCGAGTCGGTCTCGTCGCCGTCGGTCAGCGTCTCGTCGTAGGTCTCGGCCGTGTCCTGCGCATCGTAGGCGTCCGTATCGACGTCGGTGTCGGGCATGGGGTGTTCCTGGTGTGACGCCCAGGAAAACCCGCCGTGCGGCGAGGCGTTCCGGGAGCTGCTGGCGACCGGGGGCAAGGCCGCGTTAACCATGCGCCGTCCAGGGTGTCGGGGCCGTCCCGGGCGAGCGCTCCCGCGCCCGCCCGGAGCCGGCGGACAGAACCGTCCGCGCGAGGAGCCCCGTCCATGCCCCTGAAGCTCAGCCTGAAGCCGGGCGAGCGCTTCGTGCTCAACGGCGCCGTCGTGCAGAACGGCGACCGCCGCGGCGTGCTGGTGCTGCAGAACAAGGCCAGCGTGCTGCGCGAGAAGGACATCATGCAGGCGGACGAGGCCTCGACCCCCGCCCGCCGCATCTACTTTCCCGTCATGATGATGTACCTCGATGAGGGAAACGCCCACCAGTACTTTGAGGATTTCTCCAAGCGGCTGGCGGAGTTCATGGGCGCCATCGCCAACCCCGACGTGCTGGCCGACTGCGTGGTGGTGTCCAAGCACGTGCTGGCGCGGGAGTACTACAAGGCGCTGATGGCTTGCCGCCAGCTGATCGACTACGAGTCCACGAGGATCGCCGTCCATGTCCCTGAAGGCTTATCAGAGCGTCGCGCAGCAGGCTGAAGACCCCCGATCGGTCGAGTACCGCCTCTTCGCGGAGGTGACGCGCTCGCTGATGGCGGCCTCGCAGCTGGACGCGACGGACATCGGCGGGCGCATGACCGCCCTCGACTGGAACCGCCGCCTGTGGAGCGTGCTGGCGACCGACTGCGCGCAGCCGGCCAACAGCCTGCCCGACGCGCTGCGCGCCAACATCATCTCGCTCAGCATGTGGGTGAACCGGCACACCAGCGCGGTGATGGCAGGGTGCGAGACGTTCGACCCGCTGATCGAGGTGAACCGCGCCATGATGCAGGGCCTGTCGCCGGCGCCCGCGCCGGACGCCCGCGCCGCCTGACCCGGCGCCTTCCGCCGGGCGCCCGGCGCCTTCCGCCGCCCCGCGCCCAAGACCCGGCGCCTTCTGCCGGGCCGCCGAAACGGCCTTTCCTTGTGGGGCCTGGGATCCACCTCTCCGCGGGGGCGTGGCGCCGCATTTGCTGTCCTCTCCGGTCGAGCAAAACGCTCCCGCGGCCAAAACGGCGGCGGACATCCCAGAAGGACCACCGCGATGTCGAACAGCATCAACACGAACTATGGCTCCATCGTCGCCCTGCAGGCGCTGAACGCCACCAACAAGTCACTCGCGACCACCCAGAACCAGATCTCCACCGGCCTGAAGATCGCCACCGCCAAAGACAACGGCGCGGTGTGGGCGATCGCTCAGTCGCAATCTGCGCAAAACAGCGCGCTGGATGCGGTGAAGGACTCGCTGAACAACGGCAAGTCGGTGATCGACACTACGGTGTCGGCCGGTGCGCAGATGAGCGATATCCTCAATCAAATGTCCCAGAAGGCTCTCGCCGCCTCCGACGCCGGCATCACGGCCGACACCCGTAAGCAGTATCAAGACGAATACACCAAGCTTGCGCAGACCTACTCGAACATCGTCACGTCGGCGACGTTCAACGGCGTGAACCAGATCGACAAGAACGCCACGGCGGTCGGTTCGTCGATCTCCGCCCTCGGCAGCGCCGACGGCAAGATCAACGTGACCTCCGGCCACACGGACCTGAGCGCGGGCACCCTGCTCGGCGCTTCGGTCACCACTGCGGGCGCCGGCACCGGCGGCGTGCCGGAGACCGTGACGGAGGCCGCGGCCTGGAGCGCCGCGGACGCGAGCGCCGCGCTGACCCAGGTCAACACGGCGATCAAGTCGGTGACGAGCGCCATGGCCGGCTTCGGCGTGGACTCCAAGTCCATGGACAACCAGCTGACCTCCGTGTCGAACCTCCAGGACAGCCTCACCACCGGTGTGGGCAACCTGGTGGACGCGGACATGGCCCGCGAAAGCGCCAGCCTGACCGCGCTGCAGACCAAGCAGCAGCTCGGCGTGCAGGCCCTGTCGGTGGCCAACTCGTCCTCCAACACCCTGCTGAGCCTCTTCCGCGGCTGACGCAGGGCCGTCCAGTCCCCTGGCGGGACCAGGACACGGCGGGCGCGCGGGGGCGAAAACCCCCGCGCGCCCTTCTTTTTCCAGCAGAGGCGCCCGGCGCGGTCGGGTGGAACAGGAGATGAGCGACTCGATAGCTCCCGTCGGAACGGCCGTCGCACCCGCGCCCGCCGTCACCCGCGCCCCGGCTTTGGCCGCGAAGGACGGACTCTCCCAGGACATCGCGCCGGCGCCCGCCGAGCCGCGGCGACCGCCGATCACCGTGGACGTGGCCCGCGACGACGGCGTGTTCGTCTACACCCTGCGCGACCCCGCGACCGACGTCGTGTTCGCGGTGATCCCGCGCGAGGAGGTGCTGACCGCCCGCGAACGACGAGCCCTCGACGAGCGCGTCTGATGCGGTCCCGCACCGGCCGTCATGGTTAAGACTTCGGAGACGATTCACGGTTAACGCTCGGCGTACATGGTGAACGGCCTGTTGACGACCGTCGCCTCCCGCGGAGACGCCCCGTGTCGAACAGCATCAATACGAACCAACAGGCGCTGACCGCCCTGCAGACGCTGAACGCCACTTCCGCTCAGCTGGCCAGCGTGCAGAACCGGGTGTCCACGGGACTGAAGGTTGCGACGGCCAAGGACAACGGGGCGATCTGGGCCATCGCCGAGACCCAGCGGGCGCAAAACTCGGCGCTGGATGCGGTCAACGACTCCCTGAACAACGGCAAGTCGGTGCTCGACACCACCGTCTCCGCCGGGAGCCAATTGAGTAGCCTGCTTCAGCAGATGCAGGCCAAGGCGCTGGCGGCGTCGGACATCGGCATCAGCGACGACAGCCGCTCGCAGTACCAGAACGAGTTTCAGAAGCTCGCCCAAACCTACGCCAACGTGATCGCCTCGGCGAACTTCAACGGGCGAAACCTGATCGACGGCAGCTCCGGCGCGCTCTCTTCGCTCGGCAGCGCCGACGGCAAGATCACGGTCACCTCGGCGCACGACGACATCAGCGCGGCCACGCTGTTCGCAGGCGTCGGCGCGCTGGCGGTGACCCAGGGTGCGGCGGGCGCGACGGCCAGCGACCCCCGCTCGGTCGACACGGTCGCGGCGGGCGCCGGCGGCTGGACGGGGGCGAACGGCGCGGCCGACGCCAAGGCGGACCTCGCCGCCATCGCCAACGCCCTGAACACGGTCACCTCGGCCATGTCGAGCTTCGGCGTCGACTCCAAGGCGTTCGACAACCAGCTGACACTGGTCTCCAACCTGAAGGACGCGCTCACCACCGGCGTAGGCAACCTGGTCGACGCCGACGTGGCCAAGGAGAGCGCCGCCCTCACCGCCCTGCAGACCAAGCAGCAGCTGGGCGTGCAGGCCCTGTCCATCGCCAACTCCGCGCCGCAGACGATCCTGTCGCTGTTCAAGAGCTGAACCGCAGACGGCGGGCTGACGCGGGGCGCGGATCGCGGCATAGCGGGCCGCCATGATCGCGCTCCGCCCCGTGCAGCCCGACGACGCCGACCGCCTTTACGCGTGGCGGCGCGAGCCCGACGTCGACCGTTGGATGGACGCGGACGCGCCGGCCGACCCCGGCGTCCACGGCGCGTGGTTCGGCGACCTGCTGGTCAACCCCGACCGACGCGGCTGGATCGTCGAGCAGGGCGGCGCGTCCGTGGGGTTCATGCACCTGACCGGCCTCACCAGCCGCCAGCGGCGCGGCCAGTGGCGCTGGTACATCGGCGAGCCCGAGGCGCGCGGCAGAGGCGCGGGCCGCGCCGCCCAGGCGCTGGGGCTCGACCACGCCTTCGGCTTCGGCCTGCGCAAGGTGTGGTCGGAGGTGGTGGCGGGCAACGAGACGGCGCTGAAGGCGCAGGCGGCGGCCGGCTTCCGCCGCGAGGGCTACATGCGCCGCCACGCCTTCAAGCACGGGCAGGAGTTCGACATGGTGCTGCTGGCGATCTTCGCCGAAGAGTGGGCGGCGCGGCGCGGGCCGGTGTTCCGCTCGCTGCGCGCGTCGGGGCTGGTGGCGGCCTAACGGTCGCTTAAGGCTCCCCTCATAGCGTGGCCGCGGAGGCCGCCGTGAGCAGCAGCTCGATCATCTACGCGCCGATCAGCATCGACGCCTCGACGCTGATCAACTTCTACTCCGCCCGCAACGGCGCGGCGGCCGCCGCCGCGGCTGCGGCGTCGAGCGCCAAGGCCGCGGGCTCGGCCCCGAGCGCGCCGTGGAGCAAGGGCGTCACCACCGCGACCCTCAGCGCGGCGGCCACGAAGGTGCTGAACGGCGGAAGCTTCGTCGATCCGAGCGCGGCCAAGCTCGACGTGAAGACGTCTAACACCGACTACAAGAACCTGTTCGCGCTGTTCCAGGGCCTCACCGCCCTCGAGGGGCTGGCGCAGTCGGCGCAGTCCACGACGTTGTCGGCGGCCGACCGGCTGCGGCTCCAGTCCAAGTTCGCGCAGGGCCTCTCCCAGGTTCAGGGCTTCGTGGCGGGAAACCCCTTCAAGACGGTGACCGTCACGGACAGCTCGGTCGCCTCCAGCGTGACCGCGGCGACGGGGCTCAAGGCGGAGGAAGACAGCTACGTCACGCGCGCCCTGTCCACCGGCGCGTCCACCGATCCCGCGCCGGCGCTCGCGGGCGGCGGCCGCTTCTCCGCCGTGATCACACGCAACAACCACGACACGACGGTCGACTTCGACCTGTCCGATCTCGGCTCGAACCCCAGCGTGTCGGACGTCGAGCAGTACATGAACGACAAGCTGCAGGCGGCGGGCGCCCTGACGCGCGTGTCGCTCGCCGTCACGCCCGGCGCAGCCCAGACCACCACCGCCGGCGGCAAGACCTTCAGCCTGGGCTCCGGGCCCGACCAGGTGTCGCTGAGCGTGAACGGCTCCTCGCTCGAGGGGGTCCGCTTCGCGCCCGATCCCGACGCCGCCTCGCCCGCCGCCTATGTCGTGCAGACGGCGGACACCGGCTCGGGCTCGGTCCTGACGCTCTCCAAGTTCGACCCGTCGGGAACGTCGGCCCCGCTGTTCAACCAAGCGCTCCCCGCCGGCGTGACGGACGTGAAGGCGTCGGCCGCCGGGCCTGACGGCTCCGTCTACCTCCTGGCCGACGTGAGCGGGACGGTGGACGGGCAGGCGGTGCAGGGCGCGAGCGACATGGCGTTGCTGCGCTACGACTCCACGGGGGCGCTGACCTACACGCGCACCCTCGGGGCGGCCTCGCAGGCCTCCGCCTACACCCTGTCCGTGTCGCCGGACGGGAGCCGCGTGGCGGTCGCCGGCGCGGTGACGGGCGGGCTGGAGGGTACGGACGACACCGATCCCTCCACGTCCGACAGCGTGGTCAGCGTCTACGACGCCGCGCAGGGTGTGGAGGACTGGACCACGCGCGCGGGCGGCGCCGGGAGCGACCGCCCCGCCGCCCTCGCTTGGGGGGGAGACGGCACGCTCTACATGGCGGGCGCCACGGACGCCGGCCTGCCGGGCGTCGCCGCCAAGGGCGGGACGGACGCCTACGTGCAAGGCTTCTCCTCCACCGGCGTGCGCACCTTCGCCACCGTCTACGGCGGCGCGGGCGCGGACGCGGCGGCCGGGCTGGTGGTCACGCCCGACGGCGCGCTCGTGACGGCGGGGACGCAGGGTGGCCACGCCGTGCTGACCCGGTTCGACCCGCCCCTCGCGAACGGAGCGGCCCCCTCCGCCACGCGCGACCTCGGCGACCTCGGCGGCGGGACGGTCTCCGGCCTGGGGCTGAACGCCGACGGCTCGCTGACGCTGGCGGGCACGGCCAGCGGCGGCCTGGACCTCGGGACGACGACCGCCGCCTACGGCGCCGGCCGCGAGGTGTTCACCGCCAACGTCGCCGCCGACCTGCAGCCCTCCGATGGCGACATGGGCGCGTGGTGGACGCCCCCCTCGGGACAGGACCCCACGGTCGCGGGCGCGACGGTGTCGGGCGGCCGCGTCTACATCACCGGCCAGACTGGGCGCGCAGCCACGACGAACGCCCCTACGATCGGCTCGACGTCTGCCGTCTCGGGCTCGACCGGGTTCGCCGTGGCCCTCGACCCGACCACGGGCTCGGCCGACTGGTCGCAGACGCTCTCCAGCCGGGACGGCGAGGACGCGCCCGCCTCCATCGCCGTGGCGTCGCAGGGGGTGTCCGCCCTGGACAAGCTGGGGCTGCCCAGCGGCGTCTTGACCTTCGCCGGCGCCGCCGACCTCGTCTCGGGCACCAGCCTGCGGCCCGGAGACAGCTTCGCCGTCGGCGTTGGAACCGCCGCGCCCGTGACCATCAGCATCACCGCGGGCGACACGCTGGCCAAGCTCGCGACCCGGATCTCCACCCTCACGGGAGGACGCGCGGTCGTCACCGTCGTCCCGTCCAACGGCTACGAGCAGCTGCAGATCGCCCCCGTCTCCGGCAACACGACGCTGAAGCTCGTCGCGGGGCCGGGCGGGTCGGACGCGCTCCCGTCGCTTGGCCTCTCGCCCACCCTGATCACCAAGGCGCAGAGCACGGCCAAGTCGCCCACCGCCACGCCGTACGCCCTGTCGCTGACCGGCGGCTACTCGCTCGGCGACGCCGCCTCCGCCAAGACGGCGTTCCAGGCGCTGGCCGTCGCCGTGACGGCCGTGCGCAAGGCCTACTCAGACATGACCGCCCCGCCGCCCACCCCGGGCAAGACGGGCGGCGCGGTGCCGGCCTACCTCACCGCCCAGATCGCCGAGTACCAGAACGCCCTGGCGCGCCTGACCGGCTCCAGCTGAGCGAGGCCGCGGCGCTTGCCACGGGGGAACGCCGCCGCTAGCGCAGACCGCCATGAGCCCGCCCGCCCCGCCCGACCGGCGCCTCGTCGCGGCCGCCGCCGCGGGCGCAGGGCTGCTCGCCGTGCTGGGCGGGGTCCTCTACGTCTCCGCCCACCGCGCGCCGTCCGCCCACGGCGAGGCGCCCGCGCCGCACGGGGCGCTGCAGGTGCGCATGGGCGAGACCGGTGCGGGCAGGCTCGACCCCAAGGCGCCGCTCCGCTGCTTCGTGGGCGGCCGCTTCGTCGGCGAGACCACGCTGGGCGACTGCGCCGCGCGCAACGGCGTCGAGAGCGGCAAGCTGGGCGTGGGCGTGGACGCCACCGGCCAGGTGGCGGCGGCCGCGGGCGCGGGCGCCGACCTGGCGCCGCTGCCGGAGGCCGGGGCGCCCACGGC
>CAXTCO010000063.1:0-11573 GCA_964242255.1 uncultured Caulobacteraceae bacterium | reverse complement strand
GCGGCCACCCGCTCGCCGATGCGGCCGGAGAAGGCGGACAGGCCCTTGCGGTTGAAGTCGCCCTCCAGGCCGTGGCCGACCGCCTCGTGCAGAAGCACGCCGTTCCAGCCGGGGCCGAGCACCACGTCCATCTCGCCGGCCGGGCACTCGCGCGCTTCCAGGTTCACGAGCGCTTGGCGCAGCGCCTCGTCCACTTGGCCGCGCCAGCTGTCGGCGTCGATCCAGGCGTGGAAGCCCGCGCGGCCGCCCGCGCCGGAGGAGCCCGACTCGCGCCGGTCGCCGCTCTCCACGGTGATCCCCACGTTCAGCCGCACCAGCGGGCGCACGTCGCGCACCAGCCGGCCGTCGGCGCGCAGGATCTCCACCACGCGCCGCTCGCCGGCGACGGAGGCGGTCACCTGCACCACGCGGGGGTCGCGGGCGCGGGCCCAGGCGTCGATCTCCTGCAGCAGGGCCGCCTTCTCGCCGAAGGAGGGCGACAGCAGGGGGTCCTCCTCGCCGTAGAGGCGGCGGTTGGTGCCGTGCGGCCCCTCCGCCGCCGTCGCGCCGGCCGCGCCGCGCTTGGCCAGGGCGGCGCTCTCGGCCGCGCGCTGGAGGGCGCCGGTGGAGATCTCCGCGGCGTGGGCGTAGCCGACCGCCTCGCCCGCCACCACGCGCAGGCCGAAGCCCTCGCCGGCGTCGTAGGCGGCCGACTTCAGACGGCCGTCGTCGAACACCAGCATCTCGCTCTCGGTGCGCTCCAGGAACAGCTCGCCGTCGTCGGCCCCGGCCAGGGCGCCCTGCAGCACGGCCAGCGCCTCCTCCGGCGTGGTCTCCGCGCTGGCGAGGAGGGAGGGGATCGGGACGGGCGCGTTCATCGTCCCCTAGATCGCAACGGGGCCGGCGTGGGGCAAGGCGGCCTCCGCCGCCGCCCGGAATCAGCGCACACGGAGGAGCGGGGGCGGCGTCGGTTGCGTCAGATCTACAGTCAGGTGGCGGCGGCCGTCATGCTCGCGGTGTGCGGGGCCGCGCTGCGCTGGGGCGGCCGGCCCGAGCGGCGCACGGCGGGGCTTGTCGGCCTCGCCTGGATCGCCAACCTCCTCGCGCAGCGGCTGGCGGGCGAGGTCGCGCCCGTGCGGCTGGTGGCGGCGATGGACGGCGCGGTGTTCCTGCTGCTGCTGGCGCTGAGCTGGGCCGAGCGCCGCGGCTGGATGATCGCCGCCCTTGCGTGCCAGGGGCTGGCGCTGGCGATCCACGCCATCCGCCTGTCCGCGCCGGCCATGTCGACTTGGACCTACGTCACCGCCCTCACCGTGGTGAGCTACGGCCTGCTCGCCGCCCTGGCGTCGGGGACGTGGGCCGCCGCCAGGGAGCGGCGCGCGGCGGCCGGTCCCGACTTTTCTTCCTAGGCGCGGCCGTTTATTCCTGCGGCCTCTCGTCGCGCGGCGGCGATTCGCGGATGGAAGGCGGCCGCTCCTTGCTCACGCACGCGCAGGTCTGGGGGGGCATCGACGCCCTGGCGCGCCGGCTGGACGTGAGCGCCTCGGCGCTCGCCAAGCTCGCGGGACTGGACCCCACCAGCTTCAACCGCTCCAAGCGCGTGTCGGCCGACACGCCGCCGCGCCCGCGCTGGCCCTCCACGGAGAGCCTGGCCAAGGTGCTGGCCGTCACCGGCGTGGGCCTGGCCGAGTTCGGCGAGCTGGCCGCCGGCGGGGCGGGGACGCGCGCCCGCGCCGCCGTTCCCCTGCTGGGCTTCGCCCAGGCGGGCCGCGACGGCTTCTTCGACGACGCGGGCTTCCCCGCCGGCGAGGGCTGGGACGAGGTGGAGGCGCCCGGCGTCGGGACGAGGGCCGGGGAGGGGACCTACGCCCTGGAGATCGCCGGCGACTCCATGACCCCGCTCTACCGCGAGGGCGACCGCGTGATCGTGCGCCCCCTCGCCGAGCCGCCCCGCCGCGGCGACCGCGTGGTGGTCAAGACCACGGGCGGCGAGGTCATGGCCAAGGAGGTGGCGCGGGTCACCGCCCGGCGGCTCACCCTGCGTTCGCTCAACCCGGCCCACGCCGATCGGACGCTGGACTGGAGCGAGGTGGCCTGGACGGCCCGCATCCTCTGGGCGAGCCAGTAGCTCACCTAGCGGTGGGCGGCGCGGCGCAGCGCCTCGCCCTCCTCGGGCGTGAGGGTCGTGAACTCCTGCACGATCAGCCCCTCGCGTCCGCCGCCGGGAGGGTCGACGACCGACAGCTGGAAGTCGAGCCGCGAGCACAGCTCGGACGGGCCATGGATGTCGTTCACCAGGAAGGTCGACGGGAACGTCAGCAGGTTGCTGGGCGTGGTGGTCAGCTTCCACCAGCGGTTGAACGACCGCACCACGATCGTGTGGTCGTCGACGGGCGTGTACTGCGTGCTCGATCCGCCGCTGAGCGGGATGCAGGGCGTGCGCGCCGGCGCCGGCGGCTTGGCGGCCGGCGCCGCCTGCATCGCGGCGGCGAGCAGCAGGGCGGGGATCATCGGCTGGGCTCCGCGACGGCGTCCTTGTCCTTCAAACCGTGCTCGACCCCTTCCGGTTCAAGCACGCCCAGGTCCTCCCCCGCGAGCACCCGGCCGATGAGGGCGACCGTGCGGTCGAGCCCGAAGATCGCGGCGAAGGAGCCGAAGCGCGGCCCCTGCGGCTGGCCCAGCAGCGTCTCGTAGAGGGCGCCGAACCACAGGCGCAGGGGCTCGAAGCCCGCCGCCTTGCCCGCCTCGTAGACCTCCGCCTGCACCGCCTCGCCGTCCGCGTCGGCGGGCAGCGCCCCCAGCCGCGCCCTGAGGTCGAGCAGCGCCGCACGCTCCCGCGCGTCCGGCGCGCGGAAGCGCTTGAAGGGCCGCACGTAGTCCTCGTAGTAGGCGATGGCGCGCCCCACGAAGCTCGCCAGCAGCGGCTCGCTCTCGGGCGTCGCCTCCGGCTTGTAGCGGCGGATGAAGCCCCACAGCACCTCCTCCGACCCGGCGTCGGCGGCGCTGACCACGTTCAGCAGCAGCGAGAAGGTCACCGGCGAGCCGTGCTCCGGCGGGTGGCCGCCGTGCACGGACCAGACGGGGTTCTCCAGCCGCTTGGCCGGCTCCTGGCCGGGGTAGGCGTCGAGCTGCTGGATGTACTCGTCCGCCGCCTTAGGAATGACGTCGAAGCTGAGCTTCTTGGCGCTCTTGGGCGACTGGAACATGTAGTAGGCCAGGCTCTCCGGCGGGCCATAGCGCAGCCACTGCTCCATTGTCAGCCCGTTGTTCTTGCTCTTGCTGATCTTGGCGCCCTCGCCGTCGAGGAACATCTCGTAGCTGAAGCCGCAGGGCGGCTCGCCGCCGAGGATGCGCACCACCTTGGACGAGACCTTCACCGAGTCGATCAGGTCCTTGCCGCTCATCTCGTAGTCGACGTCCAGCGCCGTCCAGCGCATGGCCCAGTCGGGCTTCCACTGCATCTTCACGTGGCCGCCGGTGACGGGGACCTGCGTGCGCTCACCGTCCTCGTCGGCGAACACGATCACGCCCGCCTTCACGTCCCGCTCCAGGGTTGGGACCTGCAGCACGTGGCCGGTCTTGGGGCTGATCGGCAGGAAGGGCGAGTAGGTGGCGCGGCGCTCCGGCCCGAGCGTCGGCAGCATAACCGCCTGGATCTCGTCGAACCGCTCCAGCGCCGTCAGGAGCGTCTTGTCGAAGGCGCCCGACGCATACTCCTCCGTCGAGGAGCGGAAGTCGTAGTCGAAGCCGAACGTGTCGAGGAAGCGGCGCAGGCGGGCGTTGTTGTAGGCGCCGAAGCTCGCCTCCTCCTCGAAGGGGTCGCGCACCTGGGTCAGGGGCTTGTCGAGGTCCTCCTCCAGCCAGTCCTGGTGCGGCAGGCCGGGCGGGGCCTTGCGCAGGCCGTCCATGTCGTCGCTGAAGCAGATCAGCGTGGTGGGGACGGCGTCCTCCGTCAGGGCGCGGAGGGCGGAGCGGATCATGGTGGTGCGCGCCACCTCGCCGAAGGTGCCCACGTGCGGCAGGCCGCTCGGGCCGTAGCCCGTCTGCATCACCACCGGGCGCGCCGCGAGCGCCGGGTGGTCGGCGACCGCCTCCGCCGCCTCGCCGGCCGCGATCCGCCGGAGCGCGTCGGCCGCCGCCGCCTCGTCCAGCCGCTTGCCCGCCACGTGCTTCAGCAGGGCGCGCGCCTGCTCGAAGGGCCAGGCGCGCGCGTCCTGCGCGAGGTTCGACAGGCCCGCGAGGGAGGGGAGCTCGGACATGCCCCGTTCATAGGCGCCCGCCCGCTCGCAGGCGAGGGCGCCCCGGCCTATATGCCCGCCATGCAGACCAAGAACCCGTTCATGGAGGAGGTGGCCAAGCTCTCAGAGCAGGCCATGGGCCTCGCCACCGCCGCGGGCGAGGAGGCGCGCACCCTGTTCCGCTCCAGCGGCGAGCGCATGGCGGTGGAGCTCGACCTCGTGCGCCGTGACGAGCTGGACGCCGTCAAGGCCGTGCTCCAGGCGGAGATCGCCACGTTGCGCGCCGAGGTAGCGCAGCTGCACGCCGCAGCGCGCCCGACCGGGGGAACCGCGCCCGAGGCCGTTCCCCCCCTGGGCGACGCCGGTTGAGCCGACTCTCGCGAACCCGTAACCATGCGGGTGCGGCCCTGACTCGCCTGCGCTCCTTGCGCAAACGGTCGGCCGACGGGACCGCCTGATGGACACCCCCGCCACCGACGATCTCGAACTCGGCCTCGACCCGCTGGACGTGGTCGAGCACGTGCTCAACGCCGAGAACCTGGACTTCGACCGCACGGAAGACGGCGACCTCGCCTTCGCCATCACCGGCGACTGGAAGGATTACGAGCTGTGGTTCGCCTGGCGTCCGGAGGCCGACTGCCTGCAGCTGTGCCTTTCGCTGGACATGCGCGCGGCCAAGACCAAGCGCACCGCCGCCCACCACCTCATCAGCCTCATCAACCAGCGCGTCTGGCTCGGCCACTTCGAGGTGTGGACGGAGGACGGCGAGGTGATCTACCGCCACGCCATGAGCCTGCCCGTGGGCGACAAGCCCACGCTGGCCCAGGCCGCGAGCATGATCGACAGCGCGGTGGAGGCGGCGGACCGCTTCCACCCGGCCTTCGATTTCCTCCTCAAGGGCGGCAAGACGCCGGAGGAGGCCATGGCCGCCTGCATGTTCGAGACCGTCGGCAGCGCCTGACGCGCCGAACGGGGCGCTCAGGCGGGCGCGGGCCCCGCCTCCGTCCTGGGCTCGTCGCCGCCGGCTCCGCAGGCTTCGAGGCGCGGCCGGCCTTCCGGTTGTTCGCATTTGCAACATCGGTCATGGTGGCGCACCCGCCCGTCGGAGCCGCCGCGCATGAGCCTCGCCCACGCCGACGACCGCGCTCCCCCGACGCTGCGCTCCGCGCTCGCCGGGGCGTCCGACGCCGCCGCCGCCTTCACGGCGCGCGCCTTGGAGGCGGTGCGCGCGCGCGTCTCGGTCGCGGGCCGCATCGACCGCGCCCGCCTCGAGGCCGAGCAGCACGTGGTGCACGGCCTCGCCTGGTGCGCCACCTACGCCGAGCTGTTCCGCCAGCTCGGCGCCTGGTGCGACCGGCTCTCGGGCGAGGGGAGGTGGGGCGAGGCGGAGGCGTGTCTCTGCGGCCTCCTCGCCGCCGAGTACGCCGCCCAGCTGATGGGCGGGATCCCCATGAACGGCGCGGAGACCATCCGCCCCGCCGACTTCGGCCTGCCGGGCCAGGCGCTCGGCGAATTCTACGCTGGGAGCTGGGCCGACGCCCTGGCCCCCTTCGGCTCGCAGGCCGCCAAGACGCGCGCCGCCGAACTCGCCGCCGAGGCCCTGATCGGAGGAGGGGGCCGCCCCACCGTGGAGGCCACGGGCCTGGACGCCGACCTGGAGATGGTGCGCGACCAGTTCCGCGCCTTCGCCGACGAGAAGGTCGCGCCCTTCGCCCACGACTGGCACCTGAAGGACGAGCTGATCCCGCTGGAGCTGGTGGAGGAGCTGGCGGCCCTCGGCGTGTTCGGCCTGACGCTGGACGAGGCCTACGGCGGCGCGGGCATGGGCAAGGCGGCCATGTGCGTCGTCTCCGAGGAGCTCTCCCGCGGCTATATCGGCGTCGGCTCGCTTGGCACCCGCTCCGAGATCGCCGCCGAGCTGATCCTGTGCGGCGGCACGGACGCGCAGAAGGCGGAGTGGCTTCCGAAGATCGCCTCGGGCGAGGTGCTGCCCACCGCCGTCTTCACAGAGCCGGACACGGGCAGCGACCTCGGCGCCTTGCGGACCCGCGCCGTGCGCGACGGCCCCGGAGGCGATGGCGACTTCGTCGTGACCGGCGCCAAGACCTGGATCACCCACGCCGCCCGCGCCGACATGATGACGATGCTGGTGCGCACCGACGGGGCCAGCACCGACCACCGCGGTCTGTCCATGCTGCTGGCCCCCAAGCCCCGCGGCGCGGACGCCGAGCCCTTTCCCGCCGACGGCATGACCGGCGGCGAGATCGCCGTGCTCGGCTACCGCGGCATGAAGGAGTACGAGCTCGCCTTCGACGGCTTCCGCGTGCCGGCCGCCAACCTGCTGGGCGGCGTGGAGGGGCGGGGCTTCAAGCAGCTCATGGCCACCTTCGAGAGCGCCCGCATCCAGACGGCGGCGCGGGCGGTGGGCGTGGCGCAGGCGGCGCTGGAGCGCGGCCTGGCCTACGCCACGGAGCGCCGCCAGTTCGGCCAGGCGATCATCGCCTTCCCCCGCGTGCACAACAAGCTGGCGCTGGCCGCCGCCGAGATCGCGGGCGTGCGCCAGCTCACCTATTTCGCCGCCGCCCGCAAGGACGGGGGCGAGCGCTGCGACCTGGAGGCGGGCATGGCCAAGCTGCTCGCCGCCCGCGTGGCCTGGACGACGGCGGACAACGCCCTGCAGATCCACGGCGGGAACGGCTTCGCCCTGGAGTACCCGATCAGCCGCATCCTGTGCGACGCCCGCATCCTCAACATCTTCGAGGGCGCCGGCGAGATCCAGGCGCAGGTGATCGCGCGCCGGCTGCTGGAGGGGTGACAGGCGCCGACGGGCGTGAGGGAGAGCTCCGCTCCCCCGGCCCTGGTCAGACGTTCGACGGCGCCTCGCCCCGCGTCACCACCGCCCGTCACAACGCAGGCATGGCGCCGCCGTCGATGGCCAGATCGACGCCCGTGATGTAGCCGGCCAGGGGGCTGCACAGAAATGCGACGGCTCTCGCGATGTCCTCGGGCCGGCCGACCGCTCCGGCCGGCACCTCGACGATCTTCGGCAGGACGGCGCGCTCGATCTCCACCCAGGGTGCATCGGCGGCGGCCCAGCCGTTATCGCCCGCCATCTTTCGAAAGACGGCCTCAAGCTTCGGCGATAGGATCGTGCCGGGGGAGATCGCGTTCACTGTGACACCGTCGGCAGCCACCGCCTTCGATAAGGACTTGGTGAGGTTGTTCATAGCGGCCTTACACGCCGAGTAGTCTGGACCCGTGGCTGGCGGCAAAGATCCAGCCAAACTGGACACGTTCACCACACGACCCCAGCCGGCCAAACGCATTCGTGGCACAAAGAGGTTGGTCAATCGAACCGCCGCAACGACGTTGCGATCGAAGGCGGAGACCCATGCGTTGATCGGCGTCTCCTCCCAGCGGTGTTTCTCGCCAGATCCGCCGGCGTTGTTGACGAGGATGTCGACTCCGCCGAGCAGGCGTTCGCTGTCCTCAAGTATCCGGGCGACCGCAGCATCATCCGTCAGATCGCCTGTCACCACGACGGCTGCTCCACCTTGCTTGGTGATCGACGCCGCCACCTGACCTGCCCGCTCCGCATCGCGGCCGTGGATGGCGACTCTCACACCCTCGTCGGCCAGCGTTCGCGCGATGGTCTCGCCGAGGCCGATGCTGCTGCCGCTGATGAGCGCCCGCTTGCCGTTAAGCTGTAGGTCCATGATCACCCTGACTTCGGCGGTGGGTCGCCGTCTCTACAGAGAGTCAGGAGAGATGGCCACGTTCCACCCTGGAGGAGGTTCTGCAAGTCAGCTTCTTGGCGGAGCACCTCGAGTCTCCAGCCCTCTCGACGTCGTACCGCAGGGCGACGAACGGTCGCGGACGCCCTGCGTCCGAGCGCCAAGCGTCAGCCGCCGCAGAGGGTCGGACCGCGTCGGCTGCTGTCGCCGCACGGGGTTGCGCAGCTTATATCCGGGAGGTCCATGCCCGTCGCCGCCAGCCCAGAGATCGAGCGCCTCATCACGCTCCTGTCGCGCCTGCCGGGGCTCGGCCCGCGCTCCGGCCGACGGGCGGCGCTGGCGCTGCTGAAGCGGCGCGAGCAGTTGCTGGAGCCGCTCGCCGCCGCCCTGGCCGACGCCGCCGCCAAGGTGCGCGCCTGCTCCGAGTGCGGGGCGCTCGACACGCGCGACCCCTGCCACACCTGCGCCGATCCCGGCCGCGACGCGGGCCTGATCTGCGTCGTCGACGAGCCCGGAGCCCTGTGGGCCATGGAGCGCGCGGCCGCCTTCCGCGGCCGCTACCACGTGCTGGGCGGCCTCTTGTCGGCGCTGGACGGGATCGGACCGGAGGCGCTGCGCGTGGGCCTGCTGGTGGCGCGTGCGGGGCGTGAGGAGGTGCGCGAGGTGATCTTGGCGCTGCCCGCCACCGTCGACGGCCAGACCACCGCCCACTATCTCGCCGAGCGCCTGGCCTCCACGGGCGTGGAGGTGACCAGCCTCGCCCGCGGCGTTCCCGTCGGCGGCGACCTCGACTGGCTGGACGACGGCACCATCGCCCAGGCGCTGCGCGCGCGCCGCCCGGCGTGACCGGCCGACCGCAGCCTGTCCGAGGCCGCGGTCGGCGACGAAGGCGGCCTCGACGGGGCGTCGTCGCGCTCGGCGCCTACGGCGCGTCTCACGCCACGCCGGCGCCGCCGGTCGCGCCGTAGACCTCGCCGGTGACGTAGCTGGCTTCCTGGGAGGCCAGGAAGACGTAGATGGGGGCGATCTCCACCGGCTGGCCGGGGCGGCCGAAGGCGCTCTGGGCGCCGAACGACTTGACCTTCTCCTGCGTCTGGCCGCCGGAGGGCTGCAGCGCCGTCCAGAAGGGGCCGGGCGCCACCACGTTCACGCGCACGCCCTTCTCGATGAGCTGTTTCGCCAGGGCCTTGGAGAAGGCGGTGATGGCGGCCTTGGTGGAGGCGTAGTCCAGAAGCGCCTCCGAGGGATCGAAGCCCTGGATCGAGGAGGTGTTGATGATGCTCGCGCCCGGCGGCAGGTGCGGGGCCGCCGCCTTGCAGATCCAGAACAGGGCGTGGACGTTGGTCTTGAACGTGGCGTCGAACTGATCGGTGGTGATGTCGGCGATGGACGCCTGGGTGGTCTGCTTGCCGGCGTTGTTGACCAGGATGTCGAGCCCGCCGAGCTCGCGGACGGCCTTGGCCACCAGCTCGCGGCAGAAGGCCTCGTCCTTTATGTCGCCGGGGAGGCAGACGGCGCGGCGGCCCTCCGCCTCGACCAGCGCCATGACCTCCTTCGCGTCGGCCTCCTCTTCGGGCAGGTGGACGATCGCCACGTCCGCGCCCTCCCGGGCGAAGGCGATGGCCGCGGCGCGGCCGATCCCGCTGTCGCCGCCGGTGATCAGCGCCTTGCGCCCGGTGAGCCGGCCGCAGCCGCGGTAGCTCTCCTCACCGTGGTCGGGCCTGGGCTGCATGTCGCGCGCGAGGCCGGGGGCGGACTGCGGCTGCTCGGGGAAGGGCGGCTTGGGGAACTGCTCGCGGGGGTCCTGCAGGCGCAAGCGGTCGTCGGGGGTCATGGCGGGGCTCTCGGGGCGGGGATGTCGCCGCTTCAGCGCCCGAGCACGGCGTTTCGTTTCCGCGGCTTGGCTCGGAAGCGCCGCGTCTCCGCGCCGTCAGCGCGGGTGCAGGCGCACCGGCAGCCGCTCGTAGCCGCGCACGAAGGTGGAGAGCACGCGCTCGGCCGGCCCGACCACCTCCACCTGCGAGAAGCGCGCCAGGATCTCCTCCCAGATGATCCGCAGCTGCAGCTCGGCGAGGCGGCTTCCCACGCAGCGGTGGATGCCGAAGCCGAAGGAGAGGTGGCGGCGCACGTCCGGCCGCTCGATCCAGAAGCGGTCGGGCTCGGCCATGCGGCGCTCGTCGCGGTTGCCCGAGACGTACCACATGACCACCTTGTCGCCGGCGCGGATCGTGCGGCCGCCCAGCTCCACGTCGCGGGTCGCGAGGCGGCGCATGTGGGCCAGCGGCGTCTGCCAGCGGATGGTCTCGCTGACCATGGCCGGGATCAGCCGCTGCGGGTCGGCCTTCAGCGCCTCCCACTCGCCGGGGTTCTCGCTCAGCGCCAGCACGGATCCGGTGATGGTGTTGCGGGTGGTGTCGTTGCCGCCGACGATCAGCAGGAGCAGGTTGCCGAGGTATTCCTGCGGGCTCATGCCGCGCGTCGCCTCGCCGTGCGCCAGCAGGGAGACGAGGTCGCCCGCCGGCGGCGCGTCGACCCGCGCGCGCCACAGGTCCAGGAAGTAGGCGGCGCATTCCATGAGGATGGCCTGCCGCTCCTCCTGGGCGGTCTCGCGGCTGGAGAAGATCGGGCTGTCCGGCCCGGCGGACCCCACGTCCGACCACCGGGGCAGCTTGCGCCGGTCTTCCTGGGGAATGTCGAACAGGGTCGCCAGCGTCATGGCCGTGAGCTCGATGGAGACCCGGTCGACCCAGTCCACCGTCTCGCCCGCCGGCAGGTCGTCGAGGATCTTCGCGGCGCGGGCGCGGATCAGCGGCTCGAGGGCGGCGAGGTTGGGGCCGTTGACGATGGGCTGCACCGTCTTGCGCTGCGCGTCGTGCCGCGGCGGGTCCATGGCGATGAACATGGGCAGCGGGAAGTCCGCCTCCGGCTCCGCGATGGTGATGGCCGGCTCGGAGGAGAAGGCGGCGTGGTCGGTGTCCACCGCCATGATGTCGTCGTATCGCGTGACGGACCAGTAGGGGCCGAACACGTGGTCCTCCTGCCGGTGCACGGGAGCGTCGCGGCGCAGGCGGGCGAAAACCTCCAGCTCCGCCCCGGCCTGGAAGAGCACGGGGTCGGCGGGCTGCAGATCCTCCAGCGGGAGGGACCAGGCCCGCGCCTTGAGCGCCTCCGGCGAGGCGTGAGGATCGGCCCGCAGCTGCTTGTGCCGGGGCGCACCATCGTCAGGCATGACCGTGTCCTCCGCTGTGCCGGGCGCCGTCGCCCGGACGACGCTGGGGAAGGCGAGCGCCCGGCGCTATAGCGGCGTCCATGCCCGACACGCCGCCTCCGCGCGCCGCCGCCCGGACCGCCCGCGCGCCCTTCCACCACGCCCTGCTGGTGTGCGGCAAGTGCGCCCGCAAGCTCGACGGCGGTTTCGGCCGCCACGGCGACCGGCCGCTCGGCAAGGCGCTGAAGCGGGCGTGGAAGGCGCAGGGCCGCGCCGGCGAGCTGCGGGTGGTGGAGACGCGCTGCCTCGGCCTGTGCCCCAAGCGCCGGCAGGTGGTGGCCACGGCCGCGTCCCTGGCCGCCGGGCGGCTGTGGGTGGTCGGCGTTATTTGGCTTCTTGACCGGTGGCCTGGAG
>CAXTCO010000062.1:0-11578 GCA_964242255.1 uncultured Caulobacteraceae bacterium | reverse complement strand
GCGCGTCGGCGATCTGCTCGGCCGGCACCAGCGGCACGGAGGAGCCGCCGGGGATTACGGCCAGCAGGTTGTCCCAGCCGCCGCGGATGCCGCCGCAGTGCCGGTCGATCAGCTCCCGGAAGGGGATCGACATGGCCTCTTCCACGTTGCACGGCTTGTTGACGTGGCCGGAGATGCAGAACAGCTTGGTGCCCGCGTTGTTCTTGGCCCCGAAGCCCGCGAACCAGGAGGCGCCGCGCCGCAGGATGGTGGGGGCCACCGCGATCGACTCGACGTTGTTGACCGTGGTGGGGCAGCCGTAGAGCCCCATGTTGGCGGGGAACGGCGGCTTCAGCCGCGGCATGCCCTTCTTGCCTTCGAGCGACTCAAGCAGCGCGGTCTCCTCGCCGCAGATGTAGGCGCCCGCGCCGCGGTGGACGTAGATGTCGAAGGGGTAGCCGTGCAGGTTGTCCGGGCCCACGAGGTTATTCTCGTAGGCCTCCTCCACGGCGGCGTCGAGGCGGTCCGCCTCGAACACGTATTCGCCGCGGATGTAGATGTAGCAGGCGTTGGCCCCCATCGCGAAGGACGCGATCATGCAGCCCTCGATCAGCATGTGCGGATCGTTGCGCATGATCTCCCGGTCCTTGCAGGTGCCGGGCTCGGACTCGTCGGCGTTGACCACGAGATAGGAGGGCCGCGCCGGGTCGGGCTTGGGCATGAAGGACCACTTGAGGCCCGTCGGGAAGCCCGCGCCGCCACGGCCGCGCAGGCCCGAGGCCTTCATCTCGGTGATGATCCAGTCCTTGCCCTTCTCGATCAGCCCCTTGGTGCCGTCCCAGGTGCCGCGCGACCGCGCGCCGGCCAGGCGCCAGTCGCCGTAGCCGTAGAGGTTCTGGAAGATGCGATCCTTGTCCTCAAGCATCGAAGGCTCCGGGAAGGGTCTTGGGCGAGACGATGTGCGTCACGGGTTGTCGTTGACGTGGGAGGCGGGCACGTCCGGCTGCGGCGCGGGCGGGATGACGGACTGGGTCGGGGCGTTGCGGGGGAAGTCGAGCGAATGCAGGTCGGCGGGCGGCTCAGGGTGCTCCCCGTAGAAGGTGGTGAGCGACGTCAGGCCGTCCATGGGTTCAGATGTCACGCGGCCCTGCTGCGATCCCTGCCGGACGGGGCGACCGGCCGCGAGGTCGCCCAGGAGCTTGTCGAAGTTCTCCGGCGTCAGGTCCTCGTAGAAGTCGTCGTTGATCTGCACCATCGGCGCCGTGCAGCACGAGCCCAGGCACTCGACCTCCATCCAGGAGAACAGCCCGTCGTCGCTGACGTGGCCCGGCGCGCCCACGCGCTGCTCCAGCACGGCCTTGACCCCGTCCGAGCCGCGCAGCACGCAAGGGGTCGTGCCGCAGAGCTGGATGAAATACTTGCCGACCGGCGCCAGGTTGAACATCGAGTAGAAGGTCGCGATCTCCAGCACGCGGATGGTGGGCATGTCGAGCATGCGCCCGACCTCCTCCATCGCGGGCTTGGGCAGCCAGCCGTCGTGCTGCGCCTGCGCCCGGCGCAGCAGCGCGATCACCGCCGAGGCCTGCCGGCCGGGCGGGTATTTGGCGATCTGCCGGTCGGCCCACGCCCGGTTGTCGGGCGTGAACGCGAAGCTGTCGGGCTGCTGGTCGGCGATTCTCCGGACGGCCATGCGATCCTCAGTTCAGCTTTTCGCAGGTCTGGTTGGGGCTGGAATGGCACAGGTAGGCGGAGGTCGCCTTCTGCAGCACCAGGTAGGCCCCGCCCGCGTTGTCGTAGAAGGCGGCTTTGACGTCGAAACCCTGTTGCAGGAGCTGGGCCACGGGGAGCGGCGCCGCGGCGCGGGCGGTCGCGCCCGCGAGCAGCGCGACGGCCGCGGCGAGACCCGCGGCCCGGATCACCGGTCCACTTCCCCGAACACGATGTCGAGCGACCCCAGCACGGCCGACACGTCGGCCAGCATGTGGCCGCGGCACATGAAGTCCATGGCCTGGAGGTGGGCGTAGCCGGGCGCGCGGATCTTGCAGCGGTAGGGCTTGTCGGTGCCGTCCGACACCAGGTAGACGCCGAACTCGCCCTTGGGGCACTCCACCGCGGCGTAGACCTCGCCCTGCGGCACGTGGAAGCCCTCGGTATAGAGCTTGAAGTGGTGGATGAGCGCCTCCATGGAGCGCTTCATCTCCTTGCGCGGCGGCGGCGCGACCTTGCCGTTGCGGGCCGCGATGGGCCCCTGCCCATCGGGCGCCAGGAGCTTCGCCACGCACTGCTTCATGATCTTGGTCGACTCGCGCATCTCCTGCATGCGGATGACCTGGCGGTCATAGTTGTCGCCGTGCGTGCCCACGGGGATGTCGAAGTCCATCTCCTCGTAGCACTCGTAGGGCTGCGACCGCCGGAGGTCCCAGGCCGCGCCCGAGCCGCGCACCATGATGCCCGAGAACCCCCAGGCCCAGCACTCCTCCAGCGTGACGACGCCGATGTCGACGTTGCGCTGCTTGAAGATGCGGTTCTCCACGAACAGGTCCCACAGGTCGTCGACGACCTTGAGGAAGGGGTCGCAGAAGGCGCCGATGTCCTCGATCAGCTTGGGCGGCAGGTCCTGGTGGACGCCGCCCGGGCGGAAATAGTTCGAGTGCAGCCGCGCCCCGCAGGCCCGCTCGTAGAACTGCATCAGCTTCTCGCGCTCCTCGAAGCCCCACAGCGGCGGGGTGAGGGCGCCCACGTCCATGACCTGGGTCGTGACGTTGAGCAGGTGGCTGAGCAGCCGGCCGATCTCGCAGTAGAGCACGCGGATGAGGGAGGCCCGGCGCGGCACCTCCAGGTGCAGCAATTTCTCGATGGCCAGGCAGAAGGCGTGCTCCTGGTTCATCGGCGACACGTAGTCGAGCCGGTCGAAGTAGGGGATGTTCTGGACGTAGGTCCGCGCCTCCATCAGCTTCTCGGTGCCGCGGTGCAGCAGGCCGATGTGCGGGTCGACGCGGTCGACGATCTCGCCGTCGAGCTCCAGCACCAGGCGGAGCACGCCGTGGGCGGCCGGGTGCTGGGGGCCGAAGTTGATGGAGAAGTTGCGGAGGTTGTGCTCGGTCATTGCCCCTTCGCCTTCTCGTCGCCCGGGAGGGCCGCCACGTCGGTGCCCTCCCACGGCGAAAGGAAGTCCCAGTTCCTGAATTCCTGCGTGAGGCGCACCGGCTCGTTGACGACGCGCTTCTCGATGTCGTTCCAGCGCACCTCGACGAACCCCGTCATGGGGAAGTCCTTGCGGAGCGGATGGCCCTCGAAGCCATAGTCGGTCAACAGCCGGCGCAGGTCGGGGTGGCCCGAGAACAGGATGCCGTAAAGGTCGTAGGCCTCCCGCTCGTACCAGTTCGCGGCCGGGTAGACGGCGATGATCGAGGGGACGGGGGTCGCCTCGTCCGTCATCATCTTCACGCGGACGCGGGTGTTGTGCTTGGTCGACAGCAGGTGGACCACGACGTCGAACCGCTCGGGCCGCTCGGGATAGTCCACCCCGCACAGGTCGATGAAGCAGTTGAACAGGCAGCGCGGGTCGTCGCGCAGAAAGGTCAGCACCTCCACGTTGCGCGCCGGATCGATCACCAGCGTCAGCTCGCCCAGAAACAGGAAGCTCTGGGTGACGGCGCCGGCGAGCGCGCCCTTGACGTGCGTCTCGATCTCCCCGAGCGGGTCGATGGTCGCGGTCTCGCTCATTCTCTCAATCCAAGCCGGGTCGCGGGGGTTGCCTCAGCGCTCGATCGTGCCGGTGCGGCGGATCTTGCGCTGGAGCAGCAGCACGCCGTAGAGCAGCGCCTCCGCAGTGGGCGGGCAGCCGGGCACGTAGATATCGACCGGCACGATGCGGTCGCAGCCGCGCACCACCGAGTAGGAGTAGTGGTAGTAGCCGCCGCCGTTGGCACAGGACCCCATGGAGATCACGTAGCGCGGCTCGGGCATCTGGTCGTAGACCTTGCGCAGCGCGGGCGCCATCTTGTTGGTCAGCGTCCCGGCCACGATCATGACGTCCGACTGCCGCGGGCTCGCGCGCGGCGCGAAGCCGTAGCGCTCGGCGTCGTAGCGCGGCATGGACATCTGCATCATCTCGACCGCGCAGCACGCCAGGCCGAACGTCATCCACATCAGCGAGCCTGTGCGAGCCCACTGGATAAGGTCGTCGCTGGCCGTGACCAGGAAGCCCTTGTCGGCGAGCTGGTCGTTCATCCCCAGGAAAAAGGGGTCGTCGTTGCCCATGGGGCGCCCGGTGCGCGGGTCGACGAGCCCCTTGGGCGCGGGGGCGATGGCGGTCTTGGGGGCGGTGGGGCTCAGTCCCATTCCAGGGCGCCTTTCTTCCACTCGTAGACGAAGCCGACCGTGAGGACGGCGAGAAACACGATCATCGACCAGAAGCCCACGGCGCCGATGCCGCGGAACGCCACCGCCCAGGGGAACAGGAAGGCGACTTCGAGGTCGAAGATGATGAACAGCAGCGACACCAGATAGAAGCGCACGTCGAACTTCATGCGGGCGTCGTCGAAGGCGTTGAAGCCGCACTCGTAGGCCGAGAGCTTTTCGGCGTCCGGGGCCTTGAAGGCCACCAGGAAGGGTGCGAGCAGCAGCGCCCCGGAGATGACCGTCGCCAGCACGATGAAGACGATCAGCGGCAGGTAGTCGCCGAGCAGGTTGGGCATGGGTCCGATCCGCGGTTCTCGCGAAGGGACAGGCCCGCTTGGCGCCCCTTCGAGCCCCGGAAATGACCCGCCCTCCCCGTACCGATGAGGTAATGCAGGCCCCGGGGGCACACAAGCGCTAATGGTGCCGCACCGCAACGAGTTTGGAGCTTTTCCAGTGAGCGCGGTGCGGGAGCGTCAGGGCTCGCGGGAATGGCGAGAGAGACGGGGCTCGAACCCGCGACCTCCGGCGTGACAGGCCGGCGCTCTAACCAACTGAGCTACTCCCCCGCGGGCGGCGCGTCGGGCCTACGCCCGTTCCGCTTCGGAGGAGTGCGGGATAGGGCACCGGCGCGGCGCTTGTCAAGCGCGGGCCGGCGCGGTTCAGGGCTCTGAACTCAGGTTTAGAGCACCAGGGCCAAGCCATGCCCTTCGCCCCGCGAGCAGCGGGGAGAAGGGCAGAACCGGCGATCGTTAACCCGAGTTCGAAGCCCTGCGGCGCGGTTTCGGAGGACGGGAAAGCGACCTTCGACCGTGGCGGGACGCGGCGCCCTCAGGGACGGGCCGAGGCGAGGTGCCAGCGGCGCAGTTCGCCCCGGCTGAGGATGTGGATCTCCTCGGGCGCGACCTGTTCCGCGTAGGCGATGACGACCGGGTCGACCCCCATCGACTTCGTGTATTGCGCGAGCGCGGCCACGAACTCGGGCGACCCGTAGATGCGCTCGCCCTCCTCCGTGCCGAAGAAGCTGGTGGTCCGGGTATCCACGACCATGCGGTGGATGCCGAGCCGGCTGATCGAGGGCACGAGGCGCTTCTTGCCGCCCATGAAGGCGTAGACGCAGGCCGAGAGGCAGTCGGCCGGGACGAGGCGCAGGCTCTGCGAGGTCTCCGAGCCGCGCGCGGCCGCCACCATCACGGCGGCGCCGAGCTTGCGGAACACCGCGCCGAGCTTCATGGCGCCGAGCACCGTGCCCCCGGGCGACTCGATCAGCACCAGGGGCCGGAGGTCGCGGTCGCGCAGGTTCTCGGTCAGGAAGCGCACCAAGTCGGCGGCCGAGTCGTTGTTGATCTCGCCGTCGGCCAGGATGACGTCGGCGCAACTCGTCCGGCAGGCCGCGTCCCGGCCGATCCGGACGACGTGGAAGCTCATGGGGTCCGCCAAGGCCGGCGCGGCACCGCACAGCGCCAGGATCAGGGCGGCGCAGGCCGTCCGGACGACGCCGGCGTGGGAAGCGGACCGGTGCGGCCTGCTGGACTCGATCATCGATGGTGCCTCCCGCGCGCCCGCGCGGCCGCGGGCCCTCCCGCAGCCTATGCGGGATCCGGCGCGGCCCGCAAACGGTGACTTCGGGTCCGGTTGAAATGTCGCGTGCCGCGCCGCCCGACCAGACGGCCTAGTCTCCGCCGTGGTCCAGTTCCGCTCGCGCCATCCACGACTCGATGAAGGTCGGCGGGCACGTCTGCCGCGCCTCGCGGAAGCCGGCTTCGGCCTCGTCCCGCCGGCCCTTGATCCTGCTCAGTTCGGCCGCGTAGAACCCGGCCTCGCAGCCCTGGTCGCTGGACGGCGTTCGCGACGGGCTCGCCGTCGCGGCCAGGCGGTCGGGCGTGATCAGCCCGGCGAAGAGGCGCTGCACCGGTTTCGGCCAGTCGCCATCGCCGTCGTCCACGGTCGCGGGCGTCAGGCTCGCCGCGAGGCCCTGACGCTCGCGCAGGATGTCGAGCCAGATCGGGGCGTAGAGGTCGATCCCGTCGCCGGCCACGGCCTTCTGGAGGTCCGCGACCGCTCCGGCCCCGTCCCCGGCGTAGAACCGGGTCAGGCCTCGCGTGCGAAGCACGACGGGGCTCGCGTCAAGCGCGTAGGTCCGGTCGTAGGCGGCCAGAGCGCCTTCCACGTCGCCCCGCGCGAACAGGATGTCTCCCTGGAGCGACCAGCCGTCCGCCACCGCGGGCGAGCGCGCCACGTAGGCTCGAACGGCGGCGAGGGCACCGTCCAGATCACCGGCCGCGAAAGCGCCCGAGGCCCCGACGTAATCGGCCGCGTCCTCGTAGGACACGACCGCGGGCCGGACCGCGGCGGCGGCCAGCCCGGCCGCGAGCAGGACGGCGACGCGGACCCAGCGCTGCCCGGCAGGCCGCGGCGTCCGCGGCGCCCAGAGGCGCAGGAGAACCAGGCCGATCACGCCGCCCGCCAGCGTGCCGCCCGCGTGCGCCCAAACGTCGACCTTCAGGATCCCCGCGGTTCCGCCGACATTGACGAGAGTGGGGATCAGCACGCGCAGGGACCCGGCCTGCAGACGGCTGCGCGCCGCTGAGCCGGGATAATGGAAGCTCAGCACGAAGGTGGCGGCGAACAGCGCCATGATCGCGCCCGACGCCCCGACGCCCACGATGTTGGGTGGATCGAGGGACGCCGACACCAACCCGCCCCCGAGGGCGCCGGACGCGTAGACCGCCGCGAACCACCACCGGCCGACCAGCCGCTCCAGGAGCCACCCGGCCCAGACCAGGGCGAGCGCGTTGAACAGGACGTGCCTCAGATTCCCGTGCAGGAAGGGCGCGGTCACGAGCCGGAACCACTCTCCCCGGTCGAGCAGCAGGGATCGACTGAGCCCGCCGTAGGCCACCAGGGTCGAGGTGGACGGCTGCAAGGCGCCGTCCGCCGGCGTGACCGGAGCCCTGACCTCGGCCGCGAAGACGAGCGCGAGACTGATCACCAGTCCCGTGGTGACCCACGGAAAAGTCCTCCACGTGAGCGGGACGCCTTTGTCCTCGACCTCGGCGGGAACTAGACCATCGTACCCGATCCCGCGCCGGTCGGCCGCCAGCCGGTTCAGCAGGGGAGCGAGATCCCGCGACGGCACGCGCAGAACGTCGGCGATGCCGCCGGGCCGTCCCCGGAACCAGGAGCGGCGCGGACGACCACCGTCGCGGTAGTCGATGAGCACGGAAGCGGACCGGCGCTCCTGCCGCAGCCGGAACCGTTGCACGTCGCGCCAGGGCACGGTCCAGGATCTCAGCTTGCCGCTCCAGGCAAGACCGTCCTCCGTCACGACGAGCCGCGGCGGCCAGATGATCCGGGAGATGAGAACGAGCGCGAGGGCGCCGAAGAAGGCCACCCCGGCCATCCCGATGGCGATCGCCTGCAGGCCGGGCGCCGTAGCGGCCATGAAGGCCCCGGCCGCAACGAAAGCCAAGCTGAGCAGGAGCAGGCGCCAGGATTTCGCCGGGTCGCTCTCGATCATCAGAGGCAGGATAGGATCCAACGGCAGCTCTCCGCCCGACGAAGCATCGACCGGACGATAGCGCGACGTTTGTACGGATCCAAAGCTCTGGCCCCCTTTCGGGGAGGCCGGTGGGCGGTGACGGGCTCGAACCGCCGACCCTCTCGGTGTAAACGAGATGCTCTACCGACTGAGCTAACCGCCCGGGTCGCCGACCGCTCCCGTTCTTACGGCAGATCGGCCGCGGCCGGCAAGGATTGCGGGCCGGAACAGGACAAGGGCCGCGACCCGAACCCGGATCGCGGCCCCGACGTCCAACGGTCGAAGCGCGTCAGTGCGCCATGACGCCCGCGCCGTCGTCGTCGCCGAGGCTCGCGCCCTGACGGCTCGACAGTTGCTCCTCCCAGCGGATCGGCACCGGCTGGTGGACCAAGGCGTGGGCCAGCACCTCGTCCACGCGCGACACGGGCACGATCTCCAGCGCGTTCTTCACGCTGTTGGGGATGTCGAGCAGGTCCTTGGCGTTCTCCTCGGGGATCAGCACCTTCTTGAGGCCGCCGCGCAGGGCCGCGAGCAGCTTCTCCTTCAGGCCGCCGATGGGCAGCACCCGGCCCCGCAGCGTGATCTCGCCCGTCATGGCGATGTCGCGGCGGATCGGGATGCCGGTCAGCACGGATACAATGGCGGTGGCCATCGCGATGCCGGCCGAGGGACCGTCCTTGGGCGTCGCGCCCTCGGGCACGTGGACGTGGATGTCGCGCCGGTCGAACAGCGGGGGCTCGACCCCGAAGTCCACCGCCCGCGACCGCACGTAGGAGGCCGCGGCCGAGATCGACTCCTTCATCACGTCCTTGAGGTTGCCCGTGACGATCATCTTGCCCTTGCCGGGCATCATGACGCCCTCGATGGTCAGCAGCTCGCCACCCACCTCCGTCCAGGCCAGCCCCGTGACCGCGCCCACCTGATCCTCCGCCTCGGCCTCGCCGTAGCGGAACTTCGGCGCGCCCAGGTAGTCGATCAGATTGGCTTCCGTCACCGCCACCGACTTGCGGTCCGTGATCATGATCTCCTTCACGGCCTTGCGGGCCAGGTTGGAGATCTCGCGCTCCAGGTTGCGGACGCCCGCCTCGCGGGTGTAGCGGCGGATCAGCGACATCAGGGCGTCGTCGCCGATCGACCACTCGGCCGGCTCCAGCCCATGCTTCTTGACCGCGGCGGGGATCAGGTGGGTGCGCGCGATCTCGGCCTTCTCGTCCTCGGTGTAGCCCGCGATGCGGATCACCTCCATGCGGTCCATCAGGGGACCGGGGATGTTGAGCGTGTTGGCCGTGGTCACGAACATCACGTTCGACAGGTCGTAGTCGACCTCAAGGTAATGGTCCGCGAAGGTGGCGTTCTGCTCGGGGTCGAGCACCTCAAGGAGCGCCGAGGACGGGTCGCCGCGGAAGTCCATGCCCATCTTGTCGATCTCGTCGAGCAGGAAGAGCGGGTTGGAGGTCTTGGCCTTGCGCATCGACTGGATGATCTTGCCGGGCATCGAGCCGATGTAGGTCCGCCGGTGGCCGCGGATCTCCGCCTCGTCGCGCACGCCGCCCAGCGACATGCGGACGAACTCGCGGCCCGTGGCGCGCGCGATCGACTTGCCGAGCGAGGTCTTGCCGACGCCGGGCGGCCCCACCAGGCACAGGATCGGGCCGGTCAGCTTGTTGGCCCGGCTCTGCACCGCGAGGTACTCCAGGATGCGCTCCTTGACCTTGTCGAGCCCGTAGTGCTCGGAGTTCAGGGTCGCCTCCGCCAGCGGCAGGTCGCGCTTGATCTTGGAGCGCTTGCCCCACGGAATCGAGAGCAGCCAGTCGAGGTAGTTGCGCACCACGGTGGCTTCCGCCGACATGGGCGACATCTGCCGGAGCTTCTTCAGCTCGGCGGTGGCCTTGTCGCGCGCTTCCTTGCTGAGCTTGGTGTCCTTGATGCGGGCTTCCAGCTCGGCCAGGTCGTCCTTGCCGTCCTCGTCGCCGAGCTCCTTCTGGATCGCCTTCATCTGCTCGTTGAGGTAGTACTCGCGCTGGGTCTTCTCCATCTGGCGCTTGACGCGCGTGCGGATGCGCTTCTCCACCTGCAGGACGGAGATCTCGCTTTCCATCAGGCCCAGGCACTTCTCCAGGCGCCTGACGGCGGACGGCATCTCCAGGATCGCCTGCTTGTCGGCGATCTTGACCGCGAGGTGGGACGCGATGGTGTCGGCGAGCTTGGAGAAGTCGGTGATCTGGCCGACGGCCGCCACCACCTCGGGCGACACCTTCTTGTTGAGCTTTACGTAGCCTTCGAACTCGGTCACGACCGAGCGGGCGAGCGCCTCCAGCTCGACGGGGTCGACCGCCTCGTCGGCGATCACCTCGGCGTCGGCCTCGTAGAAGTCCTCCGTGCGGGTGTAGTCGCGCACCTTGACGCGCGTCGCGCCCTCGACCAGCACCTTGACGGTGCCGTCGGGCAGCTTGAGCAGTTGCAGGACCGAGGCGAGCGTGCCCGTGGTGAAGATCGCGTCGGTGGCGGGGTCGTCGTCGGTCGCGTTCATCTGCGTGGCGAGCAGGATGAAGCGGTCGGCCTTCATGACCTCTTCGAGGGCGCGGATCGACTTCTCGCGCCCAACGAACAGCGGCACGATCATGTGCGGGAAGACGACGATGTCGCGGAGCGGGAGCACCGGATAGCTTTCGACGCTGCCGGGAGCCGCGGGTGTGCGCTTCTGGGTTGCCATGATTACGTCCTGAGGGTAGCGGTCACGCCGACGCGGAAGATGCCGTCGGGCGCGGAACCGGCCTGCACGGGCGGGGCCCGCGCGCCGGCGCCGGAAGCCATTCGATGCGCTTCCGGCACTGCGGGGATTGGCGCCGTCCGTCTTGGGAAGTGTTCAGCCCGGCGCCGGGCTGGAGATGGCGGCGTCGAGCGGGCGTTTCAAGGATGCGGGTGGGGCGGCGTCGCGGCACCCGACGGATCACGCGCTGGCGCCCGCCTTCTCGGCCCCTCGCTCGGAGTAGATGTAGAGCGGGCGCGACTTGCCCTCCACCACATCCGGCCCGATCACCACCTGCTCGACGCCGTCGAGGCCGGGCAGGTCGAACATCGTGTCGAGCAGGATGCCCTCCATGATGGAGCGCAGCCCCCGCGCGCCGGTGCGCCGCTCGATGGCCTTCTTGGCGACGACGTTCAGCGCCTCGTCCTTGAAGGTCAGTTCCGTGCTCTCCATCTCGAACAGCCGCTGGTACTGCTTGACCAGGGCGTTCTTGGGCTCGGTCAGGATCTTCTTGAGCGCTTCCTCGTCCAGGTCGTCGAGGGTGGCGATCACCGGCAGGCGTCCCACGAACTCGGGGATCAGCCCGAACTTGAGCAGGTCCTCGGGCTCCACCTTGCGGAAGATCTCGCCCGTGCGCCGGTCGTCGGGCGCCTGCACCTTGGCCGCGAAGCCGATGGACGTGCCCCGCCCGCGCGCGGAGATGATCCGCTCCAGCCCCGCGAAGGCGCCGCCGCAGATGAACAGGATGTTGGTGGTGTCGACCTGGAGGAACTCCTGCTGCGGGTGCTTGCGGCCCCCCTGGGGCGGCACGGAGGCCACCGTGCCCTCCATGATCTTCAAGAGCGCCTGCTGAACGCCCTCGCCCGACACGTCGCGGGTGATCGACGGGTTGTCGGACTTCCGGGAGA
>CAXTCO010000061.1:0-11600 GCA_964242255.1 uncultured Caulobacteraceae bacterium | reverse complement strand
ACGGCTTCCAGCTGCCCGAGCTCGCCATGCTGGCCAAGCCCAAGCCGCGCCAGTCGGCCTACGACGAGGGCGCCCTGCGCCAGAACGCCCGCATGCTGGAGGGCGTGCTCGCCGAGTTCGGCGTGAAGGGGCAGATCGACCAGATCCGCCCCGGCCCGGTGGTCACCCTCTACGAGCTGGTGCCCGCGCCCGGCGTGAAGAGTTCGCGCGTGATCTCGCTGGCCGACGACATCGCCCGCTCCATGAGCGCCCGCTCGGCGCGCGTGAGCGTGGTGCAGGGGCGCAACGCCATCGGCATCGAGCTGCCGAACCACCGGCGCGAGACGGTCTACCTGCGCGACCTCCTCGCCAGCGCCGAGTACGAGAAGACCGGCCTAGGCCTGCCCATGGCCCTGGGCGAGAGCATCGGCGGCGAGCCCTACATCGCCGACTTGGCCAAGATGCCCCACCTGCTCATCGCCGGCACCACCGGCTCGGGCAAGTCGGTGGGGGTCAACGCCATGATCCTGTCGATCCTCTACCGCCTGCCGCCCGAGCAGTGCCGCTTCATCATGATCGACCCGAAGATGCTGGAGCTCAGCGTCTACGACGGCATCCCGCACCTCCTGGCGCCCGTGGTCACCGACCCGAAGAAGGCGATCGTGGCCCTGAAGTGGACGGTGCGGGAGATGGAGAACCGCTACCGCCTGATGTCCAAGATCGGCGTGCGCAACATCGGCGGCTACAACGAGAAGGCCCGCGACGCCCAGGCCAAGGGCGAGCGCTTCGCCCGCACGGTGCAGACCGGCTTCGACGAGGGCGGCCGCGCGATCTACGAGACGGAGGAGTTCGAGCCCGAGCCCATGCCCTTCCTCGTCGTCGTGATCGACGAGGTGGCCGACCTGATGATGGTGGCCGGCAAGGACATCGAGGGCGCGGTGCAGCGCCTGGCGCAGATGGCGCGCGCGGCGGGCATCCACCTGATCATGGCCACCCAGCGCCCCTCGGTCGACGTGATCACCGGCACCATCAAGGCCAACTTCCCGACCCGCATCTCCTTCCAGGTGACCAGCAAGATCGACGCCCGCACCATCCTGGGCGAGCAGGGCGCCGAGCAGCTGCTGGGCCAGGGCGACATGCTCTACATGGCCGGGGGCGGCCGGGTGACGCGCCTGCACGGACCCTTCGTCGGCGACGGCGAGGTGGAGGACGTGGCCAGGTTCCTCCGCGCCCAGGGCCAGCCGCAATACCTGGAGGAGATCACCGCCGCCCCGTCGGACGACGACGAGGACGGCGGCGGGGCCATGGAGGGCGAGGGCGAGCCCGGCGACCTCTACGACCAGGCGGTGGCCGTGGTGACGCGCGACCGCAAGGCCTCCACCAGCTACGTCCAGCGCCGCCTGCAGATCGGCTACAACCGCGCCGCCTCGCTTATCGAGCGGATGGAGAAGGAGGGCGTGGTCGGCCCCGCCAACCACGCCGGCAAGCGCGAGGTGTTCGCCCAGCCCCCGCCGGTCTGACGGCCTACTCCTCGTCCACGTAGATGCGGACCAGTCGCGGGCCGGCTGCGGTGCGGGCGAACTCCATCCCTCCGACGACGGCGACGTGACCGGGGCCGGGATCCTTCAGCACGGGCGTGGCCCGGACACGCTGGAGGTTCGAGGGCGAGCCGGGGCCGTCCGGCTCCTGCTTCAGCATCCGGTCGAACGCCTTGGCGAAGCTCGTGCGCCCGACATGTCTCGTCTCGTCGTCGGTGACGCCGTGCACTGCGAGGGGGAAGGCGGTGAGCGCGGCCGCGCCTGCGAGGTCGTGGGCCAGCACGGCGTCGCGGAACTGCACCCAGGACGACTGGAAGTCCGCCGCTCCCGCGCGGTCCGGCGGAGCGGCGGGCGCGGGGGCGCCGCAGGCAGGCCCGGCGGCGGCGGCCAGGAGGGCGGCGTACAGGCCGCGGGTGAACGGGCCGCGCCTCATCGTCCCCCTCCGGGCCACCGGTAGGCCTTCACGGACCAATTGGAGAGCGGGAAGCCGCTCAGCTTGACGCTGTCGCTCTGGTTGCCGCCCAGCAGGAAGATGTGGGCCGCGTCCTGCCGGATGAAGAAGGCCACGTGGTTCCCGCTCGCCGTGCCGGTGGCCGAGGTGCAGCCCTTCACGTGGTGGTGCAGCTGGACGATGCAGCCCAGCTTGGGCGTGTCCAGTCCCACGCCCCAGTCCGCCCAGCTGGCGGCGGCGGCGCTGCGGCTGCCGATGATCCCGACCTGCGCTAGGCACCAGTTCACGAATGACGAGCACCAGGCCACCTGGTCGCTCTTGGCGTGGAGCGACGTCGCCTGATGGTACTGGACGATGCGTTGCGTGCCGAGCGTCGTGCGCTCGTGGATGCCGTACTCGGCGAGGGCGACCTTGAGCCAGGCCGGCTCGGTCGCGGCGTCGAGCGCCCGGAGCATCGGGGGGATCGAGGCCGGCGGGGAAGCGGCCGCCGTCGCGGCGGGCGGGTCAGGTGCCGCGGCGGGCTGGGTCTCGGGCGGCGTCGCTGTGGCAGCTCGCGGGCGGAGGGATGCGCCGCGCCCGTCAGCGCGCTCCAGGTCCGCGGGCCCACCACTCCGTCGGCCTCCAGGGCGTGCTGCTGCTGGAAGCTCCGGACGGCGGCGAGGGTCCGTGTCCCGTACACCCCGTCCGGAGCGAGGCCGGCGCGCCGACCGCTCGCGTCGTTGAGGAGCTGCTGGGCGACCCTGACGTCGGTTCCCCGCGCCCCCTTCCGGAGTTCGCTCAGCGCCATGTCGAAGCCCGGAGAAGGTGGCCGTCGGATGATGCGGATGGAGGCCAGCATACTCCATCCCGCCTGTCTACCTCGCGCCGGCTGCGCGTCAGCGCCGCCGCGGCGGGTTCAGCCGCGCGGGAAAGCGCACTAGAAGCACCGCGGCATGATCACCGCCGCCCAGTTCATCGACGCCGCCCACGCGCGGGGGTTCGACTTCTACACGGGCGTGCCCTGCTCGTTCCTGACGCCCCTGATCAACGGCGTGCTCTCGGACCGGACGCTCCGCTACGTCGGCGCGGCCAGCGAGGGCGAGGCCGTGGCCGTGGCGGCCGGGGCGTGGCTGGCCGGGCGGCGCACGGTGGTGATGTGCCAGAACTCCGGCCTCGGCAACGCGGTGAACCCGCTGACCAGCCTGAACGCGCCGTTCCGCATCCCCACCCTGTTCGTCACCACCTGGCGTGGTCAGCCGGGCCTCAAGGACGAACCGCAGCATGAGGTCATGGGCCGCATCACGCACGCCCTGCTGCGCCTGATGGAGCTGACCGTGGAGGACGCGCCCTCCACGCCCGAAGCGCTCGCCCCCGCCTTCGGCCGCGCCGTCGCCGCCATGGACGCCAGGGGGCTGCCCGTCGCCTGGGTTCTCAAGAAGGGCGACGTGGAGGACGGCGGACTCGACGCCGCGCCGACCGGCCCGCGCCCCCCCGGTCGCCGGGGCCGCTTCGACACGGGCGGCGAGCGGCCGACGCGCGAGGCGGCCCTGCGGCGCGTGCTGGAGCTGGCGGACGGCCGCACCGCCGTGGTGGCCACGACCGGCAAGTGCGGGCGCGAGCTGTTCACCCTCGCCGACCGGCCGCAGCACCTCTACCAGGTCGGCTCCATGGGGGGCGCGACCGGCATGGCGCTGGGCGTCGCGCTCAACACGGACAAGCCGGTGGTGGTGCTTGACGGCGACGGGGCGGCGCTGATGAAGCTGGGTTCGCTGGCGACGGTGGGGGCCTACGCGCCGACCAACCTGCTCCACGTGCTGCTGGACAACGGCGTGCACGACTCCACGGGCGGGCAGGCCACCGTCTCCGCCTCCGTCGACTTCGCCGCCGTGGCGCTGGCCTGCGGCTACGCCTACGCGGCCTCGGCGGACGACCTGGACGGCTTGGCGCGGGGCTGGGCGGCGGCGAAGGCGGCGGCGGGTCCGGCGCTGCTCCACCTGCGCACCGCGCCCGGCTCCATGGACAGGCTCGGTCGGCCGACGGTGACGCCCGCCGAGGTGGCGCGGCGCTTCAAGGCCTTCCTCGCCGCGTGAGCCCGCCCCTGCTCCTCACCCCCGGCCCGCTGACCACGCATCCGCGGGTGCGCGAGGCCATGACGCGCGACTGGGGCAGCCGCGACCGCGACTTCATCGCGCTGACCGCCGAGCTGCGCCAGCGGCTGGTCGCCGTGGCCCACGGCGCGGGCTCGCACGAGGCGGTGCCGATCCAGGGCGCCGGCACCTACGCCCTGGAGGCGGCGGCCGCGACGCTGATCGGGCCGGAGGACAAGCTCCTCGTGCTGGTCAACGGCGCCTACGGCCGGCGCATGGCCGCCCTCGCCCGCCGCCTCGGCCGCGCCGTGGCGACGCTGGACTGGGCGGAGGACGCGCCGGTGGAGCCGGAACGCGTGCGCGAGGCGCTGGCGAGGGACCCCGCGGTGACGCACGTGGCGGCCGTCCACGTCGAGACCACCACGGGGCTGCTCAACCCGGTCGCCGGGATCGCGGCGGTGGTGGCGGACGCGGGGCGGCGGCTGATCGTGGACGCCATGGCCGGCTTCGGCGCCCTGCCGCTGGACCTGCGGACGACGCCGGTCGCCGCCGTGCTCGCCTCGTCCAACAAGTGTCTGGAGGGGCCGCCGGGGATCAGCTTCGCCCTGGTCGACCGCGGCGAGTCGGCCCGAGCGGCCGGCCGCTCGCCCTCGCTGTCGCTGGACCTCGCCGACCAGGCGCACGGCTTCGGGCAGAACGGGCAGTGGCGCTTCACCCCGCCCGTGCAGGTGGTCGCGGGCACGGTGGAGGCGCTGCGGCTGCTGGCGGAGGAGGGCGGGCCGGCCGCGCGCCTCGCCCGCTACGCGAAGAACCTGTGCGTGCTGGTCGACGGCGTGGAGCCGCTCGGCTTCCCGCTGTTCCTGCACCGCGAGGTGCAGGCGCCGGTGATCGCCACCTTCCGCCACGGGCCGGAGCTGGACTTCGCGCAGCTCTACGACGCCCTCGTCGAGCGGGGCTTCGTCATCTACCCCGGCAAGCTGACCGCCGAGCCCTCGTTCCGCATCGGCTGCATCGGCCAGGTCTTCCCCGACGACATGCGCCGGCTGGTGCAGGCGATGGCGGAGGTGACCGGACCGCGGCCCGCCCGCCTATAGCTCTGCCGCGCAGGGGTGCGCCGGCCTCAGGCGCGCTGCGGTTCCGGCGAGGCGGGCCGGGGGTCGGCGCGGCGCGGCGGGGCCAGCCGGCGCAGGCGCGCCGCGTGGGTCGGCAGGAACACGGCGTCCAGCACGTAGCGGGTGCGCGTGTGCGGCTCGGTGACGAGGCGCCACGCCCACTCCGCCCCGAGCGCCTGCGTCCAGGCCGGCGCGCGAGGCTTCAGCCCGGCCGCGAACTGCAGCGCCGCGCCGCAGCTCAAGACGTCGCAAGGGTGGTCCAGGGCGCGGAGCAGGCCCGCGGCCACCACCTCGCTCTGCGGCGCGCCCGTGCAGACGAAGATCCGCTCCGGCCTGAGCGCCCGCGCCCGCGCGGCCAGCGCCCGCCGCTCGGCGCGCTTGAACACGTAGCCGCGGCTGGGCTCCACCCCCTTCACGCGCAGGTCGGGCCGGCGCGCGCGCAGCCACGCCTCCACGGCCGGCGGGCAGCCCACCACCAGCACGGCCGAGCCTGCGGGGGCCGCGTCCAGCATGCGCAGGGCGAGGTCGGCGCCGGGCAGGGTGGGTGTGGCCGCATCCCAAAGGAGGCGGCGCAGGAAGCGGCTGTCGTTGAGCACCACCTCGGCTGCGCGGTAGGCGGTGCGGAAGGCGCGGCTTCGGTGCAGCAGGCGCCAGTGGTCGAGGTTGGGCGTGACGATCAGGCGCGGCCGGCCCACCGGTCCGTGCGCCAGCGCCTCCGGCGCCCCGGCGTACAGGGCGAGGCCGGCGAGCGGATCGCGGGCGAGGGAGGAAGCCATGGCCGCACCCTGCACCGCCGCCGGTTACGGCCCGGTCGCCGGACGCGGTTAACGCCGGCTGGCCTCGCGCCGCCAGCGCGGCTACACGGCCGGCCCGGCCCGGACGTCTCGGCCGGATCGGCTCGGGGAGCGTTCATGCGTGTGGCGATGATCGGGACGGGCTACGTGGGCCTGGTCTCGGGCGCGTGCTTCGCCGACTTCGGCCACGAGGTCACCTGCATCGACAAGGACGCGGGCAAGATCGAGCGCCTGCGCGGCGGCGTGATGCCCATCTACGAACCGGGGCTGGACGTGCTGGTCGCCCGCAACGTGGAGGCGGGCCGGCTGTCGTTCGCCACGGACGCGCGCGAGGCGGTGGCCGCGGCGGACGCCGTGTTCATCGCGGTGGGCACGCCCTCGCGCCGCGGCGGCGGCCATGCGGACCTGTCCTACGTGCACGCCGCCGCCCGCGAGATCGCGGGCGACGTGCAGGGCTTCACGGTGGTGGTCACCAAGTCCACCGTGCCCGTCGGCACGGGCGACGAGGTGGAGCGCCTCATGCGCGAGGCCCGGCCGGAGGCGCAGGTCGCGGTGGTCTCCAATCCCGAGTTCCTGCGCGAGGGCGCGGCCATCGAGGACTTCAAGCGGCCCGACCGGGTGGTGGTGGGCACGTCGGACGAACGGGCGCGCGGGGTGATGCGCGAGCTCTACCGCCCGCTCAACTTGAACGAGAGCCCGCTCTTATTCACGGGCCGGCGCACCTCGGAGCTGATCAAGTACGCGGCCAACGCGTTCCTGGCCATGAAGATCACCTTCATCAACGAGATGGCCGACCTGTGCGAGGCGGTGGGCGCCGACGTGCAGCAGGTCGCCCGCGGCATCGGCCTGGACAACCGCATCGGCGCCAAGTTCCTGCACGCCGGCCCGGGCTACGGCGGCAGCTGCTTTCCGAAAGACACGCTGGCGCTGGTGCACACCGCCAAGGACGCGGGCTCCCCCGTGCGCCTGATCGAGACCACGGTCGCCGTGAACGAGGCCCGCAAGCGCGCCATGGCGGGCCGCGTCGCCCGCGCGCTGGAGGGCGGGGGGCTGCAGGGCGTCACGGTCGGCGTGCTCGGCCTCACCTTCAAGCCCAACACCGACGACATGCGCGACAGCCCGGCGCTGGACATCGTGCCCGCCCTGCAGGCGGCGGGCGCGCGGGTGCAGGCCTACGACCCGGAGGGCATGACGGAAGCGGCGCACCTGCTGCCGGACGTCGCGTTCAAGGCGGGCGCCTACGAGGCCGTGGAGGGCGCGGACGCCCTCTTGCTCCTCACCGAGTGGGACCAGTTCCGCGCCCTGGACCTCGACCGCGTGTGCAAGCTGATGCGCCGCCCGGTGGTGGTGGACCTGCGCAACGTCTACCGCCCCGACGAGATGGCCCGCCGCGGCTTCCGCTACCGCGGCGTGGGCCGCGGCGAGGCGGCGGCGGCTCAGCGGCCGTAGAAGCCCCGCCACCACGCGACGAAGCGCGGCAGCCCCTCGACGATCGGCGTCGTGGGCGACCAGCCGGTCAGCGCCTGCAGGCGGGAGACGTCGGCGCAGGTGCGGGTCACGTCGCCCGGCTGCATGGGCTCGAACACCTTGACCGCCTCGCGCCCCAGCGCGCGCTCAAGCTCGGAGATCATGTCCATCAGCCCGACGGGGCGGCCGCCGCCGATGTTCAGGATGCGGTTCTGCGGCCCCGCCGGCGGGCGGTCCAGGGCGCGCACCACGCCCTCGGCGATGTCCTCGATCCAGGTGAAGTCTCGCGCCATGCGGCCCTCGCCGAACACGCGGATGGGGCGCCCGGCCGCGATGGCCTCCGTGAAGCCGAAGCAGGCCATGTCCGGCCGGCCCCACGGGCCGTAGACGGTGAAGAAGCGCAGGCCCGTCAGCTTCAAGCCGTAGAGGCGGGCGTAGGCCGTGCTCATCAGCTCGCCCGAGCGCTTGGTGGCGGCGTAGAGCGACACGGGCTCCACCGCCGGGTCGTCCTCGCGGAACGCCTCGCCGTCCGCCGGCCGGTCGCCGTAGACGGAGGAGGACGAGGCGTAGACCAAGTGCTCGAACCCGGGCGCTCGGCGGCACGCCTCCAGCACGCTCAAGTGGCCGGCGACGTTGGCGCGCTCGTAGGCGAAGGGGTTGTCCAAGGAGTGGCGCACGCCCGCCTGCGCGGCCAGGTGCACCACGCGCACGGCGCCCGCCTGCGCCACGATCGCGGCGAAGCGGTCCGCATCCGCCACGTCGGCCTCCACCAGGCGGAAGCCGGAGCGCGCCTGGAGGCGGGCGGCGCGGGCGCGCTTGAGGGCCGGGTCGTAGTAGGGCGTGAAGTCGTCGACGCCGACCACCTCCTCGCCCCGGTCGAGCAGGCGCGCGGCCACGAAGCTCCCGACGAACCCCGCCGCCCCCGTGACCACCACCGCCGTCATGGGCGCGCCTTAGCACGCCTGGGGCGGGGCGGCAGGCTCAGCGCGGGGCGCGCTTGGCCAGGATGCGCTGCAGGGTGCGGCGGTGCATGTTCAGGCGGCGCGCGGTCTCGCTGATGTTGTGGCCGCACTGCTCGTAGACGCGCTGGATGTGCTCCCAGCGGACGCGGTCGGCGCTCATGGGGTTCTCGGGCGGGGGCGTCGGCACGCCCTCCTTGGCGGCCAGGAGCGCGCGGGCCACGTCGTCGGCGTCGGCCGGCTTGGGCAGATAGTCCACCGCACCCACCTTCACCGCCTGCACGGCCGTGGCGATGTTGCCGTAGCCCGTCAGCATCACCACGCGCGAGTCGGGCCGCACGGCCTTGATCGCCTCTACCACCTGCAGGCCGTTGCCGTCCTCCAGCCGCAGGTCGCACACGGCGAAGGCGGGCGGCCTGTCGCGCACGGCGGCGGTGGCCTCGGCCACGGAGGCGCACTGGGTCACCTCGAAGCCGCGGCTCTCCAGGGCGCGGCCGAGGCGCGTGCGCAGGGGCGCGTCGTCGTCGAGCACCAGGAGGGTGCGGTCGGGCAGGGCGGCGATGGCGGCGGAGACGTCGGTCATGCTTGGGATCCCGGCGGGGCGCCGCGCGGACAGGCTCCGCGCGATCCTCAGATGACACAATGTCGCACTTCGCGGGCGGAGCAAAGCCGCTCCTGCGGGGCGCCTCAGAACTCCGCGGCTCCGGGCGGCGCCTCGACGCGGGCGCGGAGCCAGCGGGCGGCCACCACGGCGCCGCCGCGGCGGGCGTTGCGGAACTCCACGTGGGCGCCCGTGCGCTCCAGCAGCGTCTTGGCGATGAAGAAGCCGAGCCCCATGCCCAGGTGGTTGGTGCGGCTGTTTTCAGCGGCCGGGCGGGTGGTGACGTAGGGCTCGCCCAGGCGCGCCATCACCTCGGGCGGGAAGCCCGGGCCGTCGTCGCGCACCTCGATCAGCAGGCGGTCGGCGTCGTAGTGGGCGTTCACCTCCACGATGGACTCGGCGAAGTCCGTGGCGTTCTCCACGAAGGCGGAGAGGCCGTGCAGCACCTCCGGGAGGCGGCGCACCTCCAGGATGGCCGCGCCCACGGCGCAGGTGACGTCGCACTCCACGCCGACCCCTTCCGCCGCATGCCGGTAGGGCTCGGCGATCTCCTCCATCAGCTGGCTCAGGCTCATGCGCGCGTGGCGCTGGTCGCTGGCCTCCGGATGGGTGGAGAGGCGCTTCAGGATCTCGCGGCACCGCTCGGCCTGCGAGGAGAGCAGCGTCACGTCCTCGTGCGTGGAGGTGCCGGGCTCCAGCTCGCGCAGCATCTCCTTGGAGACGACCTGGATGGTGGCCAGCGGCGTGCCCAGCTCGTGCGCGGCGGAGGCGGCGAGGCCGCCCAGGGCCGAGAGGCGCTGCTCGCGCGCCAGCACGGCCTGGGTGGCGGCCAGGGCCAGCTCCATGCGCTGCGCCTCCGCCTGCGCCTGCCAGGCGTAGACGCCGGTGAAGACGATGCCGGACGCGGTCGCGACCACCAGCGCCAGCCGGTAGGGGGCCGGCAAGGCCAGCACCCGCCCGTCCGCCAGGGGCAGCGGCATGGCCCAGACCGCCAGGGCCAGCACGGCGGCCAGGGCCAGGGCGCCCACGATCAGCGCCGAGCGCGTCGGCAGGGTGGCCGCCGCCACGGTCACGGGCGCGATCAGCAGCAGGGAGAAGGGGTTCTGCAGCCCGCCCGTGAGCCACAGGAGGACCACCAGCTGGCCGATGTCGAACGCCAGCTGCGCCACCGCCTCGCGCCGTCCCGCCACGCGCGCGCCGGGCCACACCACCGTCAGCGACAGGTTCAGCGCCGCCGCCGCGCCGATGGCGATCAGGCAGGAGATCAGCGGCGGCCGCACGTCGAAGGCGAAGCGGGCGGCCAGCAGCACCGCCAGCTGCCCAGCCACGGACGCCCAGCGCACCACCACCAGGGTGCGCAGGCGCAGGCCGCGGCGCGCCTGCGCCCAGTCCCACAGCCGGCCCTCCGTCGACTCCTCGAAGCGCGCGCGGCCGCCGGGGCCGCCCAGGTCGGTGGCGGCGGCGCCGAAGCCCCGCACACGGGACAGGAGGGCGGCCTCGCTCATGGTCCGCGACCTTGGCGCCCCCGCGCCCCGCTGGGAAGCGGCGGCCCCTTCGCACCTGCAGCAACGCGGTGGGACGGCGGGCGTTGAGGTTTGTGAACGCCCGTATGTTACGTGGGTGCGCAACGGGAACGGGGGCCGGCCTAAGCGCCGGGTCAGGGCCGATGTCGATCTACGCCATGCACGAGGCGGCCTACGCCGCCGCCCAGCCGATGCGGACGGCGGCCCGGGCGGCGCGCGACTTCTGGAGTTCGCCGGCCAACCCCTGGGCGCTGACCGGCTTCGGCCGTCAGGCGAACGCCGGCGCGCAATTCTTCGGCGACCTGACGCGCCGTCACGGCAAGCCCGACTGGCGCATCGACAGCGTCGAGATCGACGGCGCCACGGTGCGCGTCCACCACGAGGTGAAGTGGACCTCGCCCTGGGTGCGCATGCTCCACTTCGCGCGCGACGTCACCGACATGCGCCGCGCCGGCCGCAAGGGCGGCGAGCCGCACGTGCTTATCGTGGCCCCGCTCTCCGGCCACTACGCCACCCTGCTGCGCGGCACGGTGCAGGCTTTCCTGAAGGACCACGAGGTCTACGTCACCGACTGGGTGAACGCCCGCGAGGTGCCGATCGCCGAAGGCCGCTTCGACTTCCACGACTACGTCGACCACGTGCAGGACATGCTGCGCGTGCTCGGGCCGCGGCCCCACGTGGTGGCCGTGTGCCAGCCCGGCCCGGCCGTGATGGCGGCGGCGGCGGTGATGGCGGGGGCGGGCGACGCCTCTCGCCCAGCGTCGATGACCTTCATGGGCAGCCCCATCGACGCGCGCCTGGCGCCCACCGCGCCCACGGAGCTGGCGGCCGCCCAGCCGTTCGCCTGGTTCCGCTCGCACATGATCGAGACCGTGCCGCCGCCCTACCCGGGCGCCCTGCGGCGCGTGTACCCCGGCTTCGTCCAGCTCTACGCCTTCATGAGCATGAACGCCGACCGCCACCGCGACGCCCACCGCCGCTACTTCAACGACCTGGTGCAGGGCGACGGCGACGGGGCGGCGAAGCACTTGGAGTTCTATGACGAGTACTTGAGTGTGCTCGACCTGACGGAGGAGTTCTACCTCCAGACCATCGACTACGTGTTCCAGC
>CAXTCO010000060.1:0-11605 GCA_964242255.1 uncultured Caulobacteraceae bacterium | reverse complement strand
TGTCCGGGTCGATGCGGCGGGCGACGCCCTCCACGGTGACCATGGTCTTCTGCAGGAGCACCAGCTCGGGCCGCAGGTGCATGTCGAAGAGCGCGGTGATCTCGAACAGCTGGCCCAGCAGCCGGCCCATCGAGACGTCCCGCGCCGCACGGCCGAAGATGGGCTCGCCCACGGCGCGCAGGGCCTGGGCGAAGTCGTCGACGCCCGCCGTCGCGGGCACGTAGCCGGCCTCGAAGTGGACCTCGGCCACGCGGCGGTAGTCCCGGCGCAGGAAGCCCCACAGGATCTCCGCCAGGAAGCGCCGCTCGGGCCGGCCCAGGCGGCCGACGATGCCGAAGTCCACCGCGGTGAGGCGCGAGGGGGGCTCCGCGAACAGGTTGCCCTCGTGCAGGTCGGCGTGGAAGGCGCCATGGTCCAGGGCGCCGTGCAGGAAGGCGCGGATCAGGCCGGTCGCCAGGGCGGGACGATCCAGCGCCGGGTCCGCGAGGGCGGCCGGGTCGGTGAGCGGGCGGCCGGCCGCCCACTCCAGCGTCAGCACGCGGCGGCCCACGCCCGCCCACACCACGGCGGGCGCGCGCATGTAGGGCTGCTCCGCCATGGCCTCGCCGAGCTCGCCGGCGGCGGCGGCCTCCAACCGCAGGTCAAGCTCCAGCCGCATGGAGCGCGCCACCGCGGCCACGGCCGACACGGGCTCCAACCGGCGGGAGAGGGGGAACCACGCCTCCGCGAGCCGCGCCGCCAAGCGCAGGGCGGCGACGTCGCGCGTCACGCGGCGCTCGATCCCGGGCCGCAGCACCTTCACCGCGACGCGGCGACCGTCGTGCAGGGTGGCCGGGTGCGCCTGGGCGAGGGAGGCGGCGGCGACGGGCGGCCCGAAGCTGGCGAACAGGGAGGAGAGCGGGCGGCCTAGGCTGGCGGCGACCTGCGCCTCCGCGACGGCCTGCGGGAACGGCGGCAGCTTGTCCTTCAGCCCGGCGAGGTCACGCGCGAACGCCTCGCCGAACACGTCGGCGCGGGTGGAGAGGAGCTGGCCCAGCTTGATCGCCGCAGGGCCGAGCCGCTCGAAGGCCCGCGCCAGCCGCTCGCCGGGGCGGCCGGAAACGGCGAAGCCGCCGGTCGCCAGCCGCAGCAGAGCCGCGGCCCAGCGCGCCGGCGCAGGAGCGAGGCGGCCGAACTCGCGCGGCAGCAGGGCGTCGTGCGCCGACAGCACCCAGCCGGCGGCGACCAGGCGCAGCAAGGCGCTCAGAGCGCCCATCCCGTGTGCAGGGCGGCGACGCCGCCGGAGAAGTCCGTCCAGCCCACGCGCGCGAAGCCCGCTTCGCCGACCATGGCGGCGAAGCGGCGCTGGTCGGGGAAGCGGCGGATGGATTCGACCAAGTACCGGTAGCTCTCCCGGTCGTGGGCGACGGCCTCGCCGATCGCGGGGATCACGTGAAAGCTGTAGGCGTCGTAGGCCCGGCGCAGCGCCCCGGCGACGGGGCGCGAGAACTCCAGGCAGGCGAAGCGGCCGCCGGGCTTCAGCACGCGGCGCGCCTCGGCCAGGGCGGCCTCGATCCGGGTGACGTTCCTGATGCCGAAGGCGATCACGTAGGCGTCGGCGCAGGCGTCGGGCAGGGGCAGGCGCTGGGCGTCGCCGACCGTCCAGTCTATCTCGGGCTCGCCGCCCCCCTGCGCGCGGGACCGGGCGCGGCCGGCGCCGATCATCTCGGCGTTGTAGTCGACCACGTGCACGGCCAGCGGGGCGCCGCCGCGGCGCGCCCGGGCGGCGCGGCCGAGCTTCACCAGCCGGCGCGCGACGTCGCCCGTCCCGCCGGCGCAATCGACCACCGTTTCGCCGGGTTGCGGGTTGAGGCGGGCGGCCGTCGCGTCCTTCCACGCGCGGTGGACGCCGGCGCTCATCAGGTCGTTCATCAGGTCGTAGCGGCCGGCCACGCGGTCGAACACGCCGCGCACCAGGCCCGGCTTGGCCGCCGGGTCCACGTCGCGGAAGCCGAAGGTGGCGCGTTCGGTCATGCGCGGGCGGTAGCGGCTCGCGGCCCGCGTGTCATCAGGCGCGCCGCGCAGGGCGACGTCCGTTGAGCGGCGGCCCCGGCGCCGGGGCCGCCGCTCAGAAGTCCGCCGAGATCGAGAAGCGCACCGTGCGCGGCTCGCCTACGTTGACGGCGCCGCCTCCGGTCGGGACGGTGTAAAAGGAGGCGTCGGCCACGTTCTGCACGTTGACGCGGGCGGTGAGCGCGGTGCGGTGCACGGTGAAGCTGTAGCGCGCGCCCAGGTCGACGCGGTCGTGGCCGCCCACTTTGAAGCCGTCGTCACCGAACAGGTATTGGGCGCCGAGGTGGTACTCGCCCGCGCTGAGCGCCATGTGCGGCGCCCAGCGGGGGGCGTATTCCACGTAGGCGTTCGCCACCGTCTGCGCGACGCCGGGCGGCCGGCGGCCCTCCAGCGTCGGGTCGCCGGTGTTCTCCTGCTTGGCGTCCAGCAGCATCAGGCCGGCGAGCACGGTGACCTCGGACGTCAGCCGGCCCGAGGCGGACAACTCCACGCCGCGGTGCCGCTCGGTCCCGCCCTGGGTGAAGACGTTCCGGCTGTTTGTGACCTGCACGGGCTGCGCGATGTGGAACAGGGCGGCGGTGAGCGTGGCGCCGCCGAGATCCCATTTGGCGCCTGTCTCGTAGGTCTCGCTGCGGATGGGCGGGAACACCTGGCCGGCGTTCTCGGCGGTGGCGGGAGCGACGCCGCCCTCCTCCAGCGCCTGGCTGTAGGTGGCGTAGAGGCTGACGTCGGGCGAGGGCTTGAACACCAGCGCCGCGCTGGGCGTGAAGGTGTGCACCACGTAGGTGGCGGCCAAGTTCTTGAACGGCTTGCCGAAGGTGGTCGAGCCGTCGCCGGAGACGACCCGGTTGTCGATGTGGACGACGGCGACGCCGTCGCCGACGCTGGTGACGGGGCGATCATAGTCGGCGTCGTCGTAGTTCTCGTAGCGGCCGCCGAGCCACAGCTGCCAGTGCGGGCCGAAGCTCAGTCGGTCCTGGGCGTAGAAGCCTTGGTCGACGGTGACCGTGTAGCCGTTGAAGCTGGTGTTCGGCGTCCGCAGGTAGAGCGACGGGATCGCGTAGCGGCGCGGGTTGAAGACGTTCTGGGTGAAGAAGCCGGCGTTCTGGTTGTCGATCTCGGTATAGGTGTAGCTCGGATCGGACCCGAGATACCGATTGTAGGTGTACTGGTAGCCCAACGCGACGTCGTTATCGACGCCGAGGATGTGGAAGCCGCCGGTCAGGCGCGCCTCCGCGTTGTCGTAGGGCACGTCTTGCGCACCGTGGATGGCGCCCTCGCGGTTGGTGGAGTTTCGGGGCTCGCAGCTGGGGTCGTAGCTTGCATCGCCGGTGCGCGGGTCGGCGTCGTAGACATAGGCTTGGCCGCACTGGGTGAAGACGCGGCTGAACTGCTGCACCGAACCGGCCACCACGAGCTTCCAGTGGTCGTTGAACTCGTGTGTGAGGCGGCCGGACGCCTCTGTCGAGCGCGTCGGGTAGGGCGAATAGGATTGACCCAGGAAGGTGTGCGGGTTCACCCGCGGCAGGCCGGTCGGGTTCCCGTCGAAATAGTAGAGGGGCGACTGGTAGTCGCTGACCGACTCGGCGTGCGAGTAGTCGAAGTCCAGCACCGTGCGCGACGTCAGCGGCAGGCGCGCCGACACCTGCACGCCGTCGCGGTGGCCGCCGAAATCGTGGATGTAGTTGCTGAGGTCCTGGTAGACGCCGACCACGCGCAGGCCCACGCCGCGGCCGATGTCGCCGACGTTGACGTCGGCCGTCGTGCGCGTGCCCCCGTCGGTGTCGACCAGGAAGTCGGTGTAGACGAACGACTGCGGCTGCGGGCGCTTGGTGACGAAGTCGATCAATCCCGCCGGCCCGATGAAGCCCTCCTGCAGGGCGGTGAGCCCCTTCAGCACCTCCACCCGGTCGTAGAACTCCAGCGGGATGTAGGTGTAGGGCGACTGGCGCAGGCCGTCGCGGAAGGTGTTGGCGCCGGCGATCGGGAAGCCGCGGGCGGTGGCGTCCTCGCCGGGCTCGCGGCCGGTGGCGCCCTGGCTCACCTGGACGCCCGGCACGTTTCGCAGCACGTCGTCGACGGAGGTGATCCCGCGGTCGCGGATCAACGTCTCGGGCACGATCGAGATGGTCGCCGGCGTGTCGAGCACGGGCGCGTCGATGAAGGTGGCGCTGGTCTGCACCGTGGGCTGCAGGGGCGAGGTCTTGCCGGTGACCACCACCTCCGACGCGGTCGGCGGCGCCTCCTCAGCCCGCGCCTCGCCGACGGTGAAGGCGGCTGCGACCGCCGCGGCCACGCCAAGCCTCCAAGCGCCGCCTGCGCGGTCGCGCGCCCGGTCTTCCCCCACGAGCACCCCGTCGCCCCCACCCGGCCTAATAATCGTTCGCAGTCGCATAAGGGGCTGGCGTCTCTGGCGCAAGGCTTTTAAGACCGGCTCGCAACCTCAGCGGGGCGATGGGTTGAAAGCTCATGAGGGAAAGGTCCGGACGCGGCGCTCGCCTGCGACGGCGCCGCCGGATCCACAACGCATGTCGACGCGAGCCTTCCATGTCCGCCGCCCGTAGCCTCAGGCGCGGCGCGGTCCGGGTCCACCGCTGGACCGGGCTGGCGCTGGCCGGCTTCCTGGTGGTCGTGGCGGCGACGGGCGCGATGCTGCCCTTCATGGACGACTTGGAGCGCATGATCGCGCCCGAGCGCTACGTCCGCCCGCCCGCGCGGCCGGTCGACTGGCTGGGCCTGCGCGCCGTCGCGGAGCGGCGGAGCGGCGGCGACGTGGACATCATGCCGCTGGAGCTGAGCGGCGGCGCAGCCCCCGCCTTCTACCCGACCGCCAAGGCGGGCCGAGCGGCCCCGCCCTTCGACGAGATGGTGCTCGACCCGGCGACGGGGCGCGAGATCTCCCGCGCCCGCATCGGCGACCTCGGCGCCGGCAAGGCCCAGGTGCTGCCGTTCCTCTACCGCCTGCACCAGCAGCTCGCCTTGGGCGAGGTCGGCGTGTGGCTCGTCGGGATCGTCGCCCTGGCCTGGACGGTGGACTGCTTCGTGGGCTTCTACCTGACGCTGCCCGTCGCGCCGCCGGACTGGTGGCGGCGGTGGCGCAAGGCCTGGGCGGTGCGCTGGCCGACGCCCAGCGCCTTCCGCCTGCACTTTGACCTGCACCGGGCGGGCGGCCTGTGGTTCTGGGCCATGATGTTCGTGTTCGCCTGGACCGGCGTGGCCTTCAACCTGCCCTCCGTCTACGGCCCGGTGATGCACGCCCTGACGGGGTTCGAGGCGCCCGCCGACCCGCCCAAGGCCGCGCCTCACACGCCGCGGCTCGACTGGGCGCAGGGACTGGCCACCGTGCGCGTCCGCGCGGCTCAGGCGGCGCAGGCGCGCGGCTTCCGCATCGAGCGCGAGCGCGAGATGCGCTACCTGCGCGCCTCCAACCGCTACGCCCTGGGCCTGCGCACCGACCGCGACCGGAGCGACGCGGGCGAGAACAGCTGGGTGGACGTCGACGCCGACACGGGCGCGCTCGTCTCGGTGGAGCTTCCCACGGGCGAGCGCGTGGGGAACACGATCGATTACTGGCTGGGCATGATCCACGAGGCTTCGGTGGGAGGCTTGGCGGTCCGCATCCTCGTCTCGGCCTCGGGAGCGGCCATCGTGATGGTCACGGCCACCGGCGTGCTGATCTGGTGGCGCAAACGCGATCGCCCCCGGCGCACGCGGGCCGCGTAGCCGCCCCGGACGTCCGCAGCCTCCGCCTCCTCAAAGGGGTGCGGCCGCTTCGCCCCAGCCCGCCGAGCGCATCTGCTCCAACCGGCTCGCCGTGCGCTCGAATTCGAAGGCGCCCTCGCCGGACGGGTGGAGCGCCGCGGGCTCAGCGGCGGCCAGCGTCACCAGCCGGGTCCTGCTCTCGTAGAGGGCGTCCACCAGCGTCACGAGGCGGCGCGCCTCGTTGCGCTTCTCCGGGCCGAGCACGGGCACGCCCTCCAGGAACACGGTCGGGCAGCGGGCGGCCAGCGCGAGGTAGTCGCCCGCACCCAGGGCCTGCGCGCACAGGCTGGAGAAGGAGGCGCGCACCAGCCCGCCGGCCGCGCGGGGGAAGTGGGTGCGCCGGCCCTGCACCTCGATCGTCGCGCCCGTCTCTCCCGCGCCGTCGAGCAGGCGCAGCCACAACGCGTCAAAGGCGGCGGCCGACGGCCCGTGCAGCGGCTGAAACCACACGGGCGCGCCCTGCAGGCGCTCCAGGCGGAAGTCCGTCGGGCCCGCCACCGAAACCACCTCCAGCCGGGTGCGCAAGAGGTCGACGAACGGCAGGAACAGCTGGCGGTTGACGCCGTCCGCGTAGAGGCCGCCCGGCTCCCGGTTGCTCGTGGCCACCACGGTGACGCGGCGCGCGGACAAGGCTTCGAACAGGCGGCCCAGGATCATGGCGTCCGCGATGTCGGTCACCTGCAGCTCGTCGAAGCACAGCAGGCGGGCGTCGCGGGCGATCACCGCCGCCGTGGGGGCGATCGGGTCGTCTCCGCGCGCCTCTCCGAAACGGGCGCGGCGGGCCGCGTCGTCGCCCTTGCGCCACGCGGCGATCAGGCCGTGCACCTCCGCCATGAAGGCGTGGAAGTGCACGCGGCGCTTCGCCGCGACCGGGGCGGAGTCGAAGAACAGGTCCATCAGCATGGACTTGCCGCGCCCCACCGGCCCCCAGAGGTAGACGCCCCGCGGCGCCTCGCGCTTGCGATGCAGGAAGGGGAGCGCGAACGCCGGCTCCGCCAAGGCGTTGAGCTCGCCCTCCAGGCGCGAGAGGGCGTCGACGGCGGCGGCCTGGGCGGGGTCGGCGGCGATCGCGCCGGAGGCGACGCGCTCGGCGTAGGCGATGCGGACGGAGACGGGCACGGCCGCTCCTTATCCCCGCGTTGCGATCCCGCCAAAGTCTTCGTCACGCTCCCGCCGCGGTCGGGCGGCCACCCTGCGCGGCACGCCGCTCCCGGCGAGACGAGACTCCCGCCCATGATCCGCCCGCTGCTCCTCGCCGCCGCCCTGCTCGCGCCGGCCGCCGCTTCGGCCCAGGCTCTGCCGCCCGCCTCCCGCGCCCCACGGGCGGTCGCGCCGCCGTCCGTCGGCGGCGACGCCGCCGGGCCGGGCCGCTACGGCCGCATGACCATGTCGCCGGAGCTGCGGCAGGCGCGCCAAGCCATGATGCAGGCCTGCGCGGCCGACTTCGCCAGGTTCTGCGCCGACGTTCCCGCCGCCGGCCAAGGGGGCGGCCAAGCCGGAGGCGGCGGCCGCATGCAGTGCCTGCGCCAGCACGCGTCCGAGATGTCCGACGGTTGCCGCAGCTCCATGCAGGCGTGGCGCGCCGCCCGCCAGGGCGCGGCCTCGCCCGCCGCCCCGCCGCCGTCGGTCTCGCCGCAGGGTTGAGCCGCCGGGCTCCGCGCGCGTCAGCGCTTCTTGCCGAGCTCGGCGGCGATGTCCTTGGTCAGGCGGCCGACCTTGCGGTGGGCGGCGGTGATCTGGTCGCGTGTCACGCCCCAGCGCTTCATCCAGTACTCGACGGCCTGACGCTCGGAGAGGTCCAGCCGCTCCTTGTCGATGAAGCCGCGCTTGTCCTTCAGCCCCGGCATGAGCCGCCCGTCCGATGCGTCGCCGCGCCGAGGTGCGCGGTGGAGCAGGGCTTAGCGCGTCGGCGGCCCCGGAGGCGAGCCCCTGCGGCTCAGCCCGGCAGGAGGGCGCTCCAGGCCACCGGGCGCACCTTGTCGTCGCCGAGCATGGCGGCCGTGGGCGGGCGGGCGAACAGGCCGGCGAAGGCCGGGTCCAGCGCGTTCAGGCCGCCGGCGTAGGCGCCGAAGGCGGGCAGGATCAGGCGCTCGCCGTCGGTGAGGAAGGCGCGCCGGCGCACGGCGCGGCCGGCGGCGGAGACGCGCGCGGCCGGGTGCAGGTGGCCCGCGACCTCGCCGGGGCGCAGGCCGGGCGGGGGCTCGTGACGCAGGGTGAGGCCCTCGACCTCGACCGCCTCCGCGACCTCGCCGGGCAGGCCGCCCAGCGCGGAGACGCCGCGGCGCACGTCGTGGTTGCCCTCGATCCACACCAGCCGGCGGTCGCGCGCCAGCAGCGCGACGCGCAGGGCGTCCTGCGGCAGGAGGCGGGCGGCGGCGCGGGGGTCGTGGAAGCTGTCGCCCAGGAGCACCAGCGTGTCCGGCCGCCAGCGGGCGAGCTCGGTGTCCAGCCGGTCGAGGGTGTGACGGGTGTCGTAGGGCGGCAGGAGTTCGCCGCGGCGGGCGCGGGAGCTGCCCTTCTCCAGGTGCAGGTCGCCCGCCACCAGCGTGCGGGCGCGCGGCAGCCACAGGGCACCGGCGCAGGTGAGCCCGCATCGCGCGCCGGCGACATCCATCCACAAGGTGCCGCAGGGCGTCCGGCTCATGGGGCGTGTCGGGACGGAGGCGTAGGCGAACGTGCTCACTGCGCCCATGTAGCGGAGTCGAGAACAGAAGGGGACCGAGTCACGCGGTCGCGGGGCGGCGAAGTGGCGCTGGTTGACGGCGATCCGGGAGGCGGCGGTCAAGGCGCGACGCCGCTCAGAGCCGGCGCTTCGACCCGCCGACTCAGTCTTGGGAGTAAAGAGTCGTCCCTGCGTCGTCAGCTGCACCGCCCATGCAAGCGGGCCGAGAGTTCGCTCGAATCTGCGTAGTTGGTTCCTGTGAACCTCCAACCCGCGTCGGTGAAATTGAACTCGTAATCATACACGCCGACATGCCCGTAACGGGGGTGCTGAGCGGCCTTTTCCTGGACAATGACATTGGTCAGCGCCGCGCCACCGTCGCGACAATTCATCGCTCTGAGTAGGTCTCGAAGCGTGTAGCGTCGACACGGCGCGTATGTTCCTGGTCATCCTGGAAGCCGACCACGAAGGGAAAGCGTGTCAGCGCCTTGACGGCGCGTACGTCTCTGGCCGCCACCGCCGTCTTGAATTGGCGCCAGAAAGCCGGGTAGGCGTCCGCTCCCGCGTTCGGTTGAGCCGTGCCCTGCTGGGCGAGGATCAGGCTTGCCAGAACGCCTATCTCTACAATCTTCACTGCGTCACTCCCACTCTCACTTTGGCCAGCGATAGACAAGCGACGTCGTAGCGCCCGTAGGAAACGAGGATTGTGTGATGGCGGACCGGTGGCCCTGGTTTCCACCAAGATCATACACCGTGCTCCCGCTCTTCCTGTCGAAGAACGTCACGTGGTTCCCGCTGCTGTTCGCGGAATGCTTCGCCCAGTGGACCACCATGACGCAGCCGTGCCGAGGCTCTCTAAGCTCGGTCCCCCAGGTCTTCCAGCTGGCGGCGGCTGCGCTCCCGGTGCCCTGCAGGCCCGCCTGCCGCATGCACCAGTTCATGAAGGCCGAGCACCAAGCTTCGTGCGTGCCGATCGCGAAGTTGGAGGACGTGGTCTGGAAGTAAGCATGGATGCGCTGGTCACCGTCGCCCACACCACGTGTTGTCTGGTGCAGCTGTAGCTCAGCCAACGCCACCTGGAACCACGGGGGTTCGGCGGCGGGATCAAGCGTGTCGGCGCGCGTCGGAGCCTTGAGCGGGGCGCGGCGGCGGCGGCGGGGCGCCCCGGCACGGGCGGGGCCGAGCGTGCGGTCGGCGTGGGCGCCGGTGCGGCGCGGGTGACGGGCGACAGCGCGGCCCAGGTGAGCGGGCCGGCCACCCCGTCGATCTCCAGTCCGCGCATCTGCTGGAAGCGGCGCAGCGCCGCCTCGGTCAGCGGGCCGAACACTCCGTCACGTGCGAGGCCGGGGCGCGTCTGCAGTCCTTCGCTGACCAGCTGCTGAAGCACGCGGACGTCCGCGCCACGGGCGCCGATCTGCAGGTCAGGATGAGCCATGATCGTTCCACGCGACGGCTGCGCTCAGCTAGCATCGACTTTGGACGGCCGACAATCGTCGGCTTCACCGTTCGGACCCTGGCTCGCGCCTCAAGCTGGCCCGCGCAGCCACCGCGTAGCGTGCGCAGGCGCTTCGATGCTTCGCCTCAGCCGGACGCCGTCGTGTCCTGACCCGAGCTCGCGCCGCCGTTGGCGAGTGCGCCTTCCAGCCACAGGGCCTCGGCGACGAGCTCGCTCTCGTTCTCGGCCAGCACCATGTCCTCGCCCGAGCCGCGCACGCGCTCGCGGCCGATCTCCAAGAGCACGGGAACGGCGAAGGGCGACACGCGCGGAAGGCCCTTGTGCACGATGCGGCCGCGGATGCGGTCCAGGAGCGCGCCGAGCCGCGCCACGTCCAGGAGGCCCGCCGCCGCGTCCTTGCGGGCGCAGCGCAGCAAGAGGTGGTCGGGCTGGTGGCGGCGCAGCACGTCGTAGACGAGGTCGGTGGAGACGGTCATCTGCCGGCCGCTCTTCTCTCCGCCGGGCATGCGGCGCTCGATCAGGCCGCTGATCTGGGCGCAGTGCTTGAAGGTGCGCTTCATCATGAAGCTCTCGTCCAGCCAAGCCTCGAGGTCGTCGCCGAGCATGTCCTGCGCGAACAAGGAGTCGAGATCGAGTCCGCCCATCGGCCGCATGGACCAGATGGAGAAGGCGTAGTCGTTGCACACGAAGCCCAGCGGCCCCGCCCCCGCCCGCTCCAGCCGCCGGGTCAGCAGCATCGCCAGCGTGGTGTGCGCGAGGCGGCCCTCGAAGGGGTAGCCGACCATGTAGTTTCGCTTACCTCGAGCGAACGTCTCCAGCAGCATCTGGTCGGTGGAGGGGATCACGGAACGCTCGCGCTGGAAGCGCAGCCACTCGTGAACGTCGTCGGGCAGGCGCGACCAGCCGGCCTCGTCCTCGATCAGCCGGCGCACGCGCTTGGCCAGGAAGGTGGAGAGCGGGAACTTGCTGCCGCCCCAACTCGGGATCTTGGGGTCGCTGTCCTTGGCGGGCTGCACCAGGGCGTCCAGGCCGCGGATGCCCTGGTAGCGCCAGACCTCCCCGGCGAATAGGAAGGTGTCGCCGGGGACCAGCTGCTCGAAATACCACTCCTCCGCCTCGCCGATCTTGCGGCCGGGGACGGCGCGCTTCTCGCCGCCAAGGCGGATGTTGATCGTGCCGGCGGTCATGATCGCGCCGACGTTCATGCGGTGGCGGCGGGCCACCTCCACGGCGCGCACCTTCCAGCGCTTATCGCGGCCCTGCACGATGCGGCGGAACTTGTCGTAGCTCTTCAGCGCGTAGCCGCCGGTGGAGACGAAATCGACCACCGCCTCCCAGTCTTCCCACGAGAGGTCGCGGTAGGCGCCGGCGCCGCGCACCTCCTCATAGAGCGCCACCGCGTCGAACGGCTCGGAGCAGGCCACGCCCATGACGTGCTGGGCCAGGGTGTCGAGGGTGCCGGCGTGGGGCGGGTCACCGTCGAGCGCGTTGGCGGCGATGGCCTCCTGGGCTGCGAAGCACTCCAGCACCTCGAAGCGGTTGGCGGGCACCAAGAGGGCGCGGCTGGGCTCGTCCAGCCGGTGGTTGGCGCGGCCGATGCGCTGGACCATGCGGCTGGAGCCCTTGGGCGCCGACAGCTGGATCACGAGGTCCACGTCGCCCCAGTCGATGCC
>CAXTCO010000059.1:0-11608 GCA_964242255.1 uncultured Caulobacteraceae bacterium | reverse complement strand
TGGAAGATCTCGTCGTGGCTGAGCACGCCCGGGTAGTGCAGCGGCGCGATCTGCACCCCCTTGTCGTTGATCAGCTCGGCGTTGGCGGCGTCGAGCCAGCCGTTCTCCACCGCCTGGTCGTACAGGAAGGTGCCGGGATAGGGCGCGGCCAGGGACACCTGGATGGTGTGCGGGTTGATCTTGCGGGCCCAGGCCTTGGTCTTCTCCAGCGTTTCGGGCGTCTCTCCGGGAAGGCCGACGATGAAGGTGCCGTGGATCTGGATGCCGAGGTCGTGGCAGTCCTGGGTGAACTGCTCGGCGACCTCGACGCGCATGCCCTTCTTGATGTTGTGCAGGATCTGCTGGTCGCCCGACTCGTAGCCGACGAGGAGGAGGCGCAGGCCGCCGGCCTTGAGCTTCTCCAGCGTCTCGCGCGGCACGTTGGCCTTGGCGTTGCAGCTCCAGGTCACGCCGAGGCGCCCCAGGCCCTCGGCGATGGCCTCGGCGCGGGGCAGGTCGTCGGTGAAGGTGTCGTCGTCGAAGAAGAACTCCTTCACCTGCGGGAAGCGGCGCTTGGCGTCGGCGATCTCGGCGACCACGTTCTCCACCGAGCGCGTGCGGTAGCGGTGGCCGCCGACCGTCTGCGGCCACAGGCAGAAGGTGCAGCGGCTCTTGCAGCCCCGGCCGGTGTAGACCGAGATGTAGGGGTGCTTCAGGTAGCCGATGAAGTAGTCCTCGATGCGCAGGTCGCGCGCGTAGACCGGGATCACGCTCGGCAGGTCGTCCATCTGCTCCAGGATCGGGCGGTCCGGGTTGTGGACGATGTTGCCCTCCTCGTTGCGGTAGGACAGACCCAGGATGCCGGACCAGGGCAGGCCGTCGGCCACCTCCTTGATCGTGTAGTCGAACTCGTTGCGGCAGACGAAGTCGACGATGGGCGCCTCCTTCAGGCTCTCGTCGGACTCCACGGCCACCTTGGCGCCGATCAGGCCGACCTTCAGCTTCGGGTTGGCGGCCTTGAGGGCGTGGATGCACTTCACGTCGCTGTCGAAGGACGGCACGCTGGTGTGCACGATGGCGAGGTCGAAATCGTTCGCCTGCGCCGTCACCTCGGCCAGGGTGATCCCCGTCGGCGGCGCGTCGATGAGCTTGGAGTTCTCCACCAGGGCGGCGGGCTGGGCCAGCCAGGTCGGGAACCAGAAGGAGCGGATCTCGCGCTTGGCCTGGTAGCGCGAGCCGGCGCCGCCGTCGAAGCCGTCGAACGACGGCGCCTGCAGGAAGAGGGTGCGCAGCGACATGGTGTTCAGGGATCCCCGACGGGCGTGAGCTGGCCGTCGCGCCCCACATGGAAGCGGGCGCCGCGCCAGTCCACCTGCCCGGTGAAATAGGCGGCCACGAAGACGGCGAACGACATCATATCGCGGATCGGCAGCCACCACCACCGTCCGCTCGCCGCACCCGCCGCCCGGTCGACGCACGCCTTGAGCCACAGTCGGCAGGCCAGGGAGACCAGCAGGGTCAACAGCGCCGGCGGCAGCAGGGCGGGGGCGTCGCCGGCGATCAGCAGGCAGCCCAGCACGGCCAGCGGCGTGGGGTAGGTGATGATCGTCGCGGCGTGCCCGGCGGGGTTGAGGCCGAGGATGGTCTTGGCCCAGCGCAGCTCGTGGCGCCACACCTCGCCGAACGTCCGCTCCGCGCAGCCGTGCGCCACCAGGAGCGGCGGCGACACCACCTCCAGCCCCAGCGCCTGCACCTCGCGGCCCAGCTCGTAGTCGTCGGCCAGCACGTCGCGGAAGCGCGCGAAGCCGCCGATCCTCTCCAAGGTTTCGGAAGTGAGGGCGATGGTGGAGCCCATGCAGGGGCGGGCGCCCGCCACGACGCCCACCACGGCCTGCGCCAGGAAGTTGTAGGAGACGCCCATGGCCGAGGCCGCCGCCCAGGGGCCCGGCCGGCTCGCCCGGCCGTAGTAGAGGCAGGTGGCCACGCCCACGCCAGGCGCCTCCAGCGCCGCCACGAGGTCGCGCAGGTAGTCGGCGTGCACGGCGATGTCGCTGTCGCTCAGCACCACCACGTCCGCCGGCCCCTCGCGCGCCGCGGCCGCGGCGATGTTGATGAGGTTGGCGATCTTCAGGTTCGCCCCGTGCGGCCGGCCGTCCAGCACCAGCGTCGCGCGGCCGTGCGGCTCGGCGGCGAGCGATTCGGCCAGGGGGCGGGCGGCGTCGGCGGGATCCTGCAGCCCCATCCAGACGTGCAGCGGCCCCTCGTAGTCCTGGTCGAGGAAGGAGCGCAGGTCGGGCTCCAGCATGGGCTCCAGCCCGTGCAGGGGCTTGAACACGGCCACCCGCGGCCGCCCCTTGGGCTGCAGCGCGGGGCTGGCGCTGTAGCGGGAGACCCGGCGCGCGGCGAACAGGGTGTAGCCGCAACCGGCGAAGGCGAGCAGGCACAGCAGCGCGCCGGCGGCTGCAACCGCAAAGCTCATCGCGCGCTCCTGTGCTGACGGTTCGTCGGGGACGCGGCCCAGGGGGCCCCGGCCGCGACGCGCCTTGTGACCGCCGCACCTCGGCGCGGCAAGCCGGAGCGCACCCCAGCCCCATGCCCCCCGTCCGACGTCTCCTCTCCGCCAGCCTGCCGGCGCTGGCCTGCGCGCTCGCGCTCGCGGGCCCCGCCGCCGCACAGGCCGCAGCCGCCGACGCCCGCAACCCCGACCCATACGAACACTGGAACCGCAAGGTCTACGCCTTCAACCAGACGCTCTACGCCCACGTGTTCCATCCCGCGGCCGTGGGATGGAAGCGCGTGGTGCCGAGCGTGATACGCGAGGGCCTGCGCAACGCCCTGTCCAATCTCGGCGAGCCCGTGGTGTTCGTGAACGACGTGTTCCAGGGCCGGGCGGACGACGCCTCCACCACGCTGAAGCGCTTCCTCGTCAACTCAACCGCGGGCATGGCCGGCCTGGCGGACGTGGCGGCCGCCCACGGCGCGCCGCACCACGACAACGGCTTCGGCACCACGCTGGGCCGCTACGGCGTGGGGCCGGGCCCCTACATCTACCTGCCCGTGCTCGGGCCGGGCGACGGGCGCGACCTGTTCGGCGGGGGCGTGGACACGCTCACCAACCCGCAGACCTGGATCGGCTACGGCGCGCGCGAGATCGTCGGGCCCACCGAGGGTGCGGTCGGCGGCGTCAACACCTTCGCCGACGCGGACGACCAGCTTCAGACCATCCAGGCCACGGCCACCGACCCCTACGCCACCCTGCGCTCGCTGTACCTGCAGAACCGCGCGGCGCAGATCCGGGGCGAGGCGGTGGACGTGAACGCCCTGCCCGACTTCGACGACCCGGGCGGCGCCACGGCGCCGGCGGCGCCCGGCTCGCGCTCGCCGCGCAGGGGCGGGGCGGCGCTGAAGACGCCGGGGCCGAACGCGCCTGCGGGCGACACCTCCGCCCTGCCCCAGGCCGGGCCGCCGACGGGCGGGCCGGATGGGGCGGCGCCCTCCCCGGCTCCGACGCCGTCCGCGCCGGGCTCGCCCGGCTAGGGTTCGCCCCCGCGGCGAAGCCGTGTAGAGGGCGCGCCGTGGTCATCGACGGCAACAGGGGCGTCGCCCTCGTCACCGGCGCGTCCGGCTTCGTGGGCTCGGCCGTCGCGCGCGCGTTGGTCGCCCGCGGCGAGCGGGTGCGCGTGCTGGTGCGCGCCGGCTCCGACCGCACCAACCTCGCCGACCTCGCCTGCGAGGTCGCGGAGGGCGACATGCGCGACGGCCCGAGCGTGCGCCGCGCTCTCGAGGGCTGCACCCGGCTCTACAACGTGGCCGCCGACTACCGCCTGTGGGCCCGCGACCCGGAGGAGATCGTGCGCAACAACCGCGACGGCGCCGAGGCCGTCATGGGCGCGGCGATGGACGCGGGCGTGGCGCGGGTCGTGCACACCTCCAGCGTCGCCACCCTGCGGACGGCCCACGGCGGCGTGCCCGGCGACGAGACGCACCCCCTCGCCCCCGAGCAGGCCATCGGCGCCTACAAGCGTTCCAAGGTGGTCGCCGAGCGGGTGGTGGAGCGGTGGATCGCCGAGCGCGGCCTGCCGGCGGTGATCGTCAACCCCTCCACCCCCATCGGCCCACGCGACGTGAAGCCCACGCCCACCGGACGGGTGATCGTGGAGGCGGCGACCGGCAAGGTGCCCGCCTTCGTCGACACGGGCCTGAACCTCGTCCATGTGGACGACTGCGCCGCCGGCCACCTGCTGGCCATGGACAGGGGGCGCATCGGCGAGCGCTACGTGCTCGGCGGCCATGACGTGACCTTGCGCGCCATGCTGGCCGACATCGCGCAGCTGGTCGGGCGCAAGCCGCCCACCGTCGCCCTGCCCCGCGGCCCGCTCACCCCCCTGGCCTGGGCGGCGGAAGCGGTGGCGCAGGTCACGAGCCGCGAGCCGTTCCTGACGCGCGACGCCCTGAACATGAGCCGCCACCTGATGTTCTTCTCCTCCGCCAAGGCCGCGCGCGAGCTGGGTTACACCACCCGACCCCACCGCGAAGCCCTGTCGGACGCGCTGGCCTGGTTCCGCGCGCACGGCCGGATCCGCGCATGACCGCGCTGCTGCTCTCGGGCGCGTCCCTGGCGGTCTGGGCCTACCTGGTCGCCTTCCACGGCCGTTTCTGGCTCGCGGGCCCGCGAGACGACCGCGGCCCCGCCCCTCCCGAGCCCGCCTCCTGGCCGGCGGTGACGGCCGTGGTCCCGGCTCGCGACGAGGCCGACGTGGTGGCGCGTTCGCTGGGCTCGCTGCTGGCGCAGGACTACCCCGGCGCGTTCCGTGTGGTGCTGGTGGACGACGGCTCGTCCGACGGCACCGCCGCCATGGCCCGCGCGGAGGCGGCGCGCCTCGGCTCCGGCCGGCTGGATGTGCTGGCCGGCGCGCCCCTCCCCGCCGGCTGGACGGGCAAGCTGTGGGCGGTGAGCCAGGGCGTGGCCCATGCGGGCGGCGCCCCAAGCGAGGAGCCCGAGTTCCTGTGGCTGACCGACGCCGACATCGGCCACGGCCCGCACGACCTGCGCCGCCTGGTGGCGCGCGCGCAGGCCGAGGGGCTGGTGCTGAGCTCGCAGATGGTGCGCCTGCACTGCGCCACCGGGCCGGAGCGGCTCCTGATCCCCGCCTTCGTGTTCTTCTTCCAGATGCTCTATCCGTTCCCGCTGGTGAACCGGCCCTCGTCGAAGGTGGCGGGGGCGGCGGGCGGCTGTATGCTGGTGCGTCGCGAGGCGCTCGAGCGCGCGGGGGGAATCGCCGCCATCCGCTCCGCCCTGATCGACGACTGCACGCTCGGCGCCCTGCTCAAGCGGCAAGGGCCGGTGCGGCTGGCGCTGACCGCCGAGGCGCACAGCCTGCGGCCGTACCGCAGCTTCGGCGAAGTGGCGGCCATGGTCTCGCGCTCGGCCTACGCCCAGCTGCGCTACTCGCCGTGGCTCCTGGCCGGCTGCCTGTTCGGCATGGCGCTGGTCTACCTCGCTCCGCCGCTGTCCGCCGTCTTCGGCCGCGGCGCGGCGCGGTGGGCGGGCGCCGCGGCCTGGGCGCTGATGGCCCTCGCCTTCCAGCCGACGCTGCGCCTCTACCGCCGCTCGCCCCTGTGGGGGCTCGCCCTGCCGCTGATCGGCGCGCTCTACAGCGGCTTCACCGTGCAGTCGGCGGTGGACGTGTGGCGGGGCCGCGGCGGCCGGTGGAAGGGGCGCAGCCAAGCGCTCGCCCAAGCCCCCGGGGAGGCGCACGCGTGACGACGCTCGAGACCGACTTCGCCGAAGCCGCCGACCTCTCCAGCGGCAAGAACCACCGCCAGGAGAACTTTCCTGTGGCGGCGTTGTTCGCCAAGCCGTTCCGCCCGCCGGTGATGGCCTTCTACCGCTTCGCCCGCACGGCCGACGACGTGTCGGACAACGCCGCCGCCGCCCCGCACGAGAAGCTCGCCCTCCTGGCCGGCATGCGCGCCACCCTGAACGGCGAGGCGGAGAGCGACCCGGACAGCCGCATCCTGCGCCAGACCTGCATCGACCGCGGCCTGGACCGGCGGCACGGCCTGGACCTGCTGGAGGCGTTCCGCCGCGACGTGACCCAGCTGCGCTACGACAGCTGGGACGAGCTGATGGACTACTGCCGCTGGTCGGCCATGCCCGTGGGCCGCTACGTGCTCGACGCCCACGGCGAGGACCGCGAGGCCACCTGGGCCGCCTCCGACGCCCTGTGCGCCGCCCTGCAGGTGATCAACCACCTGCAGGACTGCGGCCGCGACCGCGCCGACCTCGACCGCGTCTACCTCCCGCAGGACGCCCTGGCCGCCCAGGGGATCGGCGTCGAGGCGCTGGACGCTCCCCGCGCCTCGCCCGCCCTGCGCCGCGCGCTCGACGGCCTCCTCGACCGCACGGACGCTCTTCTCGACGCCTCCCGCCCCTTCGCCGGACGCATCCGCAACCGCCGGTTGGCGTGGGACGTGGCGGTCATCCAGCGCCTGGCCGAGGGCCTGACGGCGCGTCTGCGCAAGCGCGATCCGCTCAGCCAACCCGTGCACCACTCCAAGGCGGAGATGGCCGGCCTGGCCGTGCTCGCCGGCCTCGACCGCCTGCGCGGCCGCACGTGACGGATATCGACGGCGTAGACGACACGTCGGCGCTCGACCGCCCGGCGGCGACAGCCGAGGTCGCCGCCAAGCAGGCGTCCGGCTCCTCCTTCGCCGCGGGGATGCGCGTGCTGCCCCCGCCGGAGCGGGCGGCCATGTACGCCGTGTACAGCTTCTGCCGCGCCGTGGACGACATCGCCGACGACCAGGCCGGCTCGCGGCGGGAGCGGACGGCCGCGCTCGACGCGTGGCGCGCCGACCTGGACAGCCTCTGCGCGGGCGGGCCGCCGGGCCGCGCCGCCGGCCTGGAGGAGGCCGTGCGCCGCTTCGGCTGCGAGCGCGCCGACTTCGAGGCGGTGATCGACGGCATGCAGATGGACGTCGACCGCGACATCCGCGCTCCCGGCTACGCCGAGCTTGACCTCTACTGCGACCGCGTGGCCTCCGCCGTGGGCCGCATGTCGGTGCACGTGTTCGGCATGGAGCGCGGGCCGGGGCGCGAGCTCGCCTTCCACCTCGGCCGCGCCCTGCAGCTCACCAACATCCTGCGCGACCTGGACGAGGACGCCGCCATCGGCCGCCTCTACCTGCCCCGCGAGGCGATCGACCTATCCGGCATGCCCGCCGGCCTGGACGATCCCCGCGCCGTGGTCGACCACCCCGCGATCGACACCGCCTGCCGCATGGTCGCCCAGCGCGCGCACGAGCACTACGACGGAGCCGCCGCCGTGCTGCGCCGCCGGCCCCGCGGCCACCTGCTCGCGCCGCGGCTGATGGAGGCCGTCTACTCGCGCATCCTCTCGCGCATGGAGCGCGTGGGCTGGTCGCCGCCGCGCGGGCGCGTCAGCCTGTCCAAGGCGCGGATCGGCTGGCTGGCGCTGAGCCGCAGCCTGGTTCCGTGGATCTAGGGTGGCGCCTCTGAAGCGCGTCCACGTCGTCGGAGCGGGGCTGGCTGGCCTCGGCGCGGCGGTGGCGCTGGCCCGGCGCGGCGTCGCCGTCGAGCTGTCGGAGGCGGCGGCGCAGGCCGGGGGGCGCTGCCGCTCCTATTTCGACCGCGACCTCGGGCTGACGCTCGACAACGGCAACCACCTGGTGCTGTCCGGCAACAGGGCGGTGAACGACTTCGTCCGCACGATCGGCTCCGCGGACCGTCTGGTCGGGCCGGGCCGGGCGGAGTTCGCCTGGGCCGACCTGCGCACCGGCGAGCGCTGGACGCTGCGGCCGGACGAGGGGCCGATCCCGTGGTGGATCCTCTCGCCGCGCCGCCGCGTGCCCGGAACACGGGCCGGCGACTACCTGCGCCTCGCCCCCCTCGCCGCCGGCCGCCGCGGGCGCACGGTGGGCGAGACGGCCCGCTGCTCCGGCCTCGCGTGGGAACGGCTGATGGAGCCGTTCCTGTTGGCGGCGCTGAACACGGAGGCCGTCAAGGGTGACGCCGGCCTCGCCGCCGCCGTGATCCGCGAGACCTTGGCCAAGGGCGGCGCCGCCTACCGCCCCCGCGTGGCCGAGCCGACGCTGGAGGCCGCCTTCGTCGCCCCCGCCCTGCGCTGGCTGCAGGCGCACGGGGCGACGGTGCGCCTGGGCCGACGCCTCCGTGGCCTGCGGTTCGATGAGGGCCGCGTTGCGGAGCTGGCCTTCGCCGACGGCGCCGCGCCGGTCGGCGCCGATGAAGCGGTGGTGCTGGCCGCGCCGCCCAACGTGGCGGCCGAGCTGGTCCCCGACCTCATGGTCCCGACGGAGTTCCGCGCCATCGTCAACGGCCACTTCGCCCTGCCCGCCCCCGAAAACGCGCCGCCGATCCTGGGCGTGGTCGGCGGCGTGGTGGAGTGGATCTTCCGCCTGCCCGACCGGATCAGCGTCACGATCAGCGGGGCCGACCGGCTGGTCGACCGCCCGCGCGAAGCCCTCGCCGCCCTGATGTGGCGCGACGTCGCCTCCGCCCTCGACCTCGGAGACGCCCCGCTTCCGCCCTGGCAGGTGGTCAAGGAGAAGCGCGCCACCTTCGCCGCCACCCCCGCGCAGGACGCCCTGCGCCCAGGCGCCGCCACCCGCTGGCCCAACCTCGTGCTGGCCGGCGACTGGACGGACACGGGCCTGCCCGCCACCATCGAGGGCTCTCTGCGTTCAGGTGTGTCGGCCGCGCACTTGGCCGTGTCGCCCGGATCGCGCTAGACGCACACGCTTCATGTACGACGCCGAGCTCCTCCCCTCGGCCGCGGACCGTCCGCGCGCCGACCTCGACGCCGCCGTGTCCCGTGCGGCCTCCGCCCTGCGACGCTGGCAGAAGCCCGACGGCCACTGGGTCTTCGAGCTGGAGGCCGACGCCACCATCCCCGCCGAGCACCTGCTGCTGCGCCGCTTCCTGGGCGAGCCGCACGACGGAGACCTGGAGCGCCGCACGGCCAACTACCTGCGCCGCATCCAGGGCGCCCACGGCGGCTGGCCGTTGTTCCACGACGGCGCGTTCGACGTCTCCGCCACCGTGAAGGCCTACTTCGCCCTGCGTTTCGCCGGCGACACGGCCGACGCGCCGCACATGGTCCGCGCGCGCGAGGCGGCGCTGGCGCACGGAGGGGCCGCGGCGGTCAACGTGTTCACACGCATCCAGCTGGCGCTGTTCGGCGTCAGCGCCCCGGGCGTGGAGCCCTGGGCGGACATCCCGACCATGCCGCCCGAGCTGATCCTGGCGCCGCGCTGGTTCCCGATCCACCTCGGCAAGATGAGCTACTGGGCCCGCACGGTGATCGTGCCGCTGCTGGTGCTGGCCGTGCTCAAGCCCGTGTCGCGCGACACCTCCGTGCGCCTGGACGAGCTGTACCTGCCGCGGGGCGAGAAGCCGCCGCCCAGGAAGACGCACCAGAAGCCGTTCTGGAAGGTCGTGTTCGGCGTCCTGGACGTCCTGCTCAAGGCGGCCGGGCCGTTCTGGCCCCGCCGCCTGCGGGCCCGCGCCATGGAGCGCTGCCGAGCCTGGGTGGTGGAGCGGCTGACGGGCGAATACGGGCTCGGCGGCATCTACCCCGCCATGGCCAACAGCGTGATGATGTTCGACGCGCTGGGGTATGCGCCGGACCATCCGGACCGGGCGAACGCCCGCCAGGCCGTGGCCAACCTCGTGGTGCACGCGCCGGAGGACGGCCATCCCGACGAGATCTACTGCCAGCCGTGCGTCTCGCCCGTGTGGGACACCGCGCTCGCCGCCCACGCCATGATGGAGGCGGGAGACCCCGCCAGCGAGACGGCCGCCCTGGAGGCCCTCGCCTGGATGAAGCCCCTGCAGGTGCTCGATGTGAAGGGTGACTGGGCCGAGGTGCGGCCCGACGTGCGCCCCGGCGGCTGGGCGTTCCAGTACCGCAACGACCACTACCCCGATCTGGACGACACGGCCGTGGTGGTCATGGCCATGGACCGCGCCCGCCGCCGCCTCGGCGCCCAAGGCTACGACGAGGCCATCGCCCGGGGCGACGAGTGGACGGTGGGTCTGCAGTCCAGGAACGGCGGCTTCGCCGCGTTCGACGCGGACAACACCTTCCACTACCTCAACAACATCCCCTTCGCCGACCACGGGGCCCTGCTCGACCCGCCGACGGAGGACGTGACGGGCCGCGTGGTCTCCATGATGGCGCAGCTCGGCGTGGCCGCGGACGACCCGCGGATGCGCGCGGCCTGCCGGTACCTGGAGAAGACGCAGCGGCCCGACGGCTCCTGGTTCGGCCGCTGGGGCGTGAACTACATCTACGGGACGTGGTCGGTGATGTGCGCGCTGCACGCGGCGGGCTACGCCGCCGACGCGCCCACCATGAAGCGCGGGGCCGACTGGCTCGTCGGCATCCAGAACGACGACGGCGGCTGGGGCGAGGACTGCGACAGCTACGCCCTCGACTACCGGGGCTACACGCCACACCCGTCCACGGCCTCGCAGACGGCCTGGGCGCTGCTGGCGCTGATGGCCGCCGGCCGGGTCGACCATCCGGCGACGGTGCGGGGAGTCGACTGGCTGCTCGCGCGGCAGGGCGAGGACGGGCTCTGGCCTCAGGAGCACTACACCGGCGGCGGTTTTCCGCGGGTCTTCTACCTGCGATACCACGGCTACCCGAAATTCTTCCCCCTGTGGGCGGTGGCCCGCTACCGCAACCTGACCCGCGCCGACTCGCGCGAGGTCGGCTGGGGGATGTGACCCTTCTCGTCGTCACCGGCCTGAAGGCGGAGGCGCAGATCGCCGCCGGTCCGGGCCTGGCGGTGGTGGTCGGCGGCGGCGACGCGGGGCTGGACCGGCGGTTGGAGCAGGCGATGGCCGCCCACCGCCCGTCCGCGCTGCTGAGCTTCGGCGTGGCGGGCGCCCTCGACCCGGCGCTGGCGGTGGGCGACGGGGTGGCCGCCACGGAGGTGCGGGCCGACGGCTGGACGCTGCCCTGCGACATGGTCTGGGCCGCCGCCCTGGCCGCTGCGACGGGCCTTCGCGCCGCACCGGCCGCCGCCTCCGGCAAGGCGGCGGACACGGTCGAGGCCAAGCGGACGCTGCGCCGGGAGACCGGCGCGGCCGTGCTGGACATGGAGAGCCACACCGTCGCGCTGGCCGCGCGCGCAGCGGGCTTGCCCTTCGCCGTGCTGCGCGTCGTGTCCGACACGGCCGGCCACGCGCTTCCGGCCGCCGCGCTCGCAGGTTGGGGGCCCGACGGCGGCATGGACGTGGGGGCGGTGCTGGCCGCCCTCGCGCGCAGGCCCGCCGAGCTGCCCGCGTTGGTCCGCACCGGGCGGGAGTTCGGCCGCGCGCTCCGCGTCCTGCGGGCCGCGCGCGCCGCCGCCGGCCCGCGTTTCGCCCTGCAGGGCTGAACGCCTACTCCGCCGCGATCGCCACGGACGGCGCCCCGTCGCGCGGCAGGCCGTTGCGGCGGAGCACCTCGCGCAGGTCCCTGATCGCGGGGAAGACCTCGTGGTTCCAGTCGGAGCCTTGGGCGTCGTGCGCCGCCTGCTCCCGCTCCATGATCTCCTTGTCCTCCTCGAAGATCTTCTCGGTGAACCAGGTCACGAA
>CAXTCO010000058.1:0-11957 GCA_964242255.1 uncultured Caulobacteraceae bacterium | reverse complement strand
CGCTTCGACCACGGCGCCCTGGTGCTGGTGAACGAGTGCGCCGGCTGGACGGAGGTGGGCTCGCTGTTCCTGCGCCCCGAGCGCCGCCGCGGCGGGGCCGGCGCTCTGCTGGCGCTGAGCCGCTACCTCCTGATCGCCGCGGAGCCCGCGCGCTTCGCCGCCGACGTGCTGGCCGAACTGCGCGGCTGGTTCGACGACGACGGCGCCTGCCCGTTCTGGGAGGCGGTGGGCTGCAAGTTCTTCCGCCTGCCGTTCGACCAAGCGGACCTGATGAGCGCCTCCACCGACGGCCAGTTCATCCTGGACCTCGCGCCCCGCCACCCGATCTACCTGGAGCTCCTGCCCGAGCGGGCGCGCGAGGCGGTGGGCCGCGTGCACCGGGAGGGCGAGGCGGCGCGCGCGCTCCTCAGCCGCGAGGGCTTCCGCCCCACCGGCCTGGTGGACATCTTCGACGGCGGCCCCACCGTCAGCTGCCCGCGCGACGACCTGCGGACCCTGTCGGAGAGCCGCGCCGTGCGCCTCGACCCGGAGCCCGCCGCGCCCGGCTCGGCGACGCGGCTGGTGTCGCTCGACCGCATCGACGGCTTCCGCGCCGTGCGCGCCTCCGCCGAGCTGGACGGCGACGGCCTGCGCCTGCCCGCCGAGGCCGCGCTCGCCCTGCGCGCCGCGCCCGGCGAGCGCCTGCGGGTGCGCCTGTGAGCCGCTCGCTGTTCATCGGCGGCCGATGGCGCGAGGGCGCCGGCCCCGTGCTGCGCTCGCACGATCCCGCCACGGGCGAGGTGGTGTGGGAGGGCGCGTCCGCCTCCGCCGCCGACTGCGCCGACGCCGTGGCCGCAGCCCGCGCCGCCTTCCGCAGCTGGGCCGACGCGCCCCGCGACGAGCGCCTCGCCGTCGTGCGCCGCTTCCGCACGGAGCTGGAGGCCCGCGCCGAGCCCCTCGCCCGCGACCTCAGCCGCGAGACGGGCAAAGCGCTGTGGGAGACGCGGGCGGAGGCGGCCTCCATGGCCGCCAAGGTGGAGGTCTCCATCGCCGCCGACGCCGAGCGCACGGGCGGGCGCGAGCAGGCCACGGCCTTCGGCCGCGCCGTGCTGCGCCATCGGCCGCACGGCGTGATGGCGGTGCTGGGGCCGTTCAACTTCCCCGGCCACCTGCCCAACGGCCACATCGTCCCCGCCCTGATCGCGGGCGACACGGTGGTCTTCAAGCCGAGCGAGGAGACGCCTCTCGCCGGGCGGTGGGCGACCGAGTGCTGGGAGGCGGCGGGCCTGCCGCCCGGCGTGCTGAACCTGGTGCAGGGCGGGCGCGAGACGGGCGCGGCCCTGCTGGAGCAGCGGGTCGACGGCCTGCTGTTCACCGGCTCGGCCGACGCGGGCCGCATCTTCCGCCGCCTGTTCGTCGATCGGCCGGAGGTGACGCTCGCCCTGGAGCTCGGCGGCGACAACCCCCTGGTGGCCTGGGATGCGGGCGATCCGGAGGCGGTCGCCGCCCTGGTGGTGCAGAGCGCCTTCGTCACCACCGGCCAGCGCTGCTCCTGCGCGCGCCGCCTCGTCCTGCCGGACGACGCCTGGGGCGCGTCGGTGATGGAGGCCGTGGCCGCCCTCTCCGACCGGCTGCGCGTCGGCCCGTGGGACGGGGCGGACGAGCCGTTCATGGGGCCGCTCATCTCCCCGCGCGCCGCGGCGGCGGCGCGCACGGCCGCCGCGCGGCTGGAGGCGCACGGCGCGCGCGCCGTGCGCCCCTTCCGCCGGCCCGACGGCCTGTCCGACGCCTTCGTCACCCCGGCGCTGCTGGACGTCACCGGCGTCGACGTCTCTGACGGCGAGATCTTCGCCCCCGCGCTGCAGGTGCGTCGCGTCGCGAGCTTCGAGGCGGCGGTGGAGGCGGCGAACGCCACGCGCTTCGGCCTCTCCGCCGGCCTGCTCAGCGACGACGCCGAGCTTTGGCGGCGCTTCCTCAACCTGTCGCGGGCGGGCGTGGTGAACTGGAACCGGCCCACGACGGGCGCGGCGGCGGCCATGCCCTTCGGCGGCCTGGGCGAGAGCGGCAACGGCCGCCCCGGCGCGTACTACGCGGCCGACTACTGCGCCTATCCCGTCGCCAGCTTCGAGGCCGACGCCGTGCGCGATACGGCCGGCGAGATCCGAGGTCTCATGTGAGCGGCGGGGCGGTCGAGGCGAACGCCGACGGCCTGGTCGGCCCCACGCACAGCTTCGCCGGCCTGGCCACGGGCAACCTCGCCAGCGCCGCCAACGAGGGGCTGGTCTCCAACCCGCGCGCGGCGGCCCTGCAGGGGATCGCCAAGATGGCGCGGCTGGCGCAGCTCGGCCTGCCGCAGTTCGTGCTGCCGCCGCACGAGCGGCCGGACGTGCGGTTCCTGCGCATCCTCGGCTTCACCGGCCCGGACGCCCGCGTGCTGGAGCGCGCCGCCCGCGACGCGCCGGAGCTGCTGGCCGCCGCCGGCTCGGCCAGCGCCATGTGGGCCGCCAACGCCGCCACCGTCACGCCGAGCGCCGACGCGGCGGACGGCCGCGTGCACCTCACCCCCGCCAACCTCCTCTCCAACCTGCACCGCAGCCTGGAGCCCGCCCAGACGCGCCGCGCCCTGCGCGCGCTGCTGCCCGACCGGGCGCGCTTCGCCGTCCACGCGCCCCTGCCGGCGCAGGCGCGGCTCGCCGACGAGGGCGCGGCCAACCACGTGCGCCTGGCCGACCCGGAGGGCGGGGAGGGGATCGGGCTGTTCGTCTGGGGCCGCGGGGCCGCCGAGCCGTCGAGCGCGCGACAGACCGACGCCGCCTCCCACGCCCTCGCCCGCGGCCACGGCGTGCGCCGGCCCGTGTTCGCGCGCCAGTCGGCCCGTGCGGTCGCGGCGGGCGCCTTCCACAACGACGTGGTGTGCGTCGGCGCGGGGGCGTGCCTGCTCCACCACGAGGCCGCCTTCGCCGACACCGCCGCCGTGCACGAGGCGGTGCGCCGCGCGGCCGACGGCCTGTTCGCGCCGGAGTTCGTGGTGGTCTCCGAGGCCGAGCTGCCGCTGGCGGAGGCGGTCTCCTCCTATCTGTTCAACGCCATGCTCGTGCGGCCGCCGGGCGAGGACCGGCTGGCGCTGGTCGCCCCCGCCGAGGTGGAGCGCTCACCCGCCGCCCGCGCCGTCGCCGCGCGCCTCGCCGACGGCAACGGCCCGATCGGCCGCGTGGAGGTCGCGCAGGTGCGAGAGAGCATGCGCAACGGCGGCGGCCCCGCTTGCCTGCGCTTGCGCCTGTCGCTCACCCCCGGGGAGCTGGCCGCCGCGAACGGCGCGCAACGCTTCACGCCGGAGCTGCGCGGCCGCCTGGAGGCCCTCGTCCGCCGCCGCTGGCGCGACCGCCTGCACCCCGCCGACCTCGCCGACCCGCAGCTCCTCGACGAGGGCCGCGCGGCCCTGGACGAGCTGACGGGGCTGCTCGGCCTGGGCGCCGGCTTCTTCCCCTTCCAGCGCGACGGCTCCGTCGAGGTGTCCCAAACTTAATGGCTCCGCCGAGCCGGAGCGTCTTCATCCCGCTCCGGATCGCGCCTAGCTTCCGCCGCATGGAAGGCGGTGCGGGGGCGCACCGCCGCAGAGGATGCGATCCGTGACCCACGTCTCCGCGACCCGCGCGACCCCGCGCCTCGCACTCACCCTGCTGGCGGTCGGCGTCGCCGCCCCGGCCCTCGCCGGCTGCGGGATCAACGCCATCCCCACCAAGGACGAGGCCGTGAAGGCCGCCTGGGGGAACGTGCAGAGCGACTACCAGCGCCGCGCCAACCTGATCCCCAATCTCGTCGCCACCGTGCAGGGCGCGGCCGCCAACGAGCGCGCCATCCTGGTGGACGTGCAGACCGCCCGCTCCAAGGCCACCAGCATCACCGTGTCGCCGAGCGACGTCAGCGACCCGCAGAAGATCGCGCAGTATCAGCAGGCGCAAGGTCAGCTCGGCCAGGCGCTCGGCCGCCTCCTCGTGGTGCAGGAGCGCTACCCCGACCTGAAGACCAACAGCAACTTCATGGCCCTGCAGTCGCAGCTGGAGGGCACGGAGAACCGCATCCAGGTGGCCGTGCGCGACTACAACGGCGCGGTGCAGGACTACAACACGACGCTGCGCACCTTCCCCACCGTGCTGTGGGCCAAGACACTCTACGGCGGGCAGAAGGAGGCGCAGCCCTTCGCCGCGACCGCCGAGGCGCAGACGGCGCCCACGGTGCAGTTCAACATCCCGCCCGCGGGCGGCGCGGCGGGGAACGCCGCGGCGACGGGGCCGGCGCCCATGGGCGGGACGCCCTCCGCCGCGAGCGCCATGCCGGGGGCGAGCACGACCTCCACTTCCACCACGACGACAGCGCCGAACCGATGATCTTGCCAAGATGACGTGTCTATGATCATTCTTACTAGTCGGGTTTCATGCGACCATGGAGCTATGTGATGCTTGACAAAGATGAAGCTGTTCACTCGGAACGAGCTGTCGAGCTGACGCATGAAGAGATCGAATGTGTATCGGGTGGGGATAGTGGCACCTTCAAGGGTGGTGGTGGAAGTGGCGGTGGCGGTGGGGCTAGCGGAAGCTGGTAGCCCGATAAGCGTATATGGGTTTACGTCATGATCCGCTGTTTAGCGCGGATTGCGTTGGTCGTTGCGGGATTTGCGATTTCCGCAACGACCACCGTAGCCGCTCCGATATTTCCGCCACTCGTCGGCCGGGTGGTGGACGCGGCGCACGTGCTGGACGCCGCCACCGTGCAGGCCGTCACCGCCCGCTCGCAAGCGCTGGAGCAGTCCACCGGCCGCCAGCTGGTGGTGGCCACTGTGCCCTCCCTGGAGGGCCTGGACGTGCAGGACTACGGCTACCAGCTCGGCCGCGCCTGGGGAATCGGTGAGAAGGGCAAGAACACGGGCGTCGTCCTCGTGGTCGCGCCCACGGAGAAGAAGGTCGGGATCGAGGTCGGCTATGGTCTGGAGGCGACCCTGACCGACGCCCTGTCCTCCGTGATCCTGCAACAGCGCGTGCTGCCCAAGGTGGACGCCGGCGACGTCAACGGCGGCGTGCGCGACGGGGCGGACGCCATCGCCGACCAGCTCGCCCTGCCCGACGACCAGGCCCGCCAGACCAACGCGCAAGCGGCGCAGACGCAGGACCGGCCGCGCCACAGCCGATCGGGCGGCGCGCCGGGCTTCGTCGGGGTGATCATCCTGTTCTTCGTCGTGTCGTCCCTCTTCGGCCGGCGTCGCGGCGGGGGCGGCGGCGGCCTGGGCTGGCTGCCCTGGGTGGCGCTGGGCGCCATGGGCGCACGCGGCCGCGACGACGACTGGGGCGGAGGCGGCTTCGGCGGCGGAGGGTCGGGCGACGGCGGCGGCTTCTCCGGCGGCGGCGGATCGTTCGGCGGCGGCGGCGCCTCGGGGAGCTGGTGATGGCCAAGACGACGCTCACCGCCGAGGACCGCCGCGCCATCGCCGCCGCCGTCGGCCGCGCGGAGGAGGGCACCAGCGGCGAGATCGTGTGCGTGCTCGCGCCCGAGGCCGACGACTACGCCGAGATCCCCGTCGCCTGGGCGGCCCTGGCGGCGCTGGCCCTGCCGTTCCTGCTGGTCTGGGCCGGGCTGCACCCCACCCTGCACCTCGCCGCCCTTGGCGGGACCGGCGGGTGGGAGGCGCCGTCCGCGCGGGGCGCCGGGCCGACGGTGCTCGACACGGTGGGCGCCTTCGTGGGCCTGCAGGCGCTGACCTTCGCGGCGGTGTTCCTGGCCGGCCAAGTTCCCGCCGTGCGCCGCGCCCTCACGCCCGGGCCGCTGAAGCGCGCCAAGGTGCATAAAGGGGCCATGTCGCAGTTCTCCGCCACGGGGCTCGCGGCGGCCCCTGAGCGCACGGGCGTGCTGATCTACGCCTCGCTGGGTGACCGCAGGGTGGAGGTGGTGGCCGACAAGCTGATCCACGACCGGGTGGGCGAGGGCGAGTGGCGCAAGGCCGCCGCCGCCGTCTCCGCAGGCATGAGGGGCGGCGTCACCGGAGGCGGCTTCGTCCACGCGGTGGAGGTGTGCGGCGCCGCCCTGGCCGCGCACTTCCCGCCGACCGGCCCGCGCGTGAACGCCTTCCCGGACGACCTGCGCGAACTGTGAGGCGCCGCGCCTCCCGGGCGGCCTGGGGCGCTCAGGCGGCCCGGCGCGCGCGCCCGAGCGTCAGCGGCTCCAGGAGGTGCGCCGCCAGCCAGCGCACGGCGGGCGCGCTGACGGCGTCGCCCGTCGCCTTCAGGGCCGCGGTCGTGGAGGCGGGCAGGCGGAAGTCGTCGGGCAGCCCCATCAGCCGGGCCGCCTCGCGCGGCGTCAGCCCGCGGGTGCGCACGCCGTCGTCGTCCGCCACCAGCACGAACTGGCGCGAGGAGCCGCCCGCGGGCGTCCGCAGGCAGCCGGCGAGGCCGTCCATCCGCAGCTCCGCGCGCTGCACCTTGCGCCCGCCCTCCACGCGCGTGCGGCGGTAGAGGGCGCCCACGCGCCGCCCGGCGCCCGCGCGCAGGCGCTCCCCGTGCAGCGGCGACAGCAGGTCGAGCAGCCGCGCCGTGCGCGCCGGCGGGTGCCAGGCGAGCTCGTCGTCGGGCTCGAGCAGGTCGGCCAACGCCGTGTTGCGCGCGGGCGGCGGCGGCAGGCGCCACCAGACGGTGCGCCGACGCACGTCCAGGGGCAGACGCTCCACCGCCTCGACCAGACGCCGCGGGTGGAACGGGCCGCCGGGCGCGGGCTGCGTCAGCGCCGGGTCGACCTCGCCGCGCACCGCCGTCACGAACAGGCGGGGGCGCGACTGGGGCGTCCAGGCGGCGGCGTCCAGCTCCAGCGCCCCCACCGCGTAGCCGAGCTCCGCCAAGGCGCCCGCGAGGGCCGCGAAGTCGCCGCCGCCGCGGGAGGACAGCAGGCCGCAGACGTTCTCCACCACCACCGTCCGCGGCGCGCGGCCTTCGGCGGCGAGGGCGGCGACCAGGCGGTGGAAGCCCCAGAACGCGCCGGAGCGCGCCGCATCCAGCCCGCCTCGCCGGCCGGCGAGGCTCAGGTCCTGACAGGGCGAGGAGGCCCAGGCGAGGTCGGCGCGGCCGGGCAGGTCGCCGGCCTGCAGCGCCCACACGTCGCCGGGGCGCAGGTGCGCGGCGTCTCCGTTGAGGCGGTAGGCGGCGGCCTTCATGGGGTCGAAGTCGTTGGCGAACAGCGGCCGCCAGCCGCCGCCCAGCCCGGCGCGCGCGAGGCCCGCCCCGGCGAAGAACTCGTAGAAACCGGGCCGCGCGTCGGACATCGCCCGACCGTAGGGTGATTTGCGGAGCGGGGGAGGCGGGCGCGCCACCGTGCTCGGGTGCGTCAAGGCGACCTGCTGCGCAGGCTCCGCTTCGTTCCGGCCTTGACGCGCCCGAGCACGGTGGCGGCCCACCGCGGTTCATCCCCACCCTCCCGAGCGGGGTCACGCCTCCCTGCGTTCCGTCCTCCCGGCGGGGGCCGGGACACAGGCCCGACCGCGCGCGAGGCCGGCTGCGAGCGCGGCTCGCCGTCCGGGTCCCGGTCTGCGCCGATGTGACGGGGAACGAGCGGGACGAGGTTTCACGCGGGAACGCGAGGCGCGTCCGGCACGTGCGCGACCGGCGTTCCGGCGCTATGCCTTCGGCATGACTCCGACCTTCGACCTGATCGTCCGCGGCGGCGAGGTGGTGAACCACGCCGGGCGCGGCCCCGCCGACGTCGGCGTGCGCGACGGGCGGGTCGCGCGCGTCGGCGACCTCGCCCACGCTTCGGCCGCCGAGACCCTCGACGCCCGCGGCCTCACGATCCTGCCCGGCGTGATCGACACCCAGGTGCACTTCCGCGAGCCTGGCCTCGAGTGGAAGGAGGACCTGCAGACCGGCGGGCGCGCCGCCGTGCTGGGCGGGGTCACCGCGGTGTTCGAGATGCCCAACACCGAGCCCGCCACCACCACGGCGGAGGCCCTCGCCGACAAGCTGGCCCGCGCCGCCGGACGCATGGACTGCGACCACGCCTTCTACGTCGGCGGCACCCACGAGAACGCCCACCTGCTCGGCGAGCTGGAGCGCCTGCCCGGCTGCTGCGGGATCAAGGTGTTCATGGGCGCCTCCACCGGCTCCCTGCTGGTGCCCGACGACCCGGGCGTGGCCGACATCCTGAAGCACGTCGTGCGGCGCGCCGCCTTCCATTCGGAGGACGAGTACCGCCTGGCCGAGCGCCGGCCCCTGGCGCGCACCGGCGACTGGACCAGCCACCCGGAGGTGCGCGACGCCCAGAGCGCCATCCAGTGCACCGAGCGGCTGGTCTCCCTCGCGCGGCGCCTCGGCAAGCGCATCCACGTGCTCCACGTGACCACCGCGGAGGAGATGGCCTTCCTGCGGGGCCACAAGGACGTGGCCAGCGTGGAGACCACGCCCCAGCACCTCACCCTGGAGGGGCCGGAGGCCTACGAGCGGCTCAAGGGCTACGCCCAGATGAACCCCCCCATCCGCGACGCCCGCCATCGGGCCGCCCTGTGGGCCGACGGGATCGCCGGCGGGGTGGTGGACATCCTGGGCAGCGACCACGCCCCGCACACGCGCGAGGAGAAGGCGCGGCCCTACCCCGCCTCGCCCTCCGGCATGCCGGGGGTGCAGACGCTGGTTCCCGTGATGCTGACCCACGTGGCGGCCGGCCGGCTCTCGCTGGAGCGCTTCGTGGATCTCACCAGCGCCGGCCCGCAGCGCCTGTTCGGCTTGGCGGACAAGGGCCGCCTGGCCGAGGGCTGGCACGCCGACCTGACGATCGTCGACCTCAAGGCGCGCCGCACCCTGGCCCACGCCGACATGGCCAGCCGCGCCGGCTGGACGCCCTTCGACGGCCTGGAGGTCACGGGCCTGCCAACGGCGACGGTGATCCGCGGGCGCGCCGTGATGCGCGACGGCGAAGTCGCGGCGCCCGGCGGCGGCGAGCCCCTGCGCTTCCTCGAGACGCTGGCCCCGGCGTGACCCCGGCCGGCGCGCCCTGGCGCGACCCGCGCTACGCCCCCGACCTCGTCACCTGGACGCCGGGGCCGGACGGCGGGGGCGTTCTCGCCAACCCCGCCCCGGTCGGCGTCGTCCATCCCACCGCCGCCGCGCCGCTGGACCACTGGGCCGCGCGGGACGGCGGGCGCCTCTGGCTGAGCGAGCGCAGCGGAGCGGGCCGGCGGACGCTCGCCTACGCGGAGGCGGCGGAGCGGGTCGCCGCGCTGGCGGGCGGGCTTGCGGGTCTGGGGCTGGAGCCGGGGCGGCCGCTGATGCTGCTGGCGCGCAACGGGATCGACACGGCGCTGGTCACCTACGCCGCCCTGCGGGCAGGGATCGCCGCGGCCCCCGTCACCCCTCAGTACGGGCTGCCCGGCGCGGAGCTCGGCCGCCTGCGCCACGCCCTGGCCCTGCTTCGTCCCGCCGCCGTCTACGTGGACGACCCCGCCGCCTACGCCGACGCCCTGGCGCAGGCGCCGCTCGCGCCCGGCGTGGTCGTGTTCGGGCCGGCCGACCTGCCGCGCCTGTCGGCGGGGCCGGCCGCGCCCGACCGGGGGGGAGCCGGGGCAGTCGCCAAGCTGCTGCTCACCTCCGGCTCCACGGGGGCGCCCAAGGCGGTGGCGCTCAGCCACGCCAACCTGGCGGTGAACGCCGCGCAGATCGCCGCCGGCTTCGACGACCCGGACCCGCCGGTGATGGTCAACTCGGCGCCTTGGAGCCACAGCCTGGGCGCCCACGGCGTGCTGCACATGGCGCTCCACCGGGGCGGGACGCTCCACGTCGACGCGGGCCAGCCCGTCGCCTCCCGCTTCGGCGAGACCCTGCGCAACCTCGCGGAGGTGGAGACCACCTACCTCAACATGGTGCCCGCCGGCTGGGCGCTCCTGGCCGACGCCCTTGGGCGCGGCGGTGCGGACGACGGGGGAGCGCTCGCCCGAACCCTGTTCGCCCGCCTGCGCGTGATGCAGTACGGCGGCGCGGGCCTGCCCGCCGACGTGCTGCGGCGCATCGGCGAGGCGGCCGTGCGCGCCTGCGGCGAACGGATCACCTTCGCCGCCGGCTACGGCGTGACGGAGACCACGCCCACCGTCTCCAACGTGCGCTGGCCCAACGACCGCTCGGGCCTCTTGGGCTCGCCCGTGGCGGGCACGGAGCTGAAGCTCGCCCCCGTGGGGGGCGGCAAGCTGGAGGTGCGCGTGCGCGGCGCGCAGACCGCCCTCGGCTACCGCGGTCCGGACGGCGCGATCGCGCCCCTGCCGGTGGACGAGGAGGGCTTCTACGCGACGGGCGACGCGGGCCGGCTCGCCGAGCCGGAGCGGCCGGGGCGCGGCGTGGTGTTCGACGGGCGGCTGGTGGAGAACTTCAAGCTGTCCACGGGCGCCTTCGTGGCGGCGGGCGCCCTGCGGCTGGCGGCGCTCTCCGCCCTCGGCGGCCTGGCGACGGACGCGGTGGTGTGCGGCGAGGGCCGCGACGGCGTGGGCCTGCTGCTGTTCGCCAACGCGCACGCCTGCGCCGGCTTGGACGCCGGCGCGCCGCACGCGAGCGCGGGGGTGCGGGCGGCGGTGCGCGACCGGCTCCGCACCCTCGAAGGCGGCGGCCGCATCGTCCGCGCCCTCGTGCTGGAGGGCGCGCCGGACGCCGCCTCCGGCGAGCTCACGGACAAGGGCTACCTGAACCAGGCCCTGGCCCGAGCCCGCCGGCCGGCCGAGCTGGCCCGCCTGTTCGCCGACGCGCCAGACGCGGCGGTGGTCGTGCTATGATCGCGGGGAGGAGCCCGACCATGCCCGCGACCCGCCGCCTGGGGCTCGACCTGCCCGAGACGGTCGCCGATGCGATCGAGGCCCACGTGGTCTCGGGCGACTATCCCCATGCGTCTCACGTCGCCGCCGCCGGCGTCGACGCGCTGCCTGCGGTGGCGGCCCTCGACCTCGACCCTGTCGACGAAGACTCTCCCGAGTGCAAGGCGATCGTCGCCGAGTGTGACGAGGGGGAACGGCGCATCGACGAAGGCTTGGAGTCCACGTCCTCCCTGGATGCGGTGTTCGACCGCCTCGAAGCGCGCGCCAAGCAACGCACGGCGCGGCGCGCTGCGCCTTGAAGCGCTACGTCGTCCGCCTCCGGGCCGCCGCAGAACGCGATCTGGAGGCGCTCGACGACCGGACCGCCAGGGCCGGGAGCGAGAGGGTGGCGCGGAACTCCCTCGCCCGCCTTCGCGCCCACCTCGCAGGCCTGGACATCGCGCCCGAGCGAGGCACGCCGCTGCGCGACGGCGGCGTCAGATCGGCTCTCGAGCGCCGCGCCACCGTCCTGTTCCGCGTCCGCGGCGACGAGGTGCTGATCCTTCGCGCTCTCGCCCGCGGGCGGCGCGCACCGACGGAGTGACCCCATGAACGGCGCCGAAGCCATCCTGCGCACCCTGGCCGACTGCGGCGTGACCGCCTGCTTCGCCAACCCCGGCACCAGCGAGATGCAGACGGTGGCCGCCTTCGACCGCGCGCCGGGCGTGCGGCCCGTGTTGTGCCTGTTCGAGGGGGTGGCGACCGGGGCGGCCGACGGCTTCGCCCGCGTGGCGGAGACGCCCGCCGCCGTGCTGCTGCACCTGGGGGCCGGCCTCGCCAACGGCGGGGCCAACCTGCACAACGCCCGGCGGGCGGGCGCGCCGATCGTCAACATCGTCGGCGACCACGCCACCCATCACCGCATCCACGACGCGCCGCTGACCAGCGACATCGCCGGCCTGGCGAGGCCGCTCTCCGTCTGGGTGGGCTCGCCGGAGACGCCGGATCAGGCCGTCGCCCTGGCGGCGCAGGCGTGGGCGGCGAGCCAGGGGCCGACGCCCGGCCCCGCCACCCTGATCCTGCCCGCCGACTGCGCCTGGTCGCAGAGCGCCGGCCCCGTCGCCGCCCCCGCGCGCCCGCGCCGGCCCGCGGTGGACGGCGAGCGGGTGGAGGC
>CAXTCO010000057.1:0-11960 GCA_964242255.1 uncultured Caulobacteraceae bacterium | reverse complement strand
AGTAGATGAAGTCGGTGTGCAGGTCGGGCACGTGGCGCTTCATGATGCCCTCGCCGGGGCCTACGCCGAGCAGGCCGCCGTGCGCGATGGCCTCGGCGGCCTTGTCCACCTGGTGCGTGTCGGCCTTCTCCGGCGACAGGAACTTGTGGAAGCGGGCGGCCACGTGGCCGAACGTCAGGTAGATCACGCCGAAGCCGCTCGCCGCCACGCCGCCCAGGATGGCGATCCACTTCAGCGGCACGCCCGCCACGAAGAAGGACGCGCCGAAGGCCACGGTGATCAGCACCGTCTGCCCCACGTCCGGCTGCATCAAGAGCAGCGCCACGGCCAGGCCGTAGAGGCCGAAGGCGATGGAGACGCCAGGAACGCCCTCCCCCTTCTGCGCCTCGGCGAACATCCAGGAGGCCAGCACGATCAGGGCGGGCTTCATGAATTCCGACGGCTGCAGCGAGAAGCCGCCGAAAGCGATCCAGCGCGCCGCGCCCTTGGCCGAGTGCCCGAGCACCGGCAAGGCCATCATCACCAGGATCATGGCGACGTAGATGCCGAACGCCGCGCGCCGGATCCCCCGCGGCGACAACATGGACACGCCCACGACGATCACCGCCGCCAGCATGCCGAACACGCACTGGCGCACGGCGTAGTGGAACGGGTCGTGCATGTGCGTGCGGACCGCCGCCGCCGGGCTCGACCCGAACGACAGCATCACGCCCAGCCCGATGAGCACGGCGGTGATGCCGAGCATCAGCCGGTCGGTGGTCCACCACCACACGCCGACCGTCGACCGGTCGGTGCGCGCGAAGGCGTGCGGGGCGTAGGTCGAGGCCATGGCGTCCGGAGGGGCGAGCGGGCGGCGGCGACTCCGCCCCGCTCCACCCTGGCCGGACGTGGTTAAGCGGGCGTTGCCGTCCGCCGCCGGGCCGTCAGGGCCTCTGCACGCGCATGGTGTAGACGTAGGCGACGAGCGCCGTGGCGAGCAACGCGGCGAGATCGGTCATGGAAGGGCGTGCTGGGGTGGCGCGGCCCCATGAGCTTCGCTCGGCGGCGGCGCGGCGAGCCCAGCTTCAAGCAGGCTCGGCCGGAAGAGTGAGCGACAGGAACTGGGAAGTCGATGCGGCGGTGTGTCCCGGCCCCGCCACGGCGCCGAGCGCCAGCACCGCGGCGCGGAAGGCGTCGCCCCGCGCCTCGAAGTCGGGAAACTGGTCGAAGCTGGCGCAGGCGGGGCTGAGCAGCACCACGTCCTCGTCGCCGCCCGCCGAGGCGTCGGCGGCGGCCGCGCCCACGGCGTTCTCCAGCGTCAGGCACAGGGAAACGGGCGCGCGGCCCTCCAGCGTGCGGGCGAACGCGTGGGCGGCCTCGCCGATCAGGTAGGCGCGCTCCACCCGGTCGAACAGGTCGGCCAGCGGGGCGATGCCGCCCTCCTTGGCGCGGCCGCCGGCGATCCAGCGGAAGCGCGGCAGGGCGCTCATGGCCTGGCGGGCGGCGTCGGCGTTGGTGGCCTTGCTGTCGTTGATGAAGCGCACGCGGCCGAGGCGCCCCACCTCCTCCATCCGGTGCGCCAGGCCGGGGAAGCTGAGCAGCGCCCGCGCCGCGTCCGTGGGCGAGACGCCGAGCGCCAGGGCGCAGGCGTAGGCGGCCGCGGCGTTCTGGTGGTTGTGCCGGCCGGGGAGCGCCAGGGCCTTGGAGAGGTCGGCCACGTCGGCGGCGCGCTCCCCCGTGGCGTCGTAGAGGAAGCCCTGCAGCGCGTAGACTCCGCGGCCCAGCGCCCGCTGGGAGGAGACCGGGCGCACGATGCGCCCGCCCGCCGCCGTCAGCTCGGTGCAGATCAGCTGGCAGGAGGGGTCGTCCACGCCGATCACGGCGGTGTCGGCCTCGCCCTGGTTGCGGAAGATGCGGCGCTTGGCGGCGATGTAGCCCTCCATGCCGCCGTGCCGGTCCAGGTGGTCGGGCGAGAGGTTCAGCAGCACGGCGGCGTCCGCCTTGAGGCTGGAGGTCAGGTCGAGCTGGTAGGACGACAGTTCCAGCACGTAGTTCGCGCCGCCGTGCATCTCCTCCAGGCTCAGCACGCCCGCGCCGATGTTGCCGCCGATGCGCGCGTCCTTGCCCGCGCTCTGCAGGATGTGGCCGAGGAGCGCGGTGGTGGTGGACTTGCCGTTGGTGCCGGTGACGGCCGCCACCTTGGGCCGGCGCCACTCGGGCTGGGCGTTCACCGTGCGGGCGAACAGCTCCACGTCGCCGACGATCTCGATCCCCGCGGCCTGGGCGCGGCGCACGGTCCAATGCGGCTCGGGGTGGGTCAGGGGCACGCCGGGCGAGAGCAGCAGGGCGGCGAACTGCGTCCAGTCGGCCTCGCGCAGGTCGACCAGCGGCAGGTCCTCCGCCTCGGCGGCGGCGCGGCCGTTCTCGCCGTCGTCCCAGCAAGCCACCTGCGCGCCGCCTGCGACGAGCGCGCGCGCGGCGGTCAGGCCCGTGCGCGCGAGGCCGAAGACGGCCACCGTGCGCCCCTCGAAGCCGCGGACGGGGATCACGGAGCGGGGCTCATCGCAGCTTCAGAGTGGCGACGCCCAGGATCGCCAGCACCAGCGACACGATCCAGAAGCGGATCACCACGGTGGACTCCGCCCACCCCAGCTTCTCGAAATGGTGGTGGATGGGCGCCATCAGGAAGATGCGCTTCTTGGTGCGCTTGTAGTAGCCGACCTGGATCATCACGCTGAGCGCCTCGGCCACGAACAGCCCGCCGACGATGGCCAGCACGATCTCGTGCTTGGTGCAGACGGCGATGGCGCCCAGGCACCCGCCCAGGGCCAGCGAGCCTGTGTCGCCCATGAAGATCTTGGCGGGCGGCGCGTTGTACCAGAGGAAGCCCAGCCCCGCCCCGATCAGCGCGCCGCACAGCACCGCCAGCTCGCCCGAGCCCGGGACGAAGTAGACTTCCAGGTAGCCCGCGAACACGCGGTTGCCGACGAGGTAGCTGATCACGCCGAACGCCGCGGCGGCGATCATCACGGGCACGATGGCCAGCCCGTCCAGCCCGTCGGTGAGGTTCACCGCGTTGGACGCGCCGACGATCACCACCATGCCGAAGACGACGTAGAACCCGCCGAGGTTCAGCAGCAGGTTCTTGACCACCGGGAACGCCAGCGAGGTCTCGAAGTGCGGCGACCCCGCCTCGCGCGCACCGAACACCACCACCAGCACCGTCGCCACGATGGCCAAGCCGAACTGCGCCACGAGCTTCGCCCGCCCGGACAGGCCCGCGGTCGTCTGCTTGGTCACCTTGGCGTAGTCGTCCATGAAGCCCAGCGCGCCGTAGCCCGCCGTCACCGTCAGCACGATCCAGACGTAGAGGTTGGTCAGGTCGGCCCACACCAGCGTAGAGACGATCAGGCCGGCCAGGATCATGAAGCCGCCCATGGTGGGCGTGCCCGCCTTCTCCAGCACGTGGCGCTCGATGCCGTCGGTGCGGATGGGCTGGCCGCGGCCCTGGCGCGCGCGGATCCAGCGGATGAAGCGCGAGCCCATGGCCACCGCCACCAGCTGCGCCGTGAACAGCGCCGCGCCGGTGCGGAAGGTCTCGTACTTCAGCAGGTTGAAGCCGGACCAATGGATCCGGTGCGCCTCCAGGAACTGCCAGAGCAGGTAGAGCATGCTGTCTAAGGCTCCCCGCCGAGGGCGGCGAGCGCCCGGGCCACGAGGGATGCTTTAGACCCGTTCGATCCCTTGACCACCACCACGTCGCCCGGCTGCACCGCCGCGGTCACGAGCGGCGCGAGAGCGGCGGCGTCGGGCGCCCAGGCGCCGCGGCGCTCGGGCGGCAGGGCGTCGTGGAAGGCGCGCATCAGAGGGCCGGCGGAGAAGGCGACGTCCACGCCCGCGGCGTCCGCGACGGGGGCGAGCTCGGCGTGCAGGCGTTCGCCCTCCGGGCCGAGCTCCAGCATGTCGGTGAGCACGGCGATGCGGCGGCCGCCGTCCGCGGGCCGACGGCGCGAGAGGGTGTCGAGCACGGCGCGCATGGAGACCGGGTTGGCGTTGTAGCTCTCGTCCACCAGCGTGAACGCGCCGCCGGTCAGTCCCACGCGCCGCTCCTGTCCGCGCCCGGCGAGCGGGGCGAAGACGGCCAGGGCCTCCAGCGTGGCCTGGACGGGCACGCCCAGCTCGCCGCACGCGAGCAGCACCGCCAAGCTGTTCGGCCCCCAGTGCGCGCCGAGCTGCGCGAGCGGGAAGCGGAGCGCGCGACCGTGCAGCGTCGCCGTGACCACGGCGCCCTCCTCCCGCGGCTCGAAGGCGGTCAGGCGCGCATCTGCGCCCTCGCCTGCGCCGAAGGTGAGCACCCGCGCGCCGGCCGCCTCCGCCGCTTCGCGCAGGGACGCCGCCCACCGCCCGTCCGCGGGGATCACGGCGACGCCGCCGGGCTCAAGGCCGTCGAAGATCTCCGCCTTGGCGCGGGCGACGCCGGCCTCGCCGTCGGCGAAGTTCTCCGTATGGACGGGGCCGACGTTGGTCACCATAGCCACGTGCGGTCGCACGAGGCGCGACAGGGGGCGGATCTCGTCGGCGTGGTTCATGCCGATCTCGAACACGGCGCGCGCGGTGTCGCGCGGCATGCGGGCGAGGGTCAGCGGCACCCCGATATGGTTGTTGAAGGACTTCACCGAGCTGTGCGCCGACCCGGCGAGGCGCAGGGCCGCGGCGATCGCCTGCGTGACGCTGGTCTTGCCGACCGAACCCGTCACCGCCGCCCGACGCGCCGGCGAACGGTCGCGCGCCGCGGCGCCGAGGCGCTCCAGGGCCTTGAGCGCGTCGTCCACCACCACCTGCGGCCCGTCTCCGACCGGGCGCGAGACGAGCGCCGCCGCGGCGCCGGCGGCCAGCGCCTGGGGCACGAAGTCGTGGCCGTCGCGCGCGCCGCCGAGGGCCACGAACAGGTCGCCGGGCCGGAGCTCGCGCGTGTCGAAGGTGACGCCGCCCGCCTCGAACGGCGCACCGACGCCGCGACCGGCCGTGGCGGCCAGGATCTCGATGGACGTCCAGAGCGGCTCAGACACCGGACGCCTCGTCGGCCGCATCCAAGGCGGCGCGCACCTCCGTCACGTCGTCGAACGGATGGACCACGCCCGCGACCGTCTGGCCCTGCTCGTGGCCCTTGCCGGCGACCACCAGCACGTCGCCGTCACGCAGGCCCGCCACCGCCTCGCGGATGGCGTCGCGGCGGTCGCCCACCTCGCGCCCGCCCGGAGCGCCCTGCAGCACCTCGGCGCGGATGGCGGCGGGCGGCTCTGAGCGGGGGTTGTCGTCGGTGACGATCACCAGGTCGGCGAGGCGGTGCGCCTCCGCGCCCATCAGCGGGCGCTTGGTGCGGTCGCGGTCGCCGCCGGCGCCGATCACCGCCACGAGCCGGCCGCGCACGTGGGGGCGCAGCGCCTCCAGCACCGTGCGCAGGCCGTCGGGCGTGTGGGCGTAGTCGACGTAGGCCTCGCCGCCCGCCGCGCCCGCGCCCACGCGCTGCAGGCGGCCGGGCGCGCCCTCCAGCCGCTCGCAGGCGGCGAGCACGGCGTCGGCGTCTTCGCCCGCCGCGACCGCCAAGCCGGCGGCGACCAGCACGTTGGACGCCTGGAACGCGCCGGCCAGCGGCAGCCGCACCTCGCGCGCGCCGGAGCCGGCGTCGACGAGGAGGCGCTGGCCGAAGGGCTCGGGCGTGCGCTCCACAAGGCGCAGGGCCTCGCCGCGCTCGCCCACGCTCATCACCGTCTGCCCGTGCATGACGGCGAAGCCGGCGAAGACGGGGAACTCGTCCACGTCGGCGTTCAGCACCGCCGTGCCGCCGCGGGGCACGAGGCGCTCGAACAGCTCCAGCTTGGCGGCGCGGTAGGCGCCCATGTCGGCGTGGTAGTCCAGGTGGTCCTGGCTGAGGTTGGTGAACCCGCCGGCGACGATGCGCAGCCCGTCGAGCCGCCGCTGGTCGAGGCCGTGGCTGGAGGCCTCCAGCGCCAGGTGCGTCACGCCGCGGCGGGCGAGCTCCGCGGCGAGGCGCGCCACCTCGGCGGCGTCGGGGGTGGTCAGGCCGGGGGGCGTCAACGCCTCGCCTGAGGAGGTCTGGACGCCGAGCGTGCCCATGCTCGCCGCCGAGCGGCCCAGGGCGGCGAAGATCTGGCGGGCGAAGGTGGCGACGCTGGTCTTGCCGTTGGTGCCCGTCACCGCCACGCACGTCTGCGGCTGCGACGCGGCCAGCCGCGCGGCGGCGAGGGCGTAGGCGCGGCGCACGTCGCGGAAGCGGTAGGTGGGCGCCAGCGCCTCCAGAACCGCGCCCTCGCCGGCGATCACCGCGCTGGCGCCCGCCTGCACGGCGGCGGCGACGAAGCGGGCGCCGTCCACCTGCGTCCCCGGCAAGGCGGCGAAGAGGAAGCCGGGGCGCACGGCGCGGCTGTCGGCGGTGACGCCGGCGATCTGCGGATCGACGGGGCCCGGCGCGCGGGCCAGGAGGTCGGACAGGCGCACCGTCAGAGCGGCCCCGTCGCCGCTTCCGCGTCCACCGGCTTGGCGGCGGCCCCCGTGCGGGCCTGGACGGCTGCGGCCGTGGCGGGCGTGACCACGCGGGCTACGTGCAGGAAGGGCGCGATGCGGTCGATCACGCGGCCCGCGACGGGGGCGGCGTTCCAGCCGGCGGTGATGAAGCCGAAGGTCTTGGGCGTGGCGTGCGGCTCGTCGAACAGCACCAGCACGAGGTAGCGCTTGGCGTCCGGCGGCCCATCCGTGGGGAACACGGCGGCGAAGGAGCTGACGTTCTTGCTGTTGTCGTAGCCGTGCGGCCCCGCCTTCTGCGCCGAACCCGTCTTGCCGCCGACGCGCAGGCCGAGGGCGTCCGCCTTGCGGCCCGAGCCGTGCTCCAGGGTGACGTTGTCGCGCATCAGGCCCAGCATCAGCTGCGAGGTCTGCGCCGAGATCACGCGTCGCCCGGGGACCGCGGCGCCCGGCTCGCGCTTCAGCAGCGTCAGCGGGTGATAGACGCCCCCGTTCATCACCGAGCCGACGCCCGCCGCCATGTTCAGCGGGCTGACCATGATCGCTTGGCCGAAGCTGGTGGAGGCCACCGTGTTCTCGTCCCACCGGCGCGGCAGGAAGGGGTGCGCGGCCTCGGCCAGCTCCACCTTGGCGGGCTCGAACAGGCCGAAGCGGGCGAAGTAGTCGCGCAGCCGGTCGCCGCCCGCGTGCAGCGCCATCTTCGCGGTCGAGATGTTGGACGACTCGATGAAAGCGTCGTCCATGGTCAGGATGGGCGGGCCGCCCTTGTGGTAGTCGTGGATCAGCCGCGTGCCGATCTGCAGCGGCTTGGAGGCGTCGAAGGTCGACCGCATGGTCTCCGACCCGGAGTCCAGCGCCATGGCGAAGGTGTAGGTCTTGAAGGTCGACCCCATCTCGTAGACCGACTGGGCGGCGCGATCGAGCATGGCGTCCAGCCCGTTGCGGCCGGGCGCGTTGGGGTCGAGGTCGGGCAGCGAGGCCATGGCCAGCACCTCGCCCGTGGTGACGTCGGTGACGACGCCCACCGCGCCGCGCGGCGAGAACTCGGTCACCCCGCGGCGCAGCTCGTCCTCGAGCGCCGCCTGCACCCGCAGGTCGAGGGCCAGCGCGACGGGCCGCCCCGCCGCCGCGCCCGCCTGCACGGCGCCGTCCAGGGCGCGCTCGGCGCCGGAGAGGCCGTGGCCGCCGGCGTCCGTGAAGCCGATCAGGTGCCCCGCCGTCTGGCCAAGGGGGTAGACGCGCCGGCTCTCCTCCTCGAACGACACGCCGGGCAGGCCCAGCTCGTTCACGCGGTCGTGCTCGGCGGGGGTGAGCGCACCGACGAGGTACTCGCGGCGGCGGCCCTTCAGGGCGTGGTCGAGGCGGTCGGCCGGCAGGCGCGGCAGGGCGCGACGCAGGGCGGCGCGCGTCTCCGCCGGATCCCAGATCTCCCGCGGGTCGAGGTAGAGGCCGTAGTGGGTCAGGTCGACGGCCAGGAGCCGGCCTTCCCGGTCGACGAGGTCGGCGCGGGCCACGGCGGGTGTCGGCGCGGCGAACTCGCCCGCGCCCGGATGCGGCCACATCGCCCGCTTGGCCGCCACCACCGCCACGGTGACGAAGGCGAAGGCGAACAGGCACAGCACCAGGAAGATCCGCAGGCGCGTGTCGTCCACCGGGCGGTCGGCGGCGCGGGAGCGCTCGAAGGCGTGCTCCAGCGTCCACACGGCGTTCACGGCGCGGCGCCAGGCGGAGCCGAGGCTCCAGGTCGGCCGGGGCTGGGCGTCGACGCTCAACGTGGCCCCTCCTCGGGCGCCTTGGGCGGGAGGAGCGCAGGCGCAGGCGCGGGGTGGCGCACGAGATCGCCCAGCGCCTCCAGCGGCGCCTCCTGGCGCCCTTGCGCGGGCTGCAGGCCGACGTAGGCGGACAGGCGCTCCAGCCGTGCGGGCGTCTCCAGGTGGGCGGCTTCTGCGCGCAGCACGCGCAGCTTGCGCCCTTCGTCGGCGATCTGGTCGTCGACTTCGGCCACGCGCCCGGCCTCGCGGCCCGCGCCCGCCTTGGACAGGTAGACGCCCGTGGCCAGCACGAGGAGGCACCCGAACGCGGCCAGATCCACCAGGCGGAAGCCGCGCAGGCGCCGGGCGAACAGGCGCGAGATCCAGCGCATCAGGCGGCGCTCCGGGACGGGACGGGCGCGGCCGTGCGCACCGCGGCGCGCAGCTTGGCGGATCGGGCGCGCGGATTGGCGCCGGCCTCGGCGTCGGACGCGGCGAGCGCGCCCGTGCGCACGAGGCGGAACGTCGGCTCCGGCCCGGCGGCCGTGGGAGGCAGGTGGCGCGAGCCTGCGGGCGTGCGGCCGGCGCGGCCGGCCAGGAACGCCTTCACGATCCGATCCTCCAGGGAATGGAAGGTGACCACCACGAGTCGGCCGCCGTCGCCCAGCAGGCGCTCCGCCGCAGCGAGGCCGCGCTCCAGCTCGCCGAGCTCGTCGTTCACCGCGATGCGCAGCGCCTGGAAGGTGCGCGTGGCCGGGTGCGTGGGCGCGCCGCGCCGGCCGCCGAGGGCGCGCTCCACCACCTCGGCGAGGTCGGCGGTGCGGGTGAAGGGGGTCTCCTCGCGCCGGCGCGCCACCACCCAGGCGACCCGCCGCGAGCGCCGCTCCTCGCCGTACTCGTAGAGGATGCGCGCGAGCTCCGCCTCGTCCTCGCCGTTGACGAGGTCGGCCGCGGTGGAGCCCTCGGCCGCCATGCGCATGTCGAGGGGGCCGTCGCGCAGGAAGGAGAAGCCGCGCTCCGCCTCGTCCAGCTGCATGGAGGAGACGCCGACGTCGAACACCACCGCGTCCGGCGCGGGCCGGTCGCCCCAAGCCTCGAGCAGCTCGCCGAAAGGGCGCGCCACCAGCTCGAAACGGCCGGGGAACTCCGCGGCGAGCGGCGCGGCGAAGCGGGCGGCGGAGGGGTCGCGGTCGAAGGCGGTGACGCGGGCGCCGGCCTCCAGGAAGGCGCGGCTGTAGCCGCCCGCGCCGAAGGTCATGTCCGCCACATGCGCGCCGTCCAGCGGCGCGGCGGCCTCCAGCACCTGCGGCAGCATCACGGGGACGTGCGGGGCCGCGGTCACGCCTTCGCCCTCTCGCGGTTGCGGAAGGCGGCGAGGCCCTCGCGCGCGGCCAGGCGCTGGGCGGTGCGATGGGCGCGGAACGCCTCGCGGTCCCACAGTTGGAAGCGGTCGCCGAGGCCCGCGATCACCACCTCCGCGCCCAGGCCGAACTCGGCGCACAGCTCCTCGGGCAGCACGATGCGGCCGGCCGTATCGAAAGGGAGCCGGCTCATGCCCGCGTAGACCGCCGTCTCGAGCGCCGAGCGGAGCGGGTCGCCGAACGCCAGCCCGTCGATGACGCCGCGGTACTGGTCGAACAGCGCCTGCCCGCCGCCCTCCAGGCAGTCCGCCTCGATGGAGGGGAACAGCCACACCCCCTCCCCGCCCGCCAGCGCGCGCAGGTCGGCGGGCACGACGAGGCGCCGTTTGCCGTCCAGCTGCTTCTCGTAGGTGGAGAGGAACACGCCGCATCCCGAACGCCCGCGGCGATTGGGTTAACATGGGCTGAAATGGGCGGCAATGACACCGAGCCGCGCTCCAGCCGGCGTTCCTGACGCCCGGCAGAGTCGTCCCGACATGGTGAACAGGAGGTTCACAGCTTCTCCACAAGAGTCTGCTGCGACGGGTGCTTTCGGGATCGGGTGCGGCGGTGCTTGCGACCGCCCGGACGGGAAAACCTTGCCCCTCTCGTCCAGGCGAAGGCCGGGACCCAGGTCCGGGGAGCGGAGATCCAGGGAGCCGCCCTCCCCGCGCTTGGCGTGAGACCGCGGGCGGGCCCGGGTCCCGGCCCCCGCCGGGACGACGGAAGGGGGGTGAGCCCTCCTTTCTCGAAGCGAGTGGGCCAGACGGCCTGTAAGCCGGGTTCTGTGCCGCCCCGCGCCCGAAAGCGCAGGACGCGGCGGCCATTCCTCTGGACCCGCCCTTGCGGACGGGTTCTCGCGACGCACCCGGGCCGCTCGGACCGGCGACGGTCCTGCCTCCCCTACACACGCGGGAGGCGCGCGGCCCCTATTCGGTCTTGCTCCGGGCGGGGCTTGCCATGCGGTCCCGCTCGCGCGGTCCCCGGTGGGCTCTCACCCCACCGTTTCACCCTTACCGCTCCCGAGGGAGCGGCGGTCTGTTCTCTGTGGCGCTGTCCCTGGGATCGCTCCCGGCGGGCGTTGCCCGCCGCCCTGTCGCCGTGGAGCCCGGACTTTCCTCGGCGCCTGCTGGTGAGACGCCGCGACCGCCCGGCCGTCTGGCCCGCCGCCGGTGTGGCGGAGGTCGGCAACCGCGTCAACACGGAGCGCCGACGCCGCCAAGCGGTCAGGCTGCAGCCTTCACCGAGGAGATGCGCAAGGCGCCTGGGCCACCGGGGCGGCTCGCCGCTTCGCTCCGCCGCGCGCGGCGAGGCCCCTCCCGCCGCGCTAGGCCGCCGTCCTGAGCAGCGCCACCAGCCTTGCGCGGGTCTCGCCGTCCGCCGCGCCGTCGACACGCGACGGCCGCCAGTGGCGCTGGAAGGCGCGCACCACGACCGCCGTGTCTGCATCGAACCGGCCGCTCGGCGGAAGGTCGTAGCCGAGGCGCGTCAGGCCGGCCTGGAGAGCGAAGACGCCCACTCCCTCCCCGCCCTCGGCCAGGGGTTCGCCGGGCGAGGCGGCCGGCTCCGCCCACAGGCCGTGGCCGCGCCGCGACAGCTCCTCCCAAGGAAAGAGCTCGCCGGGGTCCTCCTTGCGCGCCGGCGCCACGTCCGAGTGCGCCAGGATGCGGGAGTCTGGCACGCTCCAGCGGCCCCGGACGCCGTCGAGCAGGGCGCACACGGCGTCCACCTGCGCCTGCGGAAAGGGGCGGTAGCCGTGCTCGTGGCCCGGATTGACGATCTCCACCCCTATGGACACGGCGTTGACGTCGCGCTCGCCGCGCCAGGACGACACCCCCGCGTGCCACGCGCGCCGCGCTTCGGGCACGAGGCGGAACACGCGCCCGTCCTCCTCCACCAGCCAATGGGCGCTGACCTTGGCGGCGGGGTCGCACAGCCGCTGCAGGGCGGCGGCGCCCGTCGCCATGCCCGTGTAGTGGAGCACCACCATGTCCGGAGGCCCCCGTCGCGCGTCGGAGTTGGGCGAAGGCGCGTCGGTGATCTCCACGCCCGCCGTGTGACGCCGGGGTGCGGCGGAGGCAAGCGCCCTCGCCCCGCCGGCGTCCGGCCGGCCTTGCGCATGGGCGCCCCGCGCGGGCGTGCGGCCGTTCCCCCGCGCGCCCGCGCCCGCTAGACAGGCGTCATGATCCTCCTCCTCCTCCTGGCGAGCCTGTCGCTGCAGGACGCGCGCCCGTCCGCCGCACCCGCGTCCGCCACGCCGCCTTCGGCCGCCGCCGCCCCGCCGGGC